>JAHJSU010000296.1 GCA_018829985.1 Elusimicrobiota bacterium | reverse complement strand
GGGCAGCAGGGCGAGCGCCTTTGCCGTGGATATAGGCGCGGGCAGGAGGCTTACCGGCCTGCCGGTGTACGTGGCGCTGGCGGTGCAGAACCTGGGCACGCCCATGCGTTACATAGACCAGTCGGACCCGCTGCCGCTGTCCGTTTCAGCCGGGCTGCTTCTCACGGCCTTGCCTGGCGTGGAGCTATCCCTGGACCTCAAGCGATTTGTAAATGAGAAACGGAATAATTATAATATGGGCATGAATTACAACTTTATGCCCGGCTTTGCGCTGAGAACCGGGTATATGATGGACATCTCCGGAAAGCGTGAAGCGGGAAGCGTAAAGGGGGGATTCTCAGCCGGCGTGGGCCTGTATTTCTTAAACACCGGGCTGGATTATTCCATGTCGCCGTTCGGCGAACTGGGCAACGTGCAGAAATTAAGCGTGAAAAAGAAATTTTAAATGGAATACAGGAGAAGCTTTATGAATAATGTTCTAAAATCCACATCGTTTTTAATGTTAGCGGGCCTTTTCGCCGCCTGCGCAGGCAGCCCCTCCGCCAGGGCTTTAAAGGAGAGCGTCGAACCCATCACGATCGAGGGTTCGGTCCCTTATAACGGCGGCGACCTCCAGGCCGCCGCCAATGCCGCGGTAAGCGAAGCCCAGAAAAACGCCGTATCCGCCGCGGCTGATCTCTTTATCGACCCGGCCGCCAAAGCGGAAAAATACGACCTTTTCAGGCAGAACCTGCTTACAACCCCCCAGCTATACGTGAAAAAGCACAAGGTGCTCTCTCAGGGCGCGGAAGGAGCCCTGTACAGGGTAAGGATCAAAGCTTATGTTTACGTGGACAAAGTGAACGCGGCTTTAAAAGGCCTTCAGCTTTGCGCCCAGCCGGGGCGCAGCCGGAAGGCCGCGCTTATGGCGGGCGAATATTTCAATACCCGGCCCTCCGCCGGCGGCGATTTCGCCAGGGCCTTCACCGGCTATTTTAAAGGCCGGGACACGCTGTTTTTCGCCGGGCTTAAAGCGCCGGAGACCGGGTGGGCTTTATCGCAGTCATGGTTTGATGATGAAAGCAATTCGGCGGACGCAAGCGCTTTTTTTGATGCCGCAGGCGCTTCCGGCGCCGGCCTTGTCTTCCTGTGTAAAGCCGAAGCCTTCCCCTTATCCGCGGCCCAGAATGTGCAGCCGGGTTTTTACCCGGCGCGCGCCGAGGCCCGGATGAAGATATTCGAGGCGTCCGGAAGGCGGATCAGCGAGGTTTCAAGCCAGGCGAACGCCCTGGATGTTTCCGAGGAGGCGGCGTTCAAAAAAGCGCTGGCGACGGCCGGCGAACTCCTGGCGCAGAATATCGCGGGCCGGATGGATAAAATTTTAAAACCGGAGTCTCCCGTTACCTTGCGCGTGACCGGACTTTCAGGCATGGAGGCGGCGCGCAAGCTCAAGGAGGCGGTGGAAAGGCTTGATCTCATCGGGGCCGCTTTTGAAAGTTACGCCGGCGGCGAAGCCGTGATGACGGTAATGCTGAAAAGCCCCGACGCGCAGGAATTTGCCAGCGCGCTTTTGAGAACGGGCGTGTTCGTCATGGATCTTGAAAGCGTCAGCCAGTTTGAAGTGGTGTTTTCGCTCAGAGAGTAGGCCTGAAAAGCGCAATTGATGTCAATTGCGCTTTTCGGAGGGATGAAGGATGAGGGCTGAGGGATGAGAAAACAGAATCGTTTCCGTATAGTTTCATCCTTCATCTTTCATCCCTCATCCCTCCCGAAAGTTTTTATTAAAACTTTCGGGTTTGCGCTGGCCGCGGGGCTTTTGGCGTCCTGCGCCGGCGGCGGGAGCTATCTTATCTCGCCTGAGCTGCGCGCCGCGGCCGATCCGCGCGTCGTCATTCTGCCCTTTGAAAATCAGACGATCGACGTGACCGCCCCCGAGATGCTCCGGGGATTTGTGGCGGACAGGTTTTCCAAATGGGGGTACGCGCCTTTTGAACCGGCCGAAACCGATCTGAAGCTCCGGGCAATAGGCATCACGGACGGAGGGCAGTTGTCGTCGGCGCGTCCGGCGGACATAGCCGAACTGTTCGGCGCGGACCTGCTGTGCTACGGCGCCCTTGAAGATTTCACTTTTCAGAACGTGGGTTTTGTCGTCAGGAAGTCGGTCAGACTTAAACTTAAGATGATCTCAGCGGCCACCGGCGAAACTTTATTCGAAGCTTCCGGCGCCGGCAGGGATGTTAAGGTCTATCTGGACAAAGATGAGGCCAGGATAGCTTTAGTGGAGGCCCTGGCGGTCAAACTGGTCCAGAATATCTTGAAAAGCCCGCTTAAAAAAGAATCTGAAACGGCCGTCTACAGGATATTCGACAGAATGCCGCGCCGGTAGCGGCGGGATCGCGGCAGCAGGTAATCAGTAACCGGTAACCAGTAACGAGTAACCGGTAATGAGTAATGAGAATAGAGAAACAAGTTTCCGTCACCCGTTACTCTTTACTCGTTACTAACTTAAAAACGGAGGAACTAAGATGAAAAAAAGCGAACTAATGGCGATAGGGGCCGTGCTCATGCTGACAGCCGCCTGCGCGCCTTCAAAATCGGTAAAAAGGGAGCAGGCAATGTCGGCCAATGAAACGAGGAAGGTGGAGTCGAAATACACCGGCCCCAAGAGAAGGATAGGCGTGGTGGAATTTGCCAATAAGACCGCTTACGGCCAGGGGCGCCTGGGCAGTTCGGCTTCCGATATTCTGGTCACCGAACTTGCCAAATCCGGCAAATTTATAGTGGTGGAACGCGACCGCATGGGAAAACTCATGGAAGAGCAGAAATTCCAGGCCCAGGGCATGGTGGACGCCCAGACCGCCGCGCAGTTCGGCCGCATACTGGGGCTTGAAGCCATAGTGGTGGGCGCGGTCTCGCAGTTCGGCGTTAAGACCGAGGGTTCGGATTATCTGATAACCCAGTCCAAACAGCAGGTGGCGGATGTGACCGTGGATATAAGGCTTATAGACGTGCAGAGCGGCCAGGTGCTCATGGCCGACTCCGGTAAGGGCCGGGCCAAATCCAGGAAAGCTTCTTTCCTCGGCATGGGTACCAAGGGCGGCTATGACGAGACGCTTGAAGGCGAGGCGCTCAGGGCCTCGATCGTGCAGTTCGCGGAGAATATCTCAAGCCAGCTCAATAAAAAGGCCTGGTCGTGCATGGTGGCCGACGCTTCCGGCGAAGAACTCTACCTCAACGTCGGCCAGGAATCAGGCATAAACGTGGGCGCCAGGCTTAACTGCTACCATCAGGGCGCCGAGATTCGCGACCCCGGGTCCAATCTGGTCATAGGCCACAAGGAAGACTATATCGGTATGGCGGAGGTTCAGCGCTACTGCGGCGAGACCGGCGGCTGTTCCATCGCAAAGCTCGTGAAAGCGACCGGCGTTAACGCCAGAGCGAAGGATATCTGCCGGCTGGCCAAGTAAGTAAAGAAGTAAGTAAGCAAGTAAGTGAGTAAGTTAGGAAGGAAAGATGCAGGGATGTTGTTTTTCCTTGCTCACTGCCTCACTAACTCACTAGCTCACTGCTTCTTACTTCTTCGGAGCGTCAATGTTAGCGGAACTCTGGACTTTGGGCCTTAAAGGCATAGACGGATTCAAAATACGGGTGGAGGTGGACATCGCCTCCGGCCTTCCGTCTTATGCCGTGGTGGGCCTGCCGGACGCCGCCATAAAAGAGTCCAAGGGCCGGGTGGCGGCCGCCGTCAGAAATTCAGGTTTTGATTTCCCGGTCAAAAAAATAACGGTCAACCTGTCGCCGGCCGAGGTTAAAAAGACCGGCACTCATTTTGACCTGCCCATAGCGCTGGGCGTGCTGGCCGCCTCCGGGAACATTGATAAAAAGGCGGCGTGCAGCTTTGAGACCTCGGTCTTTATAGGCGAACTCGCCCTGGACGGCTCTTTAAGGCCGGTGGCCGGGGTTTTGCCGATGCTGCTCGCGCTTAAAAAAACCGGCGACATAAAGGCCGTTATCGTGCCCAGGGAGAACTCGGCCGAAGCCGCGGTCAGCGGGCTCAATTGCCTTTACGCTGAAACCCTTAAAGATGCCGCGGCCTGGCTCGCCGGCGCCGGGGAACTTTCCGTCTGCAAGGCGGTCCAATTCCCCGGGCGCGGCTGCGCGCTGGGCGATCTCTGTGAAGTGAAGAACCAGGCCCTGGCCAAAAGGGCGCTTGAAATAGCGGCCGCCGGATTTCATAACGTCATAATGGTAGGGCCCCCGGGCGCGGGCAAAAGCATGCTGGCAAAGCGTTTCGGCTCCATCCTGCCGCCGCTTACCGCCGACGAAGCCCTTGAAGCGACAAAGATATATTCGGTAAGCGGGCTGATAAAATCCTCAAGCCTGATCACCGAGCGCCCGTTCCGGGAGCCGCATCACAGCATCTCCGACGCCGCTTTGATAGGCGGGGGCGCCGTTCCCCGGCCCGGCGAGGTGTCCCTGGCGCATAACGGCGTGCTGTTCCTTGACGAATTTACGGAATTTTCCCGGCCCGCCAGAGAAGCGCTCCGCGAGCCGCTTGAATCCTGGCAGGTGACCGTCTCGCGGGTAAAGGATACGGTTACCTATCCGGCGCGGTGTCTGCTGATAGCCGCCATGAACCCCTGCCCGTGCGGCTATTTCGGCCATCCGACCAGGGAATGCTCCTGCACGCCTTTGCAGATACATAAGTACCGCGCCAGGGTTTCGGGGCCCCTGATGGACAGGATAGACATCCACCTGCAGCTCTCGCCCATAAAATACGCCGATTGGGAGGGCCTGCCCAAAGGGGAATCTTCTTCCACAGTGGCCGAAAGGGTGGCCGGGGCGATGGCCGTTCAGCAGGAAAGATTTAAAGGTTCTAAGACGCGGGCCAACGCCTTTATGGGCGTCAGGGAACTCAGGGAACACTGCCGCCTGCCCGAAGGCGCTTCAAACCTGCTTGAGACGGCCATGAATAAGCTGGGTTTTTCGGCCAGATCTTTGGATAAAATACTTAAACTCGCGCGCACCATAGCGGACCTGGACGGCGCGGCCGGGCTTAAAAAAGAGCATGTGATAGAGACCATGCAGTACAGGACCCTTGATAAGACGGTGGAATTTGTGAGTAAATATTAACAGCAGTTGATAGAGTTGACTGAGTGGAAACGGCAGTTGATAGGGTTGGGTTCTTACTTTATCAACTTATTAACCTGTCAACTTTTTAACTGCAGTTTGCCGAATGGAGGACCCATGAAATTTATTATAGCTTCCGCTGTGATCTTAACGCTCAACGGCTTCCTAAACGCCCAGCAGACCAACCTGCTCGGAGAGGATGACCGGAAGACCCCGGCACAGACAAGCACAAAGACCGTAATAATAGCTCCGACGCCGGGAGAGGAGACACCGGCCGCGGAAAGCACATCGCTCGTTGAAGGGACAGCAGCCGCTGAAAGCGCCGCTCCCGTCAAGGCGGCGCCGGCGGACGTAAAGCCGGCTGAAGCAAATAAAGACGCGGACGGATTTATGGTCGACAAGAAACATGCCGTGACCAGGGGCGATACGCTCTGGGACCTCTCGCGGAAGTATTACGGCGATCCTTTTAAATGGGGCAGGATATATAACGCCAATACCGGCACGATAAAAGTCCCTGACCTTATCTACCCGCTGGACGAACTTGTGATACCTGATATAACCGAGGAGATAAAACCCGAGCCCGCCCCGTCCGCGCGAAGCCTGGTGAATCCGGATACGATAACCGATACCGCGCGCGACGTCGAAGCGCTGTCCGCGGCCATGCCCGCCCCCCCCGCCGCGGGGGGGGCGAAGGCGCCCGTGTCCGGCGTTGAAAATGCCGGGAAAGCGCAAGGGAAACAGCTCAGCGAACAATTCATAGATTTCGAAGTCACGGACCTTTCCGAAGAGATGCCCGAGGACATGAAGGAATGGCAAACCAACGTGAAGATAGTGCCCGACAGCTGGACGGAGTCCGGGGTCATAACCGCCAAGGAAAGCGTTGGCGGCAGCGAATACAGTCTCGCTTTCAACGGCGAGATCATGCTGGTGCGGGTCGCTAGTCCCGCCGCCTTCAAGCCCGGGGATATCCTGACTTCTTACCTCAAAGGCTCTTCGGCTTTTGACAAGAAAGGCAGACGCCTGGGCCGCGAAATACAGAAGACCGGCACGCTTACGGTCATAAGCGTGAACGGCGATATAGTCAAAGCCAGGATCATCGACGCCAGCACCTCGATAAACAAGGGACAGGTGGTAAAAAAGTAGGGTAGAGGGTGTAGGGTGTAAGGTGTAAGACGTAGCCGCAAGCTTTTCCGCCAAACAGCCCGGCGGATCCCCGCCAATACAACCCGGCGGGCGCAGCGCCTCAGGCGGAAGCTTGCGTTTTTGGCATTAATCGCAGGCTAAAGCCTGCGGCTACAATTAAAAATTTATGACTGTAAAGACCGAAGAAGAGAAACTCGCCCGCATAAGGCTTAACTTTTTTTCATGTCTGCGCTGCGACTGGCTCCTGGAGCTTATAGAACTTTACGGCAGCGCCGAAGCCGTGCTTGGGCGAAACGCCGAAGACCTGGCCGCGGACGGCGGGGTATCGCCTGAAACAGCCGAACGCTTCGTGCGCGAGACGCACAGGGCCGACCCCTATGGCGAGCTGGAAGCCGCGCATAAGGCCGGCGCCCGCGTTTTAACCGCTTTAGACGGAGATTACCCCGAACTCCTTAAAAAAATATACGACCCGCCGCTGGCGCTTTATGTCAGGGGCGAGATGCCGCCGGGCATGCCTGCGGTCGCCGTAGTGGGCACCAGAAAACCCACCGATTACGGCGCGCGGAGCGCGGCGCGTTTCGCCGGAGAGCTCTCGCGCGCCGGCCTTGCGGTCGCAAGCGGGCTTGCCCGGGGCATAGACACGGCGGCGCATGAAGCGGCGGTTAAAGCCGGCGGTCCGACCTGGGCCGTTCTGGGCACCGGGCTGAAGGTCTGCTATCCATGGGAGAACAGAAAACTGGCCGAAAAAATAGCAGCGTCCGGCGGGGCGCTCATCTCCGAATTTCCGATGGCTGCCGGCCCCATGGCGGCGCATTTCCCGCGGCGCAACCGCATCATTTCGGGGCTCTCATACGCCGTTCTTGTGGTGGAGGGGGACTATAAGTCCGGAGCGCTCATAACCGCGCGCTCGGCGCTTGAGCAGGGCAGGGAAGTCCTGGCCCTGCCGGGGCCCGTAGATTCGGTCATGAGCCGGGGGCCGAACATGCTGATCAAAAACGGGGCGGCTCTGGCCGAGACCGCGCTGGATATAATAGCCGCTTTGCCCGCCGAGGCCCTGTTCGGGCTTAAGACCGCCGGTTTGGCTGAAAAAGAGACCGACGAAAGCGCCGGGCGGTTAAAAGACCTTTCTCCTGACGGCGTTTGCGCCTATCTGGCTATAAAGGAAGGCCAGGGAGGCCTTAGTGTGGACGACCTCTCCCATAAACTCGGCTGGTCGGTCCAGCGTATAGCCGCCGCCTTATTTGAGCTTGAGACCACCTCGCTTATAATCCAGTGCGCGGATAAGTATAAGCCGGCGCTGTAAAAGGATAAAGGATTAAGGATAAAGGCTAAAGGGAAGAATAATCTCTTTGTTTTCCAGTTTTTTCCCTTTATCCTTCAGCCTTTATCCTTTAGCCTTTCGAAACTTGTCGCCTTAGGCCGTAAAAAAGTATAGAATATAGCTTCTCAGGCAGCAAGATAGCAAGCGAGCGAGAGAGCCGGATAGCAAGAGAGTAAGAAAGCAAGACAGTAAGAGAGCAAGAGAGTAGGGCAATTAAAAAAAGGTTCTTTTAATTATCCTATAACTGTAACACTGTTTTACTGTCACGCTGTATCACTGTTTTGCTGTCATACTGTCCGGCTTTCAGGCTGGCTTGCTTTTTCAAGGATTTATAAATTATGGCAGTTGAAAAGACCGAAAAAACGGAAAAGCCGGAAAAGAACGTTAAACCGAAAAGCGTAAACGCCGCTAAAGGCATAAAAAGCCTGGTAATAGTGGAGTCGCCGACCAAGGAAAAGACCATCAGCCGGTTCCTGGACGGCAATTACGCGGTAAGAAGCTCTTACGGCCATGTGCGCGACCTGCCCAAGGACGAACTGGGCGTGGACGTGGAACACGGTTTTGAGCCGAAGTACGTGCTGATAGACCGGGCCAGAAAGATAATCCCGGAATTGAACTTCCTGGCCAGGAACGCCGAGGCCATATACCTGGCCACCGACCCCGACCGGGAAGGCGAATCCATCTCCTGGCATCTGGCCGAGGCCATGAACGCGGATAAAACCAAATTCAAGCGCATCAGCTTCCATGAGATAACCAAGGCCGCCGTAGCGGTCTCGCTGAAATCTCCCAGGGAACTGGACATGAACCTTGTGAACGCGCAGCAGGCCAGAAGGATAACCGACCGCCTGGTGGGCTACAAACTGTCGCCGCTTTTGTGGGCGAAGATCAAAAGCGGCCTGTCGGCCGGCCGCGTGCAGTCGGTGGCGGTGCGTCTTATAGCCGAGCGGGCCAAAGAGATAGCCGCCTTCAGGGAAGAGGATTATTACACCCTTTGCGCCAAACTGGCCAAGGCCGGCAGCAGGGAATTCGACGCCCGGCTGGTCCGCTGGCGCGGCACGGCGGTGGAGCAAACCATTCTGCTCAAGCTTTTCGCCGAAGATTACCGCTATAAGACCTCGGTCTTCAAAAAGATCGAGGATACCGTAGAAGCGGCCACGCTTTTGCGCAATTCCACGCTTAAAGTTTCAAAGATAGAGACCAAGGCTGTAAAACAGAAACCCAAGCCGCCGTTCATCACCAGCACCTTGCAGCAGGACGCCTACAATAAGCTCGGTTTTTCGTCGGACCGCACCATGAAAGTGGCGCAAAGCCTCTATGAGGGCGTGGAGCTGGGCGGCGAGCGTGCCGGCCTTATAACCTATATGAGGACCGATTCGTTCAATGTCTCGGCCGAGATGCAGAAAGAGACGGCGAAATTCGTGGCCGAGTTCTACGGCAGGGATTTCGCACCGGCCCAACCGCCGCTTTATTTAAAGAAGGTGAAAGGCGCGCAGGAAGCCCACGAAGCCATACATCCGACCTCTGTTTACCAAAAACCGGAAGACGTCGGCGCCTTTCTGAGCCCCGACCAGGCCAAACTCTACGAACTCATCTGGAGGCGCTTCGTGGCCAGCCAGATGGAGGACGCCGTGTTCGATTCGGTCGGCGTCGAGATAACCGACGCCAACGACGTCGCGGTCTTGAGAACCAGCGGCCGCACGATGAAATTCGAGGGGTATCTGAAAGTCTACCGCGAAGAGAAGGAAGATACGGTCACCGACGAGGAAGAGGACGAAGAGTCGTCAATGATCCCGCCCCTGAACGAGGGCGATACGCTTATTTTGAGCGATGTCATAACCAAATCGCACAAGACCGGTTCCCCGCCCAATTATAACGAGGCCAGCATCATCAAGACCCTTGAAAAGCACGGCATAGGCCGCCCGTCCACCTACGCGGTCATCATCAAGAACATCGTGGACCGCGGCTACATCAAGCGCGAGAAGGACCGGCGCCTTTTAATAACCGAGCTGGGAGCGCTGGTGACCGAAAAGCTCAAGGATTTCTTCCCCGACATAATGGATATTTCGTATACCGCCTCCATTGAGGATAAGCTGGATGATATAGCCGACGGCGCCATTGACTGGGTAAAGATGGTAAAAGAATTTTACGGCCCGTTCGCCGCGAACCTCGAATCCGCCAATCAGGATATGATCAAAACCATGCCCAATGTGCTGAAGACCGACGAAAAATGCCCGCTGTGCCTGAGCCCCATGGTCATGCGCGAGAGCAGATACGGCAAGTATCTTTCCTGTTCGAGGTTTCCAAAGTGTAAGGGCAAGACCCCGCTGGACAGGGAGGGCAATAAGGTAGACGTTTTCAGGCCGATCCCCACCGAACATACCTGCGCCAAGTGCAATAAGAACAAAATGCTGCTGCGGCGTAGCGCGCGCGGCTATTTTCTGGCCTGCTCGGGCTTCCCCAAATGCCGGAACATAGACAAAGTCACCGACCCCGAAGTGGAACAGATAATAAACGGCGCGAAACCGAAATAACCCGAAAATTGCAGTTGGCTTACAAACGGCCAATTTTCGGATCCTCATTTGCTTTTTAAAAAATAAAATATTAGGTTCTTTCGTAATTATTGTGGACACACTCAACAGATATCAGGCATAAGTCAGGCGCAACGCCGGAAATCCTGATATTCAAAATCCCCCCTGCCCCCGTTTGCTAAAAGGGGGAAGGAAACCCCTCTTTTGGAAAGAGGGGAAGGGGAGATTTTTTCAGCAGGCGGCCCGTTCTGCCATCCGTTCTCATTGGCATTTTCCACTTTATTTACGAATGGCCCGAACTTTTTACAGCAAAAAGGCAGAAAAGCCGTAAACATTCGGTGAACCCATCCTGGTAGTCGTCCGCCTTAGGCGGACGCTCTCTCGGTACGCAGGCTAAAGCCTGCGACTACCAAAGACTACGACTTCCAGCTGTTATCTCAAACCCTCCTGCATAATTCAACGGGTTCACCGAAACCTTGTAACTACTCAGGTTCTCCGTATTTTTCACGTATTTTTTGTAGTGGCAAAGCTTGCTTTGCCTTTTTGGGCAGAGTAAACTCTGCCACTACGACGACAGACCTGAGTAGTTACGAAACCTTACCAAAAGTCCTCGGCCCTGGGCCTTAAGTCCTATTCCGGCATAGGTCTTTTGTCTTTATCCGTCTGGGTCTACAGCCCCTGCGGCCTTCCCGCCTATTGAAGGTATACTTATATAAGAGTTTTCGCTCTTGTAATCCTTCGAAGAGGCGAAGGAGCATCCACCTCCGGGCCGATGAATCCGGGGTCACCAGGGGAAACGAGATATTGTTTTCGTTTCCTTAGTTGTATTGTGTGGATGGGAAACATGCCAATGTCAAAGTACGCATTGTCAGCCTGTTTGGTCCTGTTGGTTTCAGCGCCCGCCTTCTCTCAGGAATACTATAACTTCCGGGATGTCAAGCCCTTTTTAGACCCGGCTCTGCAGGATTACGTTGAGACCGCTTACGGTTACAGGAACCCCGTCAACGCCCTAAAGTTTGCCTCCGATTTCCGCGACGCGCCGACTTCCGCCCAGAGCAAGAAAAACACCAATAAAAAATCCTCAACAGGCGGGATTTGTTCCTCCATCACCAACATTCTTACAAGTGAAATAGGCAAAACAAAAAATAAAACAAAATTAGGCATTCTTCAAGGCGGTTTGAAATACGCCAACGAAATATGTGACAGTGGCGGTACGCCGGATTTAACAAAAATTACAAAAGGTCTTCCTGAAAAAGACAAAATACGGATTTCGCAGAAAACAAATTCCGCTCTTTTTGACGGCATGGCGGATCTCCCCGACAAAGATTTGGATGTAAACTCCAACCAGGCCGTCGCTTTAACGGGCAGGGGCGGCCAAGTGCTGGATTTAAAGGCGTCTGAGCCGGACATCGCTAAAATCAGCCCGGTAACGGACTTCAGCCTGAATAAACCAACCACTTTGTTAGCATCCGCAAAGACCGCTATTTCGCCGCAAAAAGTATCTGCCGCAATGGCAGCAGGTGATTGGACTAATGTAGATTGTGTATGTTCGGATGGGCGAAGATTGGGCGTGATGCCTCTAATGGACTGTACGCGGAGATGTGCCCAAGCGCCTCCACCTCCCACACCTACACCAACACCAGGACCAGGCATTTTAGACGGATTATTGAAAAAGGTAAAAGCCATTATAGACAAGATTCTTCCGGAGCCGTGGAAACTTTTTGCAGCATGGGTTTCAGGGACCAGTCCTAAGATATTGAGTTTTGACATCAACCATCCTTTAACCAAGCAGTTGATGAAATCCGAGAATGTGGAAAATACGCGAAAAAAAGTGATGGCAAAACTGGAGGAAAATTGCGCCAAGTGTAACGCTGGCACCACGGGCAATGACGCGGGGCGTACGCTTGAGAAAGAAGGCTGGGGCAAAGCAGCTTCTGACCTTTTTGTGTTCGGGACAAATGGCGTATTCTATGGTAATCCCACTGAGGCATTTCTGGGTGGTTACAAAGGAACATGGACGGCTGGAAAAATTGATTGTGCTAAAGGCTCAACACAGGTATCATTTAGTATTACGAACGTAACCGGAACAAAATCCCTAACTCATTTCCCGGGATTTGCACAGGATCATCCAACCATTCAGGACTTATATAATGAGTGGCGCCGCTCCGGGATTCCACCTTGGAAGAATGCACAGGGATCTCCAGTAGGTTTGGTGAACGACAATTTTTTTGGCGAAGATGGGTTTATGAGAAATGTGACTGAAAATTTTAATTGGCAAGAGAATATTCAATTTAAGGGGAATCCGAAATGCAAAGGCAAATAAGGTGGTTGATTGTTTTATTGTCCGGTTTCTGGCTCACTGCATGTAAGGAGGATCCGCCGCCAACGCGGGAGGAGGTAATAGGAGTTTATATAGGCAATTATCTCGGCGGGAAAGAAGTGTACGATATCCGTCCGGATGAAACTTTTTCCCAGACTTTTGTCAAAGACGGCCATACGGTATATTCAAGCACTGGAACCTGGAAATTAATGGAACCATCAGACTACCAAGGTAATATTGAGTTTTCGCCTCATATGCGGGCGCAGGACTGGAATGATTCCGACGAATCAGTTAGCTTGGATACGGATCATGGTTCGTGGCTGAGATCTTCTCCTGATGTGATTGTTTTCTTTAGAGATAAAGGAATCTTGGTGGTTAAGCAGAAATTGAAATGGAATAAATAGAGATAAAACCTTGCACTTACCACAGGAGGTTATTTGATGATGCTTTATGCGTTCTTCCTAATTCCTTTCTTTTGGATAACCGTGCTTTTTGCTGTTTTTTCGCTTGTACTGCTGCCAATACCAGCCTTTCGCCTTGCTGGAAAGAAGTTTTTCTTTGGAACCATTAGCTCTGTTCTTGCATTGGTATCATATCAACTCGCATACATTCCTGTTTGTTTAGTAGGGCTTGTTCTGCTTCTCCCTATAGGCTTGTTTAGTACATGGTTGCTTGGCGAAATTTCTGCCGTTGAGATGTCAATAAAGTATGCGATACTCTTTTTAGTCTTAATTTTGTGGTTTATCGTGCTTCTGTGGGGCTATATTTCCGGATTCAGGGCCGGATGGCGATACGGTGGCGGAATTTCATTGGCAGATTCTATTCGTGCGGATTACCTGGTAAGGATATACCTACGGATTGCTAATCGCTAGCGCACCAAAGACACTCAACGCAATAATAGAGGCCCAGCACTATGAACCTCAATGATGCGCTATTTGCCTGATAAATTGTCGGCAAATCACTTGATCCTCCGACGGAGCAATTGATGGACGAAGATCAAAATAAACGATGGACACAAACCTACCTAAAAGGTAGCATTGTGTCCAATGCCCAAAGCCCTGCGAAAAGTCCCGTTTTCCTTCGAGGAACCGCACCTCACGCACTTCGCAGGCCTGCTCCTGATTTAGCGTTTTTGTCAGGACTTCAATCCTGTGCAATTTCCGGCCCATTAATATTACTCCAGTCTACCGACAGTCTCCGTCGGAGAGGCGGTTCGATTTTAATTTGTTCTCACGAACGCCCATGTTGCGGTCTCTCTAAAATCAGCGATTTTGTCATTTGGGGTAATCTATCATCCACGAGAGGTCTTCGATTCCAAGATGAATAGCGCATCATTGAGGATGAACGATGCGAGACCGAAGATTGTATCCGATAATGCACTTCTAAAGCGAGTCCGTCGGCTTATAGTCTTTTTTGTAGTCGGTCTTGTTCTCAGTGGGCTGACGGCATTCCCACTTCTTGTGGAAGCGCGGCTCTTGCGTCAATATTTTGGTGCCGGAACAGTAGTGGGGCAGGCGATGCCGGCTTTGGCAGTCTGGCTGGAAAAGGTTTATGTCGGACTCAGAGATACGAGCGAAAGGCATCCGTTCTTGTTTTATGGCACGGATTGGTTGGCCTTTGCTCATCTTGTGATTGCCGTAGCGTTTTTAGGACCGTTTCGTGACCCTGTTCGAAATCGGTGGGTTATCCAATTCGGAATGATCGCGTGCGCTTTGGTAATTCCGTTGGCGATCATAGCCGGGTCGGTTAGAGGAATCCCTCTCTTCTGGCGCATTATTGATTGCTCATTCGGTGTTGTTGGCTTCGTGCCGCTATGGTTCGCGGATCGAGCGGTGGCGCGTCTGACGCTGACAGAGAAATGAGGTTTGAGACGAAATTTAGGGATGTTGTTTAAACGCTTAAATGCACGGCCAAATCTTGTTGCGCTTTGTCCTGATTCTCTTCCAAAAGTTCCAGATCATCGAGTAAATACTTTCCATCAAATCACACTGGTCCTCGCGGATGTTATCTATACTATATAATTCTGAACGTGATGATTGCCGCAGAACAGAACCGCCGCGCGCCGCCCACATTGTGCTAAAATTATATTTATGTCGCGCCATGAATTGCCAGATTAATAGAAGATTTGGCTTTTATGCCACTGGGGGAATTCTACTATAAAGGGGTGGATCTGAGACCATATGCATTAGAAGCTTTAAAGAAATTACGCCAAAAGTATGGGGTTCCGTAAAAATTATGGATACGCAAAAAATAAATAACTTAACCGCAATACCTGCGGATATTAATCTGCCGGCAGGATTCTGGATAAGGCTTGGCGCTTTTACGATAGACATGTTATGTATATGGCTGCTTTCTATATTTATTTACTCCATATTCTTTGCTCCCCGGATTGATGAAGTATACAGAGAGATGTTTCCGTTACATGTAATGCTTTTTGTCGGGTTAATCTATCATACATTGACAATCGGCAAATGGGGGAAGGGTTTGGGAAAGCTTTTAGCAGGCATAATGGTTACTGCCAAAGACGGAGGAAAAATCGGTTATATAAGATCTTTTGCAAGGGTTTTGGCATGTTGGCTTTCCGCGCTGCCTTTATTTTTCGGTTATTTAACAGTTGTTTATTCAAAAGATAAAATCTCGCTGCATGATTATCTTGCCGGAACCAGAGTTGTTTACAAAAAGCCAATAGGACTATTTTATAAAACAGCGATAATTCTTTCCGGAATATTTTTGTTATTAATAGGGAGCTGGTCATTCTATGGTGACATGTTTGGGTATAGAGGTCATAGCGAAAAAGAGCGTGCTGAGGGAGCATTGAGTTGTATTTCCATTATTAAATCTGCACAGGAAAAGTATTACACAAAGCATAATGCGTATGCTGATGAATTCACTAAACTCGATACAAATGACTGGTTCTCTGATTCTGCTGTGACTGCCACTGAAATTCGCGTAGGGGATTTTATAGTTACAATGTCCACCTCTGGTTGTGGTGAAAAACCTTGTTATACATTGACAGCGACACGGCATATAAAAAATGCTCAAGTTGCCAAAAGATATGGGGTATATTCTGTTTATGTAATTGTTCCGAACCGTCCCGGTGTCCAAATTTTAAACTGTCCTGGCGGCAGTAGCAATTGTGATAAATTGATAGACCAAAGATAAGAACTTTGAACGCCGATTCCGGTGGTTTTGTTTTTTAGGGACAGGCAAGTCAAGTAATAAGTTGAGTAAGGGGACGTGGTTTTGTCGTTTAGTTATTATAATCGGCAAGAGCGGCCAGTTCAACGATTTACAGACCCATCTATGAACCTGCTTATTGAAAAATTCCTGCTGCATCTGAAGTCGCAGAGAAATTTCTCCAGACATACCGTCAAGGCCTATAAATTCGACGTGCGGGAATTTGTATCCTACGCTGCGGCGCACGGAGCTGCTTCGCCCGGCTTGTTCGACAGAATGCTGCTGCGCGGCTATATCGCCTTTATAAGCGAAAAAAAGGTCTCCAGGAACACCCTGCTCCGCAAAATCTCCGCCGTCCATTCGTTCATAAGCTATCTTATAACCGAAAGAGTTATGGAGAACGATCCGTTCGACCTGATAACCGCGCCTAAAAAGGAAAAACGCCTGCCCAGATTTATGAGCGAGGGCGAGGCGGGGAAACTGGCCGACTACAATAACCCCGAGGAACTCAGGGTCAGAAAAGGAAACTATAAATTCGCCGAGCGGGACTTCGCCATATTTGAATTACTCTACTCGACCGGCATCCGCCGCTCGGAAGCCTCGGGCCTGAACATAGGCGATGTGGATTTTTACGGCGGTTTTGTGCGCGTTATGGGCAAAGGTTCCAGGGAGCGTCTGGCGCCGGTGGGGGACAAGGCATTAAGCGCGCTGAGGATTTATTTAAATACCAGGCCGCGTCCGCTGACGCCCGCTATGCCGCTTTTTCTTAACCATCGCAATGCCAGGCTTGCGGACAGCGGCCTGGCTTTGATAATAAAAAAAATGGCGCGCCGCGCCAGGTTCGCCCGTCCTTTAAACCCTCACGCCATCAGGCACTCGTTCGCCACCCATCTGCTGGATAATGGCTGCGACCTGAAATCGGTGCAGGAGATGCTGGGCCATAAGAATTTGCAGACCACCGAGATCTACACGCATGTCTCCCTCGAGCGGCTTAAGGAAGTATATGATAAGACGCACCCGAGGGGGGATAAGAAGAAATAGCAATCGTCACAAGCCGCCGGAAATTTCGCGGCTGGTTAAACTGGCGGCACCGCTCCGGTCGGATTCCGCGTTCCCGCTCATGGCCGTGTTTTTTCCGCCAAACAGCGTAGGCGGACCCGCCGGGAAGTGTGGCGGGAACGCCGTCGTCGCCAACCGGATTTAAGGCGCGGCTGCGCCTGCCTGCCGGCAGGCAGGGAACGCGCCAGATCCCTTCCCCCCTTTTAGTAAAGGGGGGCGCGGGGGGATTTGAATCGCTTAAGTAAAAGCAATGGTTTCCGGCTTGAACGGTCCTCGGCGGCCGTAATGAGCGGCTTCCCTTAAATCCGGTCGTCGCCGAGGCTAAACCCGGCAAATCGCGGGCCCGCAAAATCCGACCGGAGCGGCTCGGCTTTACAGATGGAAATAAATAATAAAATGTTTCACCCTGCTCCTGATACAGCATTTTACCCACCCAATTTTTATTAAAAATACCCAAAAACAGCATTTTCCAACGCTCAATTTGTCGGGTTCGTCTGCTATATTATTTAAAATCATTGCCAGTAATTTAAAGGTAATTTTGTAAGATATACTAAGGAGGAAGGGGCTGTTTTCGGAATTTAATGACCACACCATACCATTCAAAATATTACGCGCATGAACTGACCCGGAAATATTCTGCGCACCAGTTGGAAAAGCTAAGCCAGTCCATTTTAAGCGCCTCTGTGGACCTAAATCCCCACCAGATAGACGCCGCCCTTTTTGCTTTCCGCTCCCCACTATCCCGAGGCGCCATCCTTGCCGATGAAGTCGGACTTGGTAAAACCATAGAAGCTGCACTAATAATCAGCCAGCTTTGGGCAGAAAATAAGCGCCACATTCTCTGTATTGTTCCCGCCGCCCTGCGTAAACAATGGGAACAGGAATTGCTTGAAAAATTCTTTATAAACTCTCAAATACTAGACTCCCCCAGCTACAAAGAGCTTGAAAAAAGCGGTGTCACAAACCCTTTTGACCAAAACAACAAAATAGTGATTTGCTCCTACCAGTTTGCCAGGGCAAAAATGCGGGAAGTCGGAATTATTCATTGGGACCTTGTGGTAGTGGACGAAGCCCACCGACTGCGCAACGTTTACAAGAAAGACAATAAAATAGCAAAGGCCATAAAAGACGCAATAGGTCCCAGCCCCAAGATTCTGCTGACCGCCACCCCGCTCCAAAACTCTATAATGGAGCTTTACGGTCTTATCAGTTTTATTGATCCGCACATTTTCGGGGATGAGGCATCTTTCCGAGAGCAGTTTGCTAAGAAACCGGTGGAATTCAGCGAAACAGACTTTACACTGGTTAAATCCAGAATAAGCCCGGTCTGCAAACGCACATTAAGGCGGCAAGTCCTGGAATACATCAGTTACACAAACCGCATCTCTATGACCCAGGACTTCACCCCCACGGATGCCGAGATTGAACTTTACACTAAAGTTTCCGCATATCTACAAAGGCCCAGTTATGCCCTCCCGTCAGGCCAACGCGCCCTTTTAACCCTGGTTATACGCAAAATCCTGGCCTCTTCTTCATTTGCGATTTCCGATACCATAGGGATAATGATAGACCGCCTTAAGAACAAGTTGAAAGCGCTTGAATCCGGCGGAGCATCTATCACTCTGGATTTATCTGCCGATTTTGAATCCGCCAATGAGATTGAGGATGAATTTGAAGAAGAGAATGGCGAGTCTGTAGCAGAAAATTCCGGGATAACAGACCCGCAAAAAGATTCGCTGGCGCGGGATATCACTTCGGAAATTGACGAGCTAAAAGACTTTAAATCCCTGGCTGAGGCTATAACGGTAAACGCCAAAGGTAACGCCCTTCTTGTAGCTCTCAAAGCCGGCCTTGCAAAAGCCGTTGAATTAGGCGCCCCGCCAAAAGCCCTGATTTTCACTGAATCCCGTAGAACACAGAAATATCTTAAAGAGCTGCTTGAAAACAATGGTTATGCAGGCCGGACTATAACCCTAAATGGGACAAATACAGAGCCTGGCGCCAGGGTTATACACAAAGAATGGCTCAAAAGACATGAGAATGAAGATTGCGCCGCCGGCTCTTACAGCGTGGATATACGAGCGGCCATCGTTGAAGAATTTAAAGAACGCACCCAAATAATGATAGCCACAGAGTCCGGAGCCGAGGGCCTTAACCTGCAATTCTGCAACCTTGTAATAAATTATGACCTTCCCTGGAATCCCCAGCGCATAGAGCAGAGAATAGGCCGCTGCCACCGTTACGGCCAAAAACATGATGTTGTGGTAATAAATTTTATCAACCGCAAAAACGAGGCGGACCAACGCGTTTTTGAGATCTTGTCTGAAAAACTAAAGCTTTTCAGCGGTATATTCGGGGCTTCCGACGAAATCCTGGGAGCGCTGGGGTCCGGTATAGATTTTGAAAAGCGCATACTGGAAATTTACCAGTCCTGCCGGACCTCCACCGAAATAAGGCAAGCTTTTGATCTTCTGGAGGCGGAGCTCCGGGATAAGATTGATTCCCATATGGCTGACGCGCGCGCTAAACTGCTTGAGAATTTTGACGAGGATGTCCATGCCAGCCTTAAGCTGAGCCAGGAACAGACTCAAGCCCAACTGGACCGCTTTACCGGCTGGCTCTGGCAGCTTACCCGGCATGAACTTAGCGGACATGCCGAGTTTTCAGACTCCGATTGGAGTTTTGATGTTAAAACCCTGCCAAGCGGCATTGCCGCCCCGTCAGGCCGCTACCAGCTTATAACCCAAAAAGCGGGTTTACCATGTCACCACTACAGAATCGGCCATCCGCTTGCCGACTCCATTATTCAGACAGCTAAAGAGCGGCCTCTTACCGGGCAGGAAATTGTTTTTGACTATTCCGGCTACGACAAAAAAATAACGCCTGTGGCGGAACTCTCGGGGCAAAAGGGTTGGTTGAGGCTGTGCTTGATAACCGTAAAATCAATAGAGACTGAAGAACGCTTGATTTTCGCCGGTTTTTCCGACTCTGGAGTTGAACTGCCGCATGAAACCTGCGAAAAATTCTTCAATCTATCAGCGCAGACAAAAAGCGATGCCAAGCCCGAAGCCGAAACAGAGAAAAAAATGGCGGCTTCGTTTGAACGTCATCGAACCAAAACTATTGAAGAAATTTCTAAACGGAACCAGGACTATTTCGAAGCCGAACTTGAAAAACTTGAGGCATGGTCGGAAGATTTAAAAAATAGTCTTGAGCGGGAGCTTAAAGATTTGGACAGGGAAATAAAGACTGTGAAACGCGAGGCCCGGCAAACCGAAGACCTTGACGCCAAAATCTCCCTGCACAAGAAAGCTAATGATATGGAGCGCAAACGCAATCAGAAGCGGCAAACTCTTTTTGCGGAGCAGGATGGAGTGGACGACAAAAAAGACACGATCATCGGCGCTCTGGAAGCCCAGCTTAAACAACAGACTGACTTAAAAGAGATTCTTACCCTGAGATGGCAGATTGTTTAATAACAGGACCAATTTCCTGACATCAGGGAAATGGCACGCCTATTTCCCTCCTACGCAGTATTGGAATTCGGAAGGATGAGGCAAAAAACATCTCAAAAACAAAATTTTTTTCAAACCTTATTCTTTGGCCCTTTATCCTTTGCGACGACGATTGTTAATGATTGGTAAAGTTTGGTATCCTTGTATCTATGCTCCATAATCTCAGAGACTACATGACAGTAAGCCAGGCTGCCGCTTTTCTTGGCGTCAGTCCCAATACCCTCCGCAACTGGGATCGTGCCGGGAAATTGCGGGCAAAAAAACAACCCATTAACGGGTACCGACTATATGAAAAAACAGAACTAAATAAGTTTTTACGACGCTTACAGAAAGGATAAACTAAAATGACCAAAACGGAATTGTTTGATTTAATTAAAAACGGCGAGGATTCAACTGTCGAATTCAAGCGTGATGATGTGCAAAATCACGACTTGGCCAAAGCGCTGGCGGCTTTTCTGAATCTGCAGGGCGGAACTATTCTCCTGGGTGTTGATGATGATGGTTCTATTCGCGGTACAAGTCGTGATAATCTGGAAGAGTGGGTCGCGGAACTTTCCAGAAAAAAAATTGAGCCTCCTATCATTCCGATTTTCGCATGGATAAAGGATGCTGAACCAGGCAAGCATATCCTTATAGTGCGCGTTCCTGTGGGGCCGGACAAACCTTATGCCCGTCTTCATGATGACCGCAAAACTTATTTCGTGCGGGTGGGTAAGACAAGCCGCGAGGCAAGCCGTGAGGAACTGGAGCGCCTGTTTCAGGCATCCGGCCGGATTCAATATGGGCTTAAGCCCGCTCCGGGGACATCTCTGGCCGACCTTGACGTCCGGCGGCTTAAAGACTATTTTACCCGCCTTTTAAAAGCTCCCTGCCCGGCTGATGCGGATACGATTGGTTGGGGCCGCGATTTAAAAAACATGGAGCTTATGACGGCCGCTGACGATTTGTTTATTGCCACAGTTAACGGCGTTCTGCTCTTTGGCGCCAATCCCAAACGTTTTCTCCCGCAGTCCGGGATTCGCGCCATTGCTTATCCAGGAGAACGCCCTGATTATGCCGCGCAGGCGGATGAGGAATTGCGCGGCCCCATGACCCCATTATGCGCCGCGGACGGAAGGATTCTGGAAGCCGGTCTTGTTGAGCAGGCCCTGGATTTTGTTCGCCGCAATACCCGTATGACGGCGGAGATTGAAGGCGGCCGCAGGGTGGACAGGCCGGATTATCCGGGAGAAGTCCTGCGGGAGATTATTGTCAACGCCCTGGTGCACCGGGACTACAGTATATTCGGGACAGATATTACGTTAACCATTTTTTCAAACCGCCTTGAAATTCAAAGCCCCGGACGGCTTCCCAATACGGCTACGGTAGAGGCGCTTAAATTCGGCTTCCGCTATGCCCGCAACCAAACCATTGTGAATCTGATGCGCGACTATGATTATGTGGAGTTCCGGGGTATGGGTATTCGTGACAAAGTAATTCCAGGAATGCTTAAACATAACGGCACAGAACCGGAATTTATTATGGGCGAACATAACTTTACCGTCCGGCTTTTGAAGGAAAAAATAAAATAATTTTTAGGGATTCGGGTGGGAACGGGAACTCCATGGAACTATGAAAAAAGGAAAGCTTGAGCTTACTTGGGTAGGCAAAAACGAACGGATACGCTTGGAGCCGAGGGTTTTGGTGGAGGACTCGGCGAAATCTTACGGCGACCCGAAGGCCGAAAATATGGTTATTTTCGGAGATAATCTTTTGGCGCTTAAGGCTTTAGAGCAGGATTTTGCGGGACGGATAAAATGTATAGCCATAGACCCGCCGTATAACACCGGCAACGCTTTCGCGCAGTATGACGACGGGGTGGAGCATTCGCTCTGGCTTTCACTGATGTGTGC
>JAHJSU010000295.1 GCA_018829985.1 Elusimicrobiota bacterium | reverse complement strand
GCAGCGGAACACCGCCCCTCCCGCCTCGATACGGAGCAGGGCCGGTTCGAACCGGTTCGCCTTATTGACGAACAGCGCCCTGTCGCACCCGCAGTCAAAGGGCTTGTCCGTTCTGCCTTCCTGGGCCTTTTCCATATATTAACCTGAATCCTGCAGTTAAAGATAGCTTTCTTTGTATAAATCAGGGAACAAAATATTCTGCAGGATTCACCCGCAAAGCGGGCGAATGGCGGATCGCTATGCGCGAGCGCCATTCGGGTGTATGCCGCCCGCAGGGCACCCGCTATGCGGGTGGAAAACTTCAACTGAAGTTTTCCGGTTAACCCTGCGCCATCCGGTTTAGTGATAATTGGCGCCAGCAGTGGCTATTCCCGGCGCGTTACTATCGGCAGCCATATCCACATATTATAGCTTTCCGCCGGCGGCCTGATGTGTTGTCTCATTTCTGTTTTTGATTAGCTCTTTTATAATTTCATCTTCCAATTGCGCCTCGTTTTCCCTCCCGAGTTCCCTGAGGCACCCGGCCCTGTAGCGGTGGAATCCGATATCTGATGGATTTTTACCAATAGCCCTCTCGATCTCTAAAAGTTCCTCGCCATGCTCTCCAAGCTCGCAGTATATCATTGAAAGGGCCATATGAGGAGATAAATCACTTGGATCGACTTCTATGTTTTTACGAAGCATGGTAATGCTTTTTTCCAGGTCGGCTATGTCACGGGAATAATAGACCCATATGTAATAGTAGGCGCCGCCTACAATTGAATATCCCCTGTTATCATCCGGCTTGGCCGCGATCATCTTTTCCCCAAGTGATATATTGTCTAAATACTGGGCCAGTGGTTTTTTTAAAGCATTATCCAGAGGGGTTAGAGGATGTTTACGAAAGTAGGCATAATCTATAGTGATGCTCCTGGAAGGAGTTGTTTCTTCCCCTTTTGGGATAGGCCACGGATGAGAACCGCCGCCGGTTGATCGCGCCCAACCTTTTATACCTTCTTCAAGCACAGAATCGTTTTGCTTTACAGCTATGCTTAATTCATCTGCGATTTCCTTCTCTTTTAAAGCCTCTTTTACCAGGCCGAGCTCCTGTAAAGCGCCGGCGCGCATGTAATGCAGTCCAGGATCATTATGCTCGGCCTTTATAGCCGCATCAATATATTCCAGCTCCGCTTTATGGTTCCCGAACCTGCACATAAGGTCCGCCAGCCCTATCAGGGAATGATTATCGTTCGGGTCCAGTTCAACGGCCTTCTTCATATTCTCAACCGCGGTCAGAGCGTCAGCTTCTTTGTGGGAATAGAACATCCAGATGGAATAATAAGCCCCACCCGCGAGATCATAACCTTTAGCGGATCCAGGGTCCTGGGCGATCAGTTCCTCCGCCCGCGCCAGCATTGCGGCATATTCCTCCCGCGGCTTCTTGTGCTTCAGATTCTCGCTGGTTACACGATACGTCATTTCAAACAGGTAGTCCTCAATGGAAACCTGCCGCAAATTCTGCGAAGGCGCGCAGCCCGCCAAGACCGCAAAGATAAGCGGATATACCACTATTTTCATAACAACTTCCTGCCTGTCCCTTCTTGAAACCCGACCGCATCGTAGAGATCGGACTACCGGCTTTTCTCCAGAACTACCACCCGCTCATGCGCATTCAGTACCTGTGCGCCGCCGGCCAATTGAGCCAGCGGATTTTCCCAATGCTTATGGCCGCAGATGATCAATTGGTCCCTGGCCCCGCCAAAGGCCGCCGCCACTACGGGGTTCCCTTGTTGCGTGGAATCCGGCGCGCCTGGCGCTTCGTGGATCATAAAGATATCCGGCCGCCCGGACAGCAATTTTTCCGCCCTGACCACATAATCGTCATCGGCCCACCGGAAAGGCTTGAAAGGATTGCCCATGACGCCACCTATGCCTGCAATCCTAAGGCCGTCGATGACAACCATATCCCCATTCATGAAATGCATGCGCGGCTCGGCGCGGAAAGCCGCCAGCTCTTCCGGCGAATCTCCGAAAAGGTCGTGATTCCCCGGCACTCCGGCCACCCAGGCCGCCCTGGCGGCAAGCATGCGCCAGACTTCCCTGACATCCCCCCACCCGCCGCGCTTAGCGCAGCCCGGCAGGGAGTGCATATCGCCGGCTATCAGTATGCCGCATTTTTCCAAAGGCGGTATCATCCCCAGGCCGGCCATGGCCTCCAGCTCATCCGCCACGCGCTGGCCCGCCAGCCGGCCGTGACTGCCGTCCGGCAGGACCTCATATCCCTGCAGGTCAGCCAACGCAATAAGCGAGGCCACACCTCCGCTTAAGACATCTACCGTCGCCTTTATAAAAGGCAGCCGTATCTCTTCTGGCCCGCCCCTGCTGGCCGGAGCGTGATAAACCAGCGTTTCAAACGGCTCAGGTGCGATGCTTACTATGCGCATAATAGATCCCGCCTTGGCTTCTTTTTACCCCGCATTGGATATAACGGTCTGGTCAAAAAGAAAGAATATCCCCCCTGATAGCAGTGATCCATGTAGTATAATCGCCTCTTTTCTGCATGTCAAGCAAGTCTTCAATATTTGAAACATATTCATCACTGCATCCCGCATGGCCGGACCATCTACAAACCGCTCGTCAGCGCGAAAAGCACGGTCATCATGCTGAACAAAACGATCCCTAAAGAAAAAAGGCTGATAAACAGCCGTTTTCTGCCTCCGGACTGCGCTGGCGGTTTATTTTCCGGCTTCCCAGAGGCGGCAAGCCGCGCCGCCATCGGCGCTAAGATAACTTCAGAAAGCAAAAGGCCGAAAAACAGGCCGTCCAGCGCCAGCGCCATGCGCCTGGGAACCCGCGAGACGTCATCTATGGACGACAGGATAAGGATCATGCCGAGAACCGTCGCCAGCGCGCCCATGGCTGCCGCGCAGCCCGCGGCGTGCAGAAGGACTTCTGGCCCGGACGGCCTGAACATCTCTTTTAGCGGATAAGCCGTCCAGGTCAGAAAAAAGGTCCCGCCGAAGACCAACACAAGCGCGGCAAGGTAGAGGAATGGTTTAAACCCCCATAATCCCTCCGAATCATAGATTAAAAAGACTATCAGCATTATCACGAACAACTGTTTAAATACACCTCCAGCCGGCCGCGTAAGTGTGTTTTTTTCGTTTTCCATATATTCCTCCCTGGAAATTCCCCCGTCCACAGCTATCTGCTCTTCAGCACACTAAACAAATCATATATCACCCGCTCATTTGTCCTCCCCTGTATAATTCTTGGGAGCCGAAGACGCGGAAAGCTCCTCCGGCTTTTTCTTGTATTTTTCAACAAGGGCCTTAAATTCCGGGGTGTCTTTCAGGCCCTTTATTAATGGGTCATCGTCGGCGTCATCAGACAGCAGCTCACGGCTGGAATACCCGTTTTTAAAGGCTCTTTCATATTGCTGCAAAGCTTTCTCCTTGTCCTGTTTGCCAAGCCAATAATAGCTGCCCAGGCTGGCGTATGTATTCGCATGTTTACTGTCCATTGCCAATGTTTTCTCAAGCGCGGTTTTTGCATCTTCGTATCTATGCATACGCAGGTAAACTATACCCAGATTGCCCTGCGGGTGGATCAATCTGGCGTCAAGTTCGATAGACTTTTTATAATACGCAATAGCCTTATCATAGTCCTTGAGCCCGGTGTATGCCACGCCGAGACTGTTGTAGGCATTGGCGTGTTTGGGATTAAGATTTATCATGATGTTAAGCTCAACTAAAGCTTTTTTATACTGCTTCAGCTCATTATAAATCGCCCCGCGGCTATAGCGAGCTTCTGTGTGTGTTGGATCAAGCTCTAAAACTTTTGAGTAATCATTTGCCGCCTTTTCGTACTGGGCGAGCCGCCAATAAGTGCTTCCGCGGGAGAAGTAGGCGGAAGCGCTGCCCGTATCAAGCGCGATCGCCGCGTTGTAGGCCTGAAGCGCCGCCTCGTATCGCTTAGCGCAGAATTCATTACCCGCACGGGTGCGGTACTCGGCTGCCAACTTCTTATTATCATTAGAGACGGTTTCCAAGGCCTTCTTTAAATCGCCTTTATCGTAATACGCCATCCCCTTTATTATGCGCGTCCGTTCATTTTTCGGCTCCAGCGCTATCGCTTTATCGAAATCCTGTATCTCTTTTGCGAACTCTCCTTTTTCGCCATACACCTGGCCGCGCGCCAGGTAAAGCCGCGGGTCAGACGGGACAGCTTTTATAGCCCTGTTCAATATTGCGGCAGCCTTATCGTATTTTTTTTGTGTTCTGTAAGCCCAGCTCCATTCCAGATAGCCGTCCGCTGACGCAGACGAGAGCTCCACCGCGGACCTTGAATACCTGAATGCCTTCTCAGGATCGGCCTTGTAATAGTTGTAATGCCGGGCACAACCCGCAAAGGCCCCGGCAAAAACATTTTTCTCATCATTCCCGGCTTTTCCCGTTTTCAGGTAATCCCGGACTTTTTTATTCGTTTGCAGGTCGCCGCAATACTGTTCTTTATTAAACCAGGGGATTTCCGCGTAATGTTTCACGGCCAGGGAGTACTCGCCTTTTTCCCAGCGCAGATCGGCAAGATTCTTAAGCGCCGCAGCGCGCTTTTCAACGCCATCCTCATATTTCCACTTCTCCAGCGCCCACTTGTAATAGCGTATCTTGTCTTCCGCTGAGGCGGCCGCCGCCGCCTTCTCTGTCCAGTAATCCACACCGGCCCCTATTATTTTCCGCTGGTATATCTCCCCCGCGCGTTTAGTTATCTCCGCGGCCGGCAGACGGGCGATATCCTCATCCGTGGGGGTGTCTTCATAGGCGGTGAAACCGCCGAATATCTTTTCCCGGATCCATTCATATTTCTTATTTGTCAGGCATAGTGCCGCCAGGCTGAACGGAGAAACCCGCAGCTCGGCAAGCCTTGCCTTGGTTTCCCCCTCCGTCCAGCCGGCGTTGATGTAATCGTGCCCGTCCGCGTAAGGGCTGCGCAGCAGATCTTCGGCGTGGGACATTTCGTGCGCCAGCGCGGAACGCTTCTCGAGGTCCGTGAAATATTCACGCCGGCGCCCCGCCGGCACGCCCTTAAGCATGTT
>JAHJSU010000294.1 GCA_018829985.1 Elusimicrobiota bacterium | reverse complement strand
TTGGCGTTCCTTTCCTGCCCCTGGGCCGACAGCAGGGCGGGAGAAAATAAAAGCGCGAATATTGCGGTTTTCTTCATCCGGGATGTCCTCAAAAGTTAAAGCACGGGCGGCGCCGTGGAAAGCGCGGCATCAGAATCGAACGAGTCGCGCCAGGCCAGCAGTTTCCTTTCATCGGCGGCCGATTTCTGATAGACCATGGTGTACCATTTAAACCTGGTATCCATCGTTTCCCTGTACTTTGCCAGGTTCCTCTTGTCCCAGAACGACATGGCGGAAGGATCGGTCCTGTCCTTCTTTTCCAGTTCAGCAAGGCGGACGGCGGTGACCCTGGCATGCTGGAGTTCCCTGGCGGCGGAGCCTTCCATGGAATCTATGCTGGTGTAAAGGGGCTTTTTTCCCGTCCTTAAGGCGTCCACGCCGTCTTCCATGAACTTCTCGGCGTTGGCGCGGTGGGACCAGGAGAGCTTGGCGAGATAGGCCGGGCCCAGCTTCCTGGCCTTCTCGGCCGAAAAAGCCGCCTGCATCGAGAAAGCCTCGGTCTCCTTCTCCATCTGGTACGGCGCCCCGGCGCTGCCGCCTTTGTATTTTATAAAGTCAAGGCCGTTGGCCTTGGCCCAGGCGCTCTGGCGCTGATGGGTGGTTTCATGCACGAAATTCGGGGCTACATAGGTGGCCAGGTTTTTCATATGGGCGTCGCTGGCCAGCAGCTGTTCCGGGGTTATCTTGTTCCTGGCGCAGTAACCGTCCACCATTTTGGTGTTCACGCGGATCGTCTTGTCGCTTCCGCTCCACCAGCCCAGCGCGTTGGCGAGCTTCCCCGTGCCCTTTTCAAATTTGAGATTCAAATTATTATAGCCGGTTTTGGCGTATTTTTGATCGTTGAAAAAGGAGGTAATCTCATCGCCCGCCTTGGTGTCTTTTATCTCGTCGGCCAGGTAACCGGTGAACCTGCCGTCTTTCATGCCGGCCATCTTTGAGGAAAGGGTCCCGGCCTGGGCCTTTGTGAGCGGGACCGGTTTGAATTCTTTGGCGGCGCCGGCGGCTAAGCCCCCGGCCAGGCCGCCCGCGGCTGCGAAGCCTGCGCCTTTTTTGGCCTCGGCATTGTCAAAGGTTTTGTTAAGTTGATCCTGCTGAGCCATGGCGGACTGGCCCTTGAGCGAGGCGTACTTATCCGAGGCGGCCGCAAGTTCCCTGGTCTTTTTCTCATCCGCCGGGGACTTGGGTGAAACGGGGGTGTCGCCCGCTTTGGAGGTCTCGTATGCAAGTTTGTTCAGTTTCTCATGATAGGGGTCGTCGGCGGGAAACACCAGGTCTTCCCTGAGGGCGCCGGTCATCCTGGAGATATAAGCCGCCGCGCCGGGCGCCTTGTCGGGCAGAGCGGCAAAAGCCTCCAGCTTGTCCGTCTCTTTCTGCGCCCAGCCGGAAAGCGACTTGTACCGCGTATTTATGCCCTGCTCGTTCCATTTATCCTTGTTGTAGCCGTACTCGGCCCTGGAAAGGGAATTCAGCCTTATTTCGCCTAAAGCCTCCCAGGTCCTTACCGATTTTTTCACTTCAAAAAGCCTGCCGCCCGCATTCTCGCCCACCCAGCCGAAGATGTCCTCCGCCTTGGGCCCAAGGTCCATATTGCACAGCGCGCAGTGTTTCTGATCAAGGACCCGCGCGAGCTCCATGCCCAGGCTTACGCCACGGGTCTTGGCGGTGATATTTTTAAGGTCCACAAGCGCGTTGTTATACGCCACGATATCGGCGGCCACCAGGGAATTCTCTTTCCTAAGCTTGTTCAGCAGGGCCGCGTTAGAGTCATTGAGTTTTTTTACGCACTCGGCGGCCGTTTCCGGGGACAGCTGTTTCTTAGTCTTGTCCACGTTGTCGTAGCATTTCTGGATAAAAGCCTGCTCTTTGTCGGTAAATTGGGCAAAAGCGGGAACGAATAAAGTTCCGGCAAAAAGGACCGACAGCAACATTCTCTTCACGATATTGGCCTTGTAAAAACGCAAATAAGGGGACATTTATACGGATATTTATCCCTATAAAGACAGTTTACAGACTATATAATTTTTGTCAAGGGCCTAAAGGGGCCCGGCCGGGAGGGCCGAAAGGGCAATAGCCGAAAATTGCAGGCAATTTTCGGAAGGCTAAAGGATAAAGGCTAAAGGATGGTAACTACTCAGGTCTGTCGTCGTAGTGGCAGAGTTTACTCTGCCCAAAAAGGCAAAGCAAGCTTTGCCACTACAAAAAATACGTGAAAAATACGGAGAACCTGAGTAGTTACAAAGGATGAAGGAAAAGATACGGCGGAACACAGGGCTTTTTCCTACCTTTAGCCTTTATCCCTAATCCTTTATCCTTACCGATAGTACCGGTCCGGATTATAGATATAGTAAAAGTCGAACGGCTCCAGGCGCGGCAGGGAGACGTAGCGTTTTCCGTTCTCGTCCACTTTTTCATCAAGCGCGAACCTCGTTTTGGGCTTCTCCTGCGGCTGCGCGTCCGGGTTCTTGATAAAACCCGTCTCCTCTATCTCGTCCACCACGCTGGTGGCCCATTTGTATTCCACGGCTTTATCGCCGAATTCCTCCCAGTCGCCGTCCGAGTTCTTCTCATACATCTTCTTGCGGAAGTCCTCCTGCGTTATCCCCATTTTTTTGGCCACCGGCGCGGCCAGGCGTTTTTCCCATTCTTTGGCCAGTTCAAGCTGTTCCTTAAGCTGGGTCATATTGCCCCAGTTTATCGTGGACATCTGGTGATGCAGCATTACGGCGTTCGGATACACGTACGCTCTGTCGGCCAGCGTGGCGATGATCGCGGCCATGCTCGCGGCGTAGGACTTGACCACGACATACACCGGCGCTTTGCTCGCCTCCATCGCCTTCAGTATGCGGTAGCCCTCCATCACGGAGCCGCCGGGCGAGCGGTCTATCACGATGAAGACCGGCTGGGTTGAGATATTATTGTAATAATGTATCCGCTTGGTCACGTAGTCCGCTACGCCGGTGAAAATGGGCCCGTTCAGTGAAATGCGGCGGTCGCTGATGATCAGCTTTTTGTCCTTGAACGGGCGATCCAGGTAGGCCGGCTCGGTATTGCTTTCTTTTTTCCATTCTTCCTTTTTGTCGCGCAGTTCCAGGTCGCTCCTGAGCTTATCCATTTTGCTGTCCATGGTTATTTTCTCAAGCTTAAGCCTTCGCTCCGCCAGGTCCAGTCGCTTGACCTCTAACTCGATGGCGTTCTTCTCTTCGGCGTCGGCTATCGCCTGCTCGCGCAGCCGCTCGTTCTTCAGGTCGTTCTCCGCCTTCAGTTTGCCCAGTTCCTGGGAGATCAGGTAAAGCGCTTTTTTACCGGTTTCATCGGAAAGCTTGTTCTCCAAGCTCAGTTTCTGCAGCTCATCGCTCTGCGCGGCCATCTGGGCCTTGGACTGTTCCGACATAAGCTTGTTCTGCCCGGCCGCCTTCTGGTATTCGGTTTCCAGAGCTGCTATTTCCGCCTTGCGTTTTTCATCGGCCAGCTTGTTCTCCAGCGCGGCTTTTTCAAGCTGCGACTGAAGCTCTTTGATGCCGCTCTTGTGTTTTTCGGCCGACAGCTTATTCTCGGCGCTCAGGCGGTAGAGTTCCGCTTCCAGAGCCGCCACCCTGGACTTCTGCTTCTGGGCGTCCAGCTCGTACTGCGCCCGGAGCTCTTCTTTCTCGCTGTTAAGCTGCTGCAGCTTCTTTTTTGTCTTCTGGTCCGCAAGCATATTCTCGGCGGTCAGCTTGCCCAGCTCGATTTGTTCGGGGGACAGGGCGCGCGGGGCCGCCACCTGCTCAGCGGGGCCGCCGGCCGTCTCGGAGCGCAGCGGCAGCGCCGCAGTTATTAAAATCAGCAGTGAGATGAGTAAACCGTGGAGAATTTTCATTATGAAGCACCTCCGAATCTTGCGGCCCGTGCGGCCGGGCCTTTCGCATACCGCTCCGCATTTTTACATAATATCGCATGTCCCGCCCATTGTCAAACCTATGGCAGTGCCGCATCAGGAGCTATGCTCATTCCGCCTGATGCGGACCCCCGCCAATACAACTCGGCGGGCGCAGCGCCGGACTGTTTGGCGGGCAAGCGGCCAAGGCTATGCGACCGGCGCCAGGACCGCGACGGCTCGCGGCAAAACCTCGAAAGAGGCGGGCAGCATCCCGTCCGCCTCCCCGTCAATATTGAGATACACCGTCTCGTCCGACTTTACCTTGAGGGACCGTACCCTCCGCAGGGAAACCCCGTCCTCGTTCAGGTGCGTCCCGTTATATATCCTGGGCAAATTCCACAGCAGCCGGAGCCGGCTCATGTCGGAGACCAGCACCAGGTCAAGCGCGCCGTCGTCGTCCAAGGCCCCGGGCGCTATCAGCATGCCGCCGCCCATGGAGGAAGTATTGGCGAGCACACCCATATGGTAGCGTCCGGAAAGGTCCCGGCCGTCGGCGTAAAGGCGCAGCGTTTTGGCCCGCGCCCCCAGCAGCACCCGTGCCGAGGCCAGGGCGTAGGAGAACCTGCCGCCCAGCGCCTTGCCCTTCCGCTGAATATGGCGCGCCACGTCGCCAGCGACGCCGAAAGCCGCGATATTGATGAAATGCCGCTCGCGTTCGGAGCCGTCCGGGCGTGTGTACCGGACCCTGCCCACGTCCACCAGCCGCCGCTGGCCGCCGGCGATCAAGTCCAATAGCCCCTGCCGGTCTTTCGGATAGGCGAGGTGGCGGGCCAGGTCGCACCCGGAGCCGGCCGGCAGGCAGGCCAGAGCGGCCGCATGCCTGAGAGCCGGCGGAGAACGCATCACGCCCTCCAGGACCTCGCTGACAGTCCCGTCTCCCCCCACCGCTATGAGCCGCGTGGCGCCGCCCGCCACAGCTTCGCAGGCGATGTCGCCGGCGTGGCCGGGGCCGTCCGTGCGCATGCAGGAGGCGTCCGGCATCGTCCGCAGGATGTCATCGCGAAACGTTTCCCAGACGCGCTCCGCGCGCCCGTTACCCGCCATCGGATTCAGGATGAACACAGTTGAAGCCATAATCAGCCTTTACTATGATACAAAAAAGGCCCCCCGGACGGGCAAAAAAGCTGCCAGGGCCGAAAGTCCTATAAATTCCCCGGCATTTTCCCTTAAAATAATGTGACTTTAGCCTCATACGCGAACGGTCGTTAATTGTAACTACTCACCACAGAGGCACAGAGGGCACGGAGTTTTATGGAAATAACCCTATTAGCAGTTTTATTGTTACTACTCAGCCACAAAGTCACAAAGACACGAAGGAAATCAGACAACAAACCGTTTGATCCATAAACT
>JAHJSU010000293.1 GCA_018829985.1 Elusimicrobiota bacterium | reverse complement strand
TAGAATATAGAACGCTGATAACGCTGATTTTTAGTAATTACTCAGCCACTAAGACACCAAGGCACAAAGAAAGTTTATGGATCAAACGGTTTGTTGTCTGATTTCTTTCGTGTCTTTGTGACTTTGTGGCTGAGTAGTAATGAAATGACAAACAAAACAAAGCGGTATAAAGCAGCGGCGTTGTCGGCGGTTCTGGTTATGGCTGTTAACGCGGGCTATAGCCAAACCACAAGGGAAGAGCAAAGAGCCGGCGCCGCTCAATTTGAGACAGGCCCGGGCTTAAAAGAACTAATGGATGGACAAATCCAGGATTTGCCATTGCCTCAAATAGAACCTGCGGGAAATTTTACGGCTGACTCTCCGGTTGATTTGAAAACCACCGGTCCGGAAGTCGGGGAAAAATACGATTACATTCTTCAAAAACAGTCTCCGGATAATCTTTCAGAACTGAGCGCCCCGCAGATAAAGTCCCTTTTTTATAAAACTTCCAATAATAAAGTCGCCGCTCTGGACAAGGTCGCGTATTACGACCCTTCGGGGGAGCTTGGCTTTTGTTTCGGCAGGGCGATGGCGGCGCATCTTCTTGGCCGCCGCATGGGATTAAAAGAGCAAAGCACGGGGAAAGTATTCATCATAGGCGACCTTAAATCGGGAGAGACGACCGAGTGGAGATTCCACGTGACAGCCGTAGTCAGGGGCCCCGGCAAGGACTGGTTCGCCATAGATCCGATTATGACGGGCCCGATGCCGGTCGGAACCTGGATAAAAGAAATAAGGGCAATGGTGGATAAACGGATAAAGGCAAAAATATATTTTACGCATTCGGACGCCGTTATACCCGATGTGAGAGTGTTTCCCGCGCCGGACGAGGAAAAGGGCGAACGCATTATCGAGCTTGCCTTTGACCCCGGGGGCAAACCGGGATTCAAGCCGTTCACGGCGGATTTTGAACCCTTTGTTTTCAGCGTTGATGAAAATGCCGCAAACAAGTATTTCATAAATGTGCATGAAAACCCGGAGGCGGACAGTTTTGACTTTCTCGGACTGACCGTAAACGGCGACAGATACGATTACAGGAATTATTTTGCCGACCTCGCCGCGGATATCGGCGGCCGGAAACGCGGCAATGAAAGCGCGGTAAAAAGCTTGTCAATAATGTCCCCCTGGAAGGCGGCCGGCCCGGCCGGGAAGCGGTTATTCAGCCCCGGGTGGGGCGCGCGATAGAGGAGCGGCCAATGTGCCTGTACCATCACCGTTCGGGTCCTTTTTACGATAAATGGGAAGCGCTTGGCGAAGAGAAGCGCAAAAAGATCATTTCCGGAAACCTCGACGAATACGTAAGGTTCGCGGCGCGAAGCGCGCCGTTCTATAAAAAAAGGCTGGCGGATTACGACAGGAACTCGCGGTTTCCGCTGGCCGGGGTTCCCGTCCTGGCCCCGGCCCGGTTCCGTGCGCTGCTCCCGCCGCTCAGCCGCGCCCTGGTCACCGGCGGGGAAACCGCCTATAATGTTTTCCAAAGCGGCGGGACCACCGGCAGCCCCAAGACCACCCTGTTTTCAAACGCCGAGCTGGAACAGCTCACGCTGCCGAACGCCAGGGGCTTTTACGCCTGCGGGCTTGACCCCTCCGACAGGGTCGCCGACCTTTTCGCCGTCGGCGGCCTTTACATGACGTTCCTGCATGTCAACAGGATGCTCCAGCAGTACGGGTGCATGAATTTTCCGTTTTCAAACCACACCCCTTCGGATTTTGTGGGCGCCGTGGCGAAACTGTTTAAAATAAACTGCGTGGCGGGGATCTCCAGCGTGGTTTTGTCGGCGCTGCGGAACATAGACGCGGCGCGGCCCGGCGCCCTTAAGCTTAAAAAAATATATTACGGCGGCGAGCATTTATACGAGTCGGATAAAGACGAGCTGCGCGGAAAATTCGGCGCCGGGATAATTCTCGCCCCCGGCTACGGGACGGTGGACACCTGGTACATAGGGTACCAATGCCTGCAATGCCCGACCGGGATTTTCCACGCGCACGACGACCAGTGCTACATCGAGATCATGGACAAGGAAACCGGGAAGCACTGCGCAAGCGGCGAAACCGGGATGCTTTACGCCACGCCGTTTTTGCGCAGGCTTACGCCCATAGTCCGGTACGGCGTGGGGGACCGGGCGAGGTGGCTGAAAGACAAATGCGCCTGCGGAAGGACCACACCGCTTTTTGAGCTGCAAGGCCGCGGGGACGACATCCTCAGGATAGGTTTTGACTCCGTGGACTACGGCTGCGTACAGGCGGCCGTCGCCAGGGCCAAGGGGCCCACCGGCGCGGTACAGATGGAAAAGAAGAGGGAAAAAGGAAAAGACCGGCTGGTTGTCCGCGTTGAGGCGGACGGGGCCGTCAGCAGGCGCGGGGAGCTGCGCGCAGCCATTGAAAGGGAGATAGTCCGGGACCGCCCCACTTTAAGCAAAAGCATCGCGGAGCATACCGTGCTGCCGCTCAGGCTGGAGCTCCTCGGGCGCGGGGAAATACCGAGAAACCCGAGGACGGGCAAACTTTCCAGGGTAATACAGCAGGTTGGGGAAGGTAACCGGTAAGGGAAGGTAACCGGTTGGGGAAGGTAACCGGTTGGGGAAGGTAACCGGTTGGGGAAGGTAACCAGTATCCAGTAACCAGTACTGAATACCGGATACCGGATACCGGATACCGGATACCGGATACCGGATACCGGGCTGTATACCGGTTCCTTATAACTCTACACTGGTTAATATGAACAACGCCGTTATTAAGATACCGTTCTCCAGACAGTTCACAGCCCCGGCTGTGGGTTTTATCCTTGCCTGCGCGCGTGAACTCAAGGCCGAAGAGGGGAAAATAGACCTGATAAAGCGGGCGGCTGAATTCATAATTTCCCTGCTTGTGGAGAAAAATTCCCCGGGAGACGCTGAGAATAAATTATCCATAGACGTTTCCGAAGCCGACGGGAAAATGGCGGTTAAATTCTTCAACCGCGGGATCCCGATATTTTTAAGCGCAGTCTCGGACCGGGAATCCGACCGCGCTTTTATCTCGGAGTTTTATGAGGCCGCCAGGGGAATGGACAATATCCTGGTGGATAACCTGGGGCGGCACGGCCAGAAAATAACCATCGAAACCGCCCTTGGCGGCGCATCCGCCGCCGGCCCCGGCCCGGACGCGCGGCAGCGCGAAGAGATACACGTCAAAGACGAAGACATAGAAATAAGGCCGCTTAAGGCGGGGAGCGAGGAGCACAAGCTCAGCCGGCTCTTCCACTCCGTATACGGCTACAACTACATAAACGAATTTGTTTATTACCCCGGCCAGCTCGGAGAGATGATAAAACAGGGGAGGCTTGTTTCCATCGTGGCGGCGCTTCCCAACGGGAGGCTGGTGGGGCATGTCGGGCTGGTGAAATGGGGCGAGTCCCCGCCGGTCTATGAAGCGGCGCTCGGCCTGGTGGACCCGCTGGTAAAATCCAAGGGCCTGTTCGGGAAAATATTCCGCAAGACCATGGAGCATGCGAAAGAGACGCCCATGCAGTACTGTTTCTTTGATTTCGTCACAAACCATGATTTCAGCCAGAAGCTTATTTCAAAATACGGGATCCGCGACATGGCGCTTTTCGTGGGCTGCCAGACCAAGGCCACGCAGGCCAGGCTTGAGAAGCTGGGAATAGGGCGGAACCCGGCTGACATGGACCGCTACACCATCCTGCTCTCAATTATCCCGGGGGTCGAAAGGCCTTTCGGCAAAAACATAAAGCTTCCGGCGAGCCTTGGGGAATCCCTTGAGTTCCTGCTCAAACCGCTTAACCTGGCGTGGCTCCCGGAGCCTAGATTCTCGACGCTTCCCGGCGGGGGCAAATATGAATCCAAGTGCTCTCCGCTGCAGGGCGCCGTTTCCTATGACCTGACAAGCCCCGGCAGGGCCGCCCTGGAGGAGATCTTAGCCGGCTGGAGGGAGTTGCTCAGGAACGGCTATCAGTACGCCTCCGTGGATATCCCCATCGGGAACCCGGGGCTGGGGAACGCGCACAATATCCTCGCCGCCAGCGGTTTTTTCATCGCGGGCCTCGTGCCCTACCGGTATTCGGACAAGCTGGCTTTCCGCTTCCAGGCCGTCGCCCCCGCCAGGATCGCCCTGGATAAAATAAAGGTCGCCTCGGAAAACTCCAGAAAACTCCTGGAGCTCATCAAGGCCGACTATCAAAGGAATTGCCTCATATGAAGCAAATACTCAGCAATTAAAATATAGACCGCTGATAACTACTCAGCCACTAAGACACCAAGGCACAAAGAAAGTTTATGGATCAAACGGTTTGTTGTCTGATTTCCTTCGTGTCTTTGTGACTTTGTGGCTGAGTAGTAACAGTTATCTTATGAAAAACAAAAATGTTCCGGTGTTCCCGAAGGCGGAAGAAATTTCCCGCATAAAAGATCCGCTTACCTGGACGGCCGCCAACCGGGCCCTGATGGTTGAAGCGTGCCGGGAAATAGCGGTTTTCCACCGCGACAACTCCGCGGAGATACGGGGCTTGTACGAAAGGCGCAAATTCAGGCCCGAATCTATCCGGTCGGAAAGCGATCTCGGAAAGATCCCGCCGGTCGGCGTAACGGCTATGAAGTATTTCCTGATGACCTGCCTGCCGGAAAAAGAAGTCTTTTTAAAGCTTACCTCCTCCGGGACGCGGGGCCAGAAGACCCAGGTCCTGTTCGACGAGGCCAGCCTTGACCGGGTCCAGGCCATGCTTGAAGGCGTCTGGGAACAGGAGGGCCTGATCTCAAGCGCGCCCGCTAATTATATGATGTTCGTTTACGACCCGAAGGAAGCCAAAGACCTGGGCATAGCCTTCTCGGACAAGAACCAGCAGCGCTTCGCCCCGGCCGCCGCGGTCCATTACGCGATACGGAAAAACAAGGCCGGCGGCTGGGAATTCGACAAGGCCGGCGCTATAGCGAAAATGCTTGAATACGCGGCGGACGCAAAGCCGGTCCGCATTTTCGGCATGCCGGGTTTCATCCATGGGTTCCTCCAGGAAATGGAACTGCGCAATCTCAGGGTTGAACTGCCGCCCCTGAGCCTCTCCATGACCGGCGGGGGCTGGAAAGCGGCCGAGGACAAAAAAGTGTCGAGGGATTTTTTCAGGATGAAAATGACGGACCTGCTGGGCATCCCCGGCGACAGGGTGAGGGACGGCTACGGCTTTGCCGAGCACAGCGCCCCGTACCTGGAATGCCGCCTGCACCAGTTCCATGTCCCCGCTTATAACCGCGTTTACGCCAGGGACCCCGTAACGATGAGAATCCTCAAGCCCGGCCAAACGGGCCTTCTTGAATTTGTCACGCCGTACAACGCGATGATGCCCAATCTGGCGCTGCTCTCCACGGACACCGGCTATATCAACCCGGGGCGGTGCGGCTGCGGCTGGAACGCGCCGTTTTTCACGCTGACGGGGCGGGCGGGGCTTACAAAACACAAGGGCTGCGCCATCAGCGCCGACGAGATAGTGAGAAAAATGTGATGAAGGAAGCGGCCTAGCTTTTTACGTTTTACCGGAGACAATAAAATGAACGCAAACGAAGCGGCAAAGCTGTGCGCGCGGGCCGAAGAAAACTTCAAAAAACTGAACGGCTGCCCTTTGGACAGGATCCTGGACGTTTTCGGGAAAATGAGCGAAAAATGGGCCGACCCGCAATATCGTTTAAGAAAACTGGCCCTGAAACAGCTTCCGGAAGAGACGGGCTTTTCGGCCGGGATGATAGAGCTCGGCCTTAAAGAACTGTGCTGGATGTTTGAGCCGCGGGGCCTGCGGAAAAAAATAGCCGCGGAACTCAGGGGTATTCTGCGCGCGGGAAGCGGCTTTTACAATTATTCGACGCAAACGGAGTTCAGCTGGCGGCCGCTCGGCACGGTGCTGCACGTCCTGTCGGGGAACGTGTTCCTGGTGGCGGCCGGTTCGCTGGTGGAGGGGCTTTTAACGGGTAACGCGACCATCCTTAAGCCGTCCTCTTCCGAAAAGATTTTTCCGCGGCTGCTGCTTGAATCGCTCAGGGAATGCGACAAAGAGGGGATTATTTCAGGTTCGGTGGCGCTTGCGGATTATTCCTCTTCGCAGGCGGATGTGATAGCGGAATTTAAAAAGCGGGTGGACGCCATAGTCGTCTGGGGCGGCGAGGAAGCCGTTAAGGCCTACAGGGACGGCCTGCCCGCGCGCACAAGGCTTGTGGTTTTCGGGCCTAAATTAAGCCTTGCCGTGGCGACGAAGGAAGGGCTGAAGGCGCAGGGCTTAGGATCCGCGGCCCAAAGGCTTGCCTGGGATATCTCCATCTGGGACCAGAACGCCTGCACGGCGCCGCAGGCCTGTTTCGTCGAGGGAGCGGCCGAAGCCGGGCTCCTGGCCGGGGCGCTGGCGGCTTCAATGAAAGAAATTTCCAGGAAGCTTCCCCCGGGGCGGCCGGACCCGGATACGGCCGCCGAAATAAGGAAGCTCAGAACGGTTTTTGAAATAGCCCAGACAAGGAAAGAAGGCAGGCTGCTTGAGGCCGAAAAGGGCCTTGACTGGACCATAGTGGTGGACAAAAACATGAACCTTGAGCCTTCGCCGCTTCACCGGACCATAAAAATTATTCCTTTCAGGAATTTTGACGAGGTCATCGGGCAACTGGAGCGCATGCGCGGGTATATCCAGACGGTAGGCCTCGCCGTCTCGCCCGGAGAGCGGAAGGAAATTGCGGCAAAGCTTGAAAAAAGCGGAGCCCTGCGCATTGTTGAAACGGGAAGCATGGCGTCCGGCAATATTGACGACCCGCATGACGGGAGCTACGACCTGCCGCAGCTTATGAACCTTGTATTCACCAGGGTCCCCCTTCCCGGAGGAGGCTTAGAGCCCGGCGATCTCCTGACCGGCGAAGAAAGAACCGGCGTGCTCAATTCAAGATTTAAAGAACTGCTCGGGACGGCGAGGGCTTCCGCATATTATTCAAAAATACTCAAAGGCCTTAAAATTGAAACGATCGGCGACATAGGCAAGATCCCCGTCCTCACCCGCGAAAAGATGGAGGCGAACATGCCCCCGCGCGGCTTCGGGCTTTACACAGGCGGCCTGAAAGAAGGCGGCTTTCCCGGCGCCATAACGGGCGGCTATGTGGCCAGGTCGGGCGGCTCCACCGGCGCGCCGAAGTTCTCAATTTACGACGGCAGGGACTGGGAAGAGATGATAGGCCACGCCGTAGGAATTTTAAGGGCCTGCGGTCTGAAGCCGGGAGACCGCCTGGCCAATTGCTTTATGGCGGGTGATCTCTACGGCGGTTTTGTTTCGTTCGACCATATAAACTGCCGGGCCGGGGCGGTCACTTTCGCCTTCGCGGGAGAGGTCCGGCCCGGGATGTTCGCCGATGTCTGGAAAAAATTTTCCATCAACGCGATCGAGGGCGTTCCCTCCTCCATGATGCCGTGCTTAAGGAAAGCGAAAGAGCTCCAGCCGGCTTTAACCCTGGAAACCGTGATCTTCGCGGGTTCCCCGCTGAGCGAAACCGACCGCGCCTGGCTTAAGTCGGCGTTGAAAGTTAACAGGGTTTCCTCCGTTATAGGCGCCAACGACGGGGGGCAGATAGCCTACCAGTGCCCGGAACTTTCCGGGGCGTTCCATCATACGGCGGATGAGTTTAATTACCTCGAGATAGTGGATGGAAAAGGCCGCGGTGTTCCGGACGGGACTCCCGGGCGGATCCTTATAACGAGCCTGCTGAAATTCGCTTTTCCGCTGATAAGGTACGATGCGGGCGATCTCGGCAGGCTCGTCCCCGGCAAATGCGCCTGCGGCAGAACCGGGAGGGTCCTGGAGTTCCTGGGGAAATCGGGAGACGAGATCGTGATCGGCTGCCTGAACCTGCAATACCGGGACATCAGGAGCGCGTTAAAAAAATTCTCTTTTACGGAACTCCAGGCGGCCGCCAAAAATTCCGTTAACGGGGAGATACTTGCCCTGCGCCTGGAAACCCCGGAATTCTCCTCAAAAACGCTGAAAAGCGGCATTTATAACGGCGTTCTTGAAGGGCTGCCGGCGCTGAAGAGCAGGCTTGAATCCGGGGGCGTTTATAAACTGGAAATCGAGCTTCACAAGCCCGGCAGCCTGCCGAGAATTCCACGCAGCCGCAAGGTGAAAAATGTCATTGATGAACGGAAATAAAAAATTACCCGTTGTTTTGCGAAACCCCGGCTTTTTCTGCATGTGGGTGGGGCAGATGCTCGGCCAGGGGGGCTTGAGGATGTTCCAGATAGCCGCCCTCTGGCTGCTGGTCAGTTCCAGCGGCGGAGCTTCCGGGAAGAAGGTGGGGCTTTTCATGGTAATGGCCGCCATCCCGTCCCTGGCGCTGGTAAAGCTTATCGGGAAAACGGTGGACAAGGCCGCCGCCAGGAAAATACTGCTTGCCGGCGACGCTTTCGCCTGCGCGTTTCTGTTTGCCGCCGCCGGCCTGCTTGAGCGCTCGGCGCTGGGTTTTGCGGGAATAGTGGTAATCGGTTTTTTTGTCGCCGCTGCCGAGGCATTTCTGGATCCCACCTTCAACAAAGCCGTAAAAGAGGTGGTTGACGAAAACGAAGTGGAAGAAGCCGTGGCTTTTCAGGCCTCAACCCAGTCCCTTGCCAATTTCGGCGGGGCGGTGGCGGGGGCTGTGCTTATTGACGCCATAGGAATCCCCAATATTTTTTTGCTCTGCGCTTTCTGTTATTTAACCGCGGGCGTGTTCAACTATTTCATAAAGTTCAAACCGCCGCCCTCGGAAGCGCACCCGCCGCAGCTGGAAGGAATTTCCGGCTGGAAAATACTGGACGGACAGCCCCTGCTGAAAAGAGTTTTAATAGGTTTCGGCCTGGTAAATTTCTTTATTACGCCGACGCTTATCGTAATTCCTCTTTACACCAGCAAAACCCTGCGCGCCACCGCTTCGGTGCTGGGGCAGCTTGAGGCGAGCTTGTGGATAGGCCTCCTTGCCGGGACATTTTTTTCAAGCAAACTGCAATTTACCAGGAATATAATAAAACTGGGGGCGTTCTGCATGTTCGCGTCGGGCGTCGCCCTTGCCGTTCCCGGCCTGGTCGTGGACAGGTATATCTATACCCTGGCGCTTTTTCTGGTCGGTTTTTCCATAGGGGTGAACAATGTCAAGTTCATCACCCTTTTCCAGGAAACGGTCGCTCCCGCCGTAAAGGGAAGGTTTTTCGCGCTGATGCAGGCGATGATAGGCTTTACTTTTCCGGTAGCGTATTTCATCTTCGGCTTCCTGTCCGATTTCGCCTCGCCGCCCGGCATCTGCCTGCTGCAGGGGGCCGGCGTATTGGCGCTTTCGGTTTATTTTTATAGACTGTCAGGTGAAAGGCTAAAGGATGAAGGATAAAGGCTAAAGGATGAAAAAACTGCTTTATTTTTCTGTGTGGTTTCCAATACCTGCGTAGGTGCCGTATCAGGAGCTATGCTCATTAGACGGCCTTTATCCTTAAGCCTTCATCCTTTATCCTTCCGAAAATTGCCATGGATATTATTGGCCATATATTTTTGCTATGAATAACGATTTTAACTGCAATTTTCGGGTTGACTCCGGGCAGGTAAAATACAGGCCGGCGGGGAAGGAAGATATCCCCGCGCTGCTGAAGCTTTCCCGGCTGGCGGAGGCAAACGGGTCTGCTCCGCTTAACGATAGCTTCGCAGGACCACGTCCCTTCGAAGCCTTGGCGAAGAAGGACGGCTCCCCCGCGCCGCACAACCCCCAAAAAATCCTTGAAGAGATGCAGTCGGAAAATTCAATTTTGTTCGCGGCCGAAAAGGGAAAGGATCTTGTCGCGGTTATCTTCGTCCTGTCGGAACGCAACCACGGCCTGTGCAAGATTTACCGCATGTACGCGGACGCCGGTGCGGAAGGCGCGCGTGAAATCTTGAAAAAGCTCCTTCTTTTCGCGATGGATCACCTTCAAAATTCCGCTTTCAGGCCCGATGTCCTGTACACCACCACCCGGACCCTCACCCTGAAACAGCAGGAATTCACCCTTGATCTGGGCTTTAAGCTCCTGGGGATTTTCCCGAACGTTCCCGGCCAGGCCCCGAGCGGCTTTAACGGCCTTACCGCCCGCTACTTTAACAACGCCCTGGCCGACAAGCGGTATACGGATTTTTCGCTTCATCCCGCCATAGCGCCCTTTTACGAGATCACCAGGAAGGAATGCGGGCTCGGGAAACTGCCGGTTTCCCCGCCCGCGGCGCCCGCGGAGGACCGGAACAGAACAACCCTGCCGGTTCTTGAAGCCCTGCAGGCGCCGGGCTTTGTCGCCAGAAGGTTTGACATGCTGAAAGAAAGGAAATTTCTATCGATAAATTTTTATCCTTTCCAAAAACCGAACATTTTAATCACCAGCCCGGACCAGGGCATAGAAATGTTCGTCAAAGCGGTGCAGGAGCCGCGCTTTGCCGCCATAGTGGCGGAAAAACTCGATGTCGCGGTTGATCCGGTCCAATTGTATAAAGCGGTGGCCCTGATATTGAGGGGCCTGAACATTTCCTACATTGAAGTTATTAACGACGCGGCGGACGCGGCGGGAATTAATGACATACTGAACGCCGGCTATCTTCCGTGCGCCTATTTTCCCGCCTTGAAAAGGCAGGGAAACGCAAGAAGGGATTTCGTCATTTTTTCAAAATCCTTTGAACGGATTTTCCAGCCGTTTTCCGGGGACGTTAACGAAACCTATAAACAGTACCTTAAGGCATACCTCTCCCTTTCCGCCAAACATTCCGGCGGATCCCCGCCAATACAACCCGGCGGGCACAGCGCCGTGTAGTGTGGCGGAAAAAGCGCCCGCCCGGCGTCCCCGCAAGAGCGATAACCCCCGCCCAAACCCTCCCGGCTTTGCTTTATACAACTCCTTGACTAAGTCCGGAAAGATAAACAATAATACTCCTGTTACAATTCTTTACGCTTAAATAGACACCTTGATATTGAGCCAGGCGGTGCAGATAGTGCCGGCTTCCGCCGGGTTCGGCCTCGCGCTCGCTTTCGGGGTCGCGTTCGGTCTGGCGGGCAAGGACTTTGCCGGGAACTATATCGAGAAGTTCTTTAAGAAATAACCGGAACCCGGCTTACCCCGCACTTTTGGCCGTCTGCCGGCCATAGTTCCGCACTTTGGCTCGTTTACACTGTCCATGAACCGCAAAAACCCCGATTGAGTTTTCGGGTTAAAGATTTACGGTTGTTTTGCGGAATTCGTCGGGAGTAATTTCAATCTCGCGCAGGATTTCCCGGATCAATGGGCGGGCAAGGTCTCTTCCCGGATGATTCGGAAGCGTGGTCGTCCTGCCGTCGGAATGACGATAGAAAATATGGCTGCCTTTCTGCCGGACAGCCTTAAAACCGGCGGCCAGAAGAAATTTCTCCAGCCGTTTAAAATTCACCAAAGGCAGCTTGCTCATGGCCGGATCTGGATTTGTTGAAGACCGACGAAATGTGGCAGGTCCCGCGCAGGGAGATTTTCCTGTTCAAGGCAAAGCTCCAGAACTTCTTTCAGGTTCTTTTGCAGTTCATCAAGCGTGGCGGCTTGCGTATGCGCCCCGGGAATGCCTGGAACGATACCGACATAGAGTTTGGCTTCGGGATCCCATTCAATATATGCGGTGAATGTTTGCATAAGGTGATTATACATAATATGCTGCGACGTTGTGGTTATCCGCAAAGGGCCTTTTTCCCCGGTCATTTACACAAGTAACATTTATCGTTGTTACCCCTCCGATTTTACCGGAACCGTGTGTCCCCTATGCCCCCGCCAAACACCCCTTGACTTACCACCATATATGACTTATACTATTCATATATGAATAACATAAATTTAGCATTTGGCCGGCTGCTGCGGGCAAAGCGTAAGAAATTGACGCTCTCACAGGCCGAGTTCGCCAGTAAGGTCCGGTGGCCGCAGACTACCGTTTCGCGCGTCGAGCAAGGACGTCGCGGCGTCACCCTGCATGAACTTCTCGCCGTGGCCCGGGCCTTTCGGTGTTCTGTTGCCGATTTGCTTGCCGAGTTGGGCGGGGATACTGGCGGTATGAACCGCGCACAGGCTTCCGCAGAACAGCCGGGGTTTACCCCGGGCTTCAGCGTGGCCTTTGCAAGCGAAAGCGCTATGCTTGCCCAGTTGGCGCGCTACGGGGTCAGGTTCCTGGGGGTAGAAACTCTGCCCGCGGTTTCCACCCTTCCGGTAGAAGAGGCTGTTTTAGCCGCGCTTAACTACGCCAATGAACCCCGCGTTTTTGAGGCCCTTCCCTCCTTGGCGCTTAAAAACGCGAACCGTCTTGATTGGAATAAACTGGTTTCCGGCGCATACACGCTACGCCTTCAAAACCGTCTTGGCATGGTTGTTGCCGCCGCCCTGCAGTTAAAAGGTTCTACAAAGGGCGTCGATGCAGAGGCGTGGGCCGCGCTCCAGGCGGCGTACGCCGCGCTGGCTGAGGGGAAACTTGACCGGGAGGAAGTTGTGGGCCCGCGGCCAAAAACGGCTGAAGCCTTAGCGTTCCTGCGCAGCCGCACTCCCGGCTGGCTTAGTTTCTGGCATGGGCTGGGTTCCGCCGATTTGAAATCATTCCGGCGCTATCTCCCGTCATGAAACAGGCAAAAGAAAAGGAATTTCTTGATTTCTTCCGAGAGATCGACGGGCGCCTCGCTAAAGAGGGTCTCGCCAAAAAAATCGCGCTCTATGTTTTTGGCGGTGCAGCCGCTGTTATAGCGTATGGTTCCCGGCGTGGAACTCTGGATATTGACGCATACCAGGACAAACGCAAGCGGTTGAGGGAAGTTTAGCCGGCCGGGGGGGATCTATGGTATTTGGTATAATTTTCCAGCGCCCGGGTTAGACGATGAAGACGATTTTCATATATGCCTGCTTTCTCCTCCCGTATATTTCCTGCCCGCCCGGCCTGCGGGGGCAGGAAAGCCTGCTGATAAAGACCATCAAAGGGGCTTCGACGATAATTTATTCGATCGCGTTCTCGCCCGACGGGAAATACCTGGCCTCGGGCGGGGCGGGCAACGCCCTGAAGCTCTGGCGCCTGGAAGACGGGACGCGCGTAAGGACGTTTACGGGGCATACGAGCTTCATAAATTCCGTGGCGTTTTCGCCCGACGGGAAGAACCTGGCGTCCGCAAGCGACGACGGGACCGTAAAGCTCTGGAGCGTCGAAAGCGGCGCCTGCCTGAACACCCTGAAAGGCCACAGGGATTTCGTCCTGTCGGCGGCTTTTTTCCCGGACGGGAAACGCGTAGTTTCAGCCGGGGCCGATGGTGCGATCAGGCTCTGGCGGACCGGTTCCCGGGAGCCGTACAGAACGATAAAAGGGGATTCGGGCTATGTCTACTCGGTTTCGATTTCGTCCGACGGAAGAACTATCGCTTCCGGGGGCGCGGACCGCGCCATAAAGCTCTGGGACGCAGAGACCGGCGGCCGCAGGACGACGCTGGAGGGGCATAGCGACGCCGTCAACGCGGTATCCTTCTCGCCGAAAGGCGGCTACCTGGTGTCGGGAAGCGAAGACGGCTCCGCCAAGGTCTGGCGGCTGGCGGACGGCCTGTGCGAAAAAGATTTTCCCGCCGAACGGCGCCCGGTCCTTGCCGTCGCCTATTCGCTCGACGGTTCCTACGTCTTTTTCGGAGGCGCCGACAGGACGGTGACCGGGGGGCGCGTCGCCGGCCTCGGCGCGCTCCAGGCGGTGTTCAGGGGCCATGGCGGGACCGTGAGCTCAGTGGCTGTTTCGCCGGACGGAAAATACCTGGCGTCGGGAAGCTTCGACAAGACGATAAAGATCTGGCTGACGCCGTGGGAAGCGGAAATACGGAACAGAAAAATACAGGCCGCCGCCTGGCAGGAAGCCGAAAAGAACAACAATTATACCAGGCACTATTCGGCGGGGCTGCGGGCCTTGTCTTCGCCGACGATCAAAAATCTCGAGAAGTCGTTTTCGGAATTCACGCAGGCGCTGACTTACAGGAAAACAGAAGACTGCGAGGCCAGACTTGCCGAGGTGGACAGTCTCCGGGGCCTCAGGAAACTGGAGGCCGCCAAGGCCCTTGCCGGCAGCCGGCAGGAAGAACTCGAAACCAGGCGCCGGATGGTCGAGTTGTTAAAACAAAGAACGCTGGCCGGCTTAAAATATCTGGCGGTCATCTTCGCGGTCCTGCTGTCCGGCAGATTCGCTAACAGGCTGAAAAAGAGAGCCGCTTTCAGAAAGGCTTTTCCCGGGGAGATTAAAGCGGCGGTGTTTTCGGGGGACTATAAGAAGGTGGCCGAACGATACGCGCAATACAGGGTTAACGGCGGGAAACCGGGGGCCCTGCCGCAGGAAGACCTGCTGAGGCTTTATAACGGGATCGGGGCCGTAGACAAATTGCCCGGGGAAAACATCCCTTACAGCACTTTACTGGCTTACGCGGTCAAGTTCGCCAATGCCGGCAATTATAAGACCGCGCTGCACATGCTGCGCTCGGGCCAGCTGCTGGACCAGTTCAAAAAGCCCGAAGAATACGACGCTTTCGCGGACATCTTCGAGAAAACCGGCAGGCCGGAAAAACTGCTGATGCGGAAGTTCAGGCCCGCCGCCTATTCAGGCCTCGCCGAGGCGTTCTTCAGGATAAAAGACTACGATAACTGCGTAAAGATATACTTTTTCAAGAACCGGTTCTACCCGTCCAAGCTCTCCCGCAGGGACAATGAACTGTACTCCCTCTGCCAAAAGGCCGAAACGCCGGACAGCGCCGAAGACCGCTCATAGGACTGCCGCTTCCGCGCACAGGCCGCCAATCCTGCGGAAGCGCTTGATAACCTTTCTGCGCACCGCCTCCGTGGAAAACAGCGCCCTATGTGTGCCGAGTAAATGTATCAAGTCTTGCCGGTAACCTGCCGGTTTAAGTCTGAGGGCAGGAAGTCCGGCTTGGGCAAAGGTTAGCAACCAGCCCAATATTAAATCCCATGCTCCGCCCCAGGCGGGGGGAACGCCCGTGTAAAATTTTCTGATGGCCATAGGCTTTTGATACGGCGCCTACACAGGTATTGTGTCGCTTCGCTCCACCCGCGGTATAACAGCGCGCCGGATCAGAGGAGTTTTTTCAGGAGTTGGGCGGTCCTGGCGTTCATGAGCTTTCTTTTTTTTGGGGTGTCGTCTTCCAGGCCTGCCAGGTGCAGGGCGCCGTGGGCCGAGAGTATAAGAAGTTCGGTAAGCAGGCTGTGCCCCATTTCGGCGGCCTGTTCTTTCGCCCGGGGCGCGCAGATATAGATGTCGCCGAACGGCTTCGGGCCTTTTACCCCGTTAGAGAAAGCCCCCGACCCCTGTCGGGGGTGGGAGTCCGAAGTTTCAGATGGCGGTCTAATGCAGCCATCTTTCCTCGCGAAGCGTCCCGTGTCTCTAACGGGGTTTACGCTCCCGGGGTCTTTTCCGGGATGATAGTTGAAAGCTATGACATCGGCGGCATAAGTGCGGTTTAGAAAAAATCTGTTTATTTTCCTTATTTCCCGCTCATTGACCAGGATAAGATTGACTTCGAGCCCGGGAGTTTTAAATCTTTTCAGGGCGGCGGCCGCAGTTTTGACCAGCAGGTGTTTTTTTAACCCGATCGCCCGCGGTACCGGGCATTTAAAATGCGCGCGGATCTTCATTTTTATTTTTTGATTTTTAACCGTTGCTCCACTTCCAGTTTCAGACAGATCTCCCTAAAGCTTTGTTCGAAGCCCTTATCCCCGCCGGTCCGGCCTTCAAGCGTCCGGTTATAGGCGGCGAGCCTGAACTGCCAGAGCCGGTTTCTCAGGGGGCCCGAGGCCAGATGCTCTATCCACGGCAGCATCGCGGCGATTTCCGGCGAGCCGGTCTCAAGCAGAAACCCGAACCTGGCGGAAACTTCGTCAAGGATGTCGTCCAGGAAAGGTGTTTTGTCGGGCGCCACCGAGTATTTCGCCAGGTCTTGGAGCGCGGAGAGGACCTTGCCGCCGGAGATGTCCCGGGGGGTGAAATTTTTGATGAGCATCAGCCAGTTCAGGTATGCCGCGTCAAGCGGATCCTCCTTATCGCGGCGGATCAATATCTCGGCCGTTCTCCTGGCGTCCGGATAAAGGGTATGGGCGTCGAATACCTCAAAGCCCTGCGCGGCCAGCGGAGCGAAAGAGTCGGGGGCGGCCGGAGCCGCTTCGCCCCAGGGCTTCAGGGCGCATTTTAAAAAAGGCTTTTTGAGGACGAATACGGCGTAATCGCATTGTTCCAGCGTGTCGTCGGTTTCGGCCGTGACGCGCATAAATATCGCCGGCCTGCCGTCCAGCTCCAGGTCGCTCGCCTGAAGCGTCTTGAAGCGCCAGCGGCTGTGGCTCAGGAAGGGCGGCCTTGCCCCGGCGGCGCTTGTCATGGCGAAATTGGCCGCGGCCCTTGTCATATCGACCGCCAGCGGTTTTACGAAGCGTTCATAAATTTGGGCGCCGTTCAAGCCGCCGTAATTGGCCTCGGCTTCTTTAAGACCTTCCGCCAGGAGCGCTTCGGCGTTCACGCCGTAGAGCGCGGCTGTTTCTACGGCCCTGGCGGCGTATTTAAGTATCTGCACGGTCTCTATGTTGGTAAGGTCGTCAAAGAACCAGCCGCAGCTGGTGAACATAAGCATGCGGTTCCTCTGCATCTCAAGGAGGTTTAAGGCCTTTCTGGCCTGGCGGGGCTCAAGGTGTTTTGAGGCGGCGAGCGTCAGGAACCTCCGTATCGCCGTAGCGTGTTCGCGATTTTTTCTCGCCGCGATATAATCGTTCCGCGCGCGCCAGGGATCCTCAAAAAAGTCCGAAGCCTCCCGTTCATAAAGAGCGTCCAGCAGGGAGGCCGTATCGTCAAGCGTTCTGCGCAGTACCCGGCGCCAGTCCTGGCTTTTGGCAATCGCTGAGTGCCTGCAGCCGCAATCGGCGCTCCACCGGCCCACGCCGTGCGGACAGCTCCAGGCCGAGGGGGAGACGATACCGACCTCGTGCGCCGGCTGCCGCTCGGCAAGGAAGGCGGCGTAATTCGTAAGCATAAAATCATTTTCCTTCTTTATTTTCCGGAAAAGCGCCGCAAGCCCGCCGGCGCCGTTCTTTACGTGATGGCCGTAATTCTCGCCGTCGGAGGCCGCGCTTATGAGCTGAGGGACCCTGTCCGCGCAGAACTTGGACAGGATAGTCCCGTAAAATTTTTCCGGATCTTTGATTTCCCGCTTCAATCGCCGGGCCAGTCCGGGATGATAAAAGAAAATGTCCAGGTATTTGCCGGGCTGAATTTTTGAAAACCAGCGGTACGGCCTTGAGGTGTCAAAGCCCTCTTCGGCGGCCGGGTCCCATTTGTCCGCGCCGAGGGGCCGCCAGGCCCGCGCCTGCGAGGCCTTGAGCACGGTGAACGCTATGCCGGCCGAGCACAAGGCTTCAAGCGTTTCTTCGTCGGCGGCGGTTTCGGCCAGCCACATGCCTTCGGTTTTGCGCTTGAAGTTGTGCGTAAAGTGTTCGGCGCCCCAGAGAATCTGGGTTTTCTTATCCCTGGCGCTTGCGAGCGGCATGATGACATGATTATAAACCTGGGCCATGGCGTTGCCGCGCCCGAAAGCCTTGACGCTCAGCTTATCCGCTTCAAGGACGCTTAAATAGACCGCCAGAGCGTGCTTCTCCAGCCAGTCAAGGAGGGTGGGCCCGAAATCAAAGCTCATCAGGGAATAATTATTGAGCAGCGCCGCCGCGGCGCCCGCCGGGCGGCGCCCGGCCGCGCAATTGGGGCCGTAGCATTCGTTAAGTATGCGCCGGTTCCAGTTGCTTTCCGGCGCGGCCGAGGGCTCGGCTTCTATGACGCCGAGCCAGGGGTTTTCCCTGGGCGGCTGGTAAAAATGTCCGTGAACGCAGAAAAATTTTTTATTCATAACATGTTACTACTCAGCCACAAAGTCACAAAGACACGAAGGAAATCAGACAACAAACCGTTTGATCCATAAACTTTCTTTGTGCCTTGGTGTCTTAGTGGCTGAGTAGTTACCATAACATCTTATAAAAATTTTTGCCATATGCCGTATGCCATAGGCAGAAAGGCTGCCCGCCCCCGCCCCCGCCAAACAGTCCGGCCCTCCAAACAGCCGGCGGGCAAGCGGGTCCGCCGAGTAGTGTGGCGGAAAACAGTCCGGCGCTGTGCCCGCCGTGTTGTATTGGCGGGGGTCCGCCTCCGGCGGAAAGCCTTATGCCATATGTTTTTAAGGAGTTTCCTTATAGCTTACGGCCTCTGGCATATGGCTTATGGCGAGCCGCCGAAGGCGGCTCTCACCGCCACTTCGAGATGCCCCTGGGTATCACCACTATGCCGTCGGGGTCTATGTAATAATGCTGGGCGTCCTGGTCCGGGTTAAAGCCTATGGACGTCTTTGCCTCCAGCGTGTTGAAGCGGTCTATGACGACTTTTTTAAGACGGGCGCCGGCCTTGATCTCGCAGTCGTCCATGATTATGCAGTCCTCCAGGTGGCATTTCTCATGCACCACCACCGCGCTTGAAAGGACGCAGCGTTTTAGCGAGGCCTGGTTGATGACGCAGCTGTCCGAGATCAGGCAGTCCTGAAGGTTGGATTCTATGATCTTGGTGGGCGCGGAATTGCGTCTGGCCGAATGTATGGGCCAGAGTTTATTGTTCAGGTCGAGCTTGGGTTTCGCGCCGAGGAAATCCATGTGCGACTGCCAGAAGGAATCAAGCGTGCCCACGTCCCGCCAGTAGTTCTTTTCCTCGTAGGACCTCGTGCCGGGCAGTTTCTGGCCGGCAAAGTTGTAGGCGAATACCCTGTAGCGCTTATGGATGGAGGGCAGTATGGTCTTTCCGAAGTCCAGCGCCGCCGTTTCCCCCGATTCTTCGTGCAGGATCTTAACAAGGGCTTCATAGCCGAAGATGTAATTGCCCATGGAGGCGAAGACGAAGTTCGGATTGCCCGGGATGGGCTTCGGGTTTTGGGGTTTCTCCTCAAAGCCGGTCACGCGGTTTTTAGGATCCGTCACGAGGGTGCCGAACCGCGGAGACTGTTTTATCGGCGCTGTAATCGCCGAAATGGTGGCGTCAGCCTTGTTCGCAACGTGAAAATCTATCATCTGCCGGATATCCATGCGGTAGATGTGGTCCGCGCCGAAGATGGCCACCAGGTCCGGTTTGTAGTCGGTTATCAGGTTGAGGTTCTGCTTTACCGCGTCCGCGGTCCCGCGGTACCACATCTCGCCCAGGCGCATCTGCGGGGGGACCACGGTGATGAAGTGGTCCCTGGTGATGCCGCCCTGGTTCCAGCCGGTGCGCAGATATTCTATCAGGGACTGCGACATATACTGCACCAGCACGTAGTTGGAGAAGATGCCCGAATTGATGAAATTCGAAAGCACGAAATCTATGATGCGGTATTTTCCGCCGAAAGGCACCGCGGGTTTTGAACGTTCCTTGGTGAGCGGGTAAAGCCTTTCGCCTTTGCCGCCCGCCATAAT
>JAHJSU010000292.1 GCA_018829985.1 Elusimicrobiota bacterium | reverse complement strand
TAAAATCTAAGTTCTAAATTGCTATTTTGACAGCTTCTTTACCTTATAATAAGGGAAATAGTGGTTAAGGATGTTCGCCGATTTGGCGCCCGCGTTTTTGACCATGCCGCGGCCGCCCAGTATGCAGTAGCCTTTTCCGCTGCCGGTGCCGATCCCGCGCATAATAAAGAATTTCGGATATTTACCTTCATAGAGCGGCCTGATGGTGAATAACGCGGAGCGAAGCGCGCCCGCGGTCAGGATGCGGGAAATGTTCTCGAAGCCTTCCACGGTCATGGACCCGGCCGTTCCTTCGATACGGACGCTTTGCACCTTGCCGTTGGGCGAGCGCTTCAGCGCGGTTATCGCTTTTATATAGCCTATTTTCGACGCCCGGTTGGCCCTGTTCTCTATCCACTTGGGTTCAAGCAGGAGGGTCCAGTAGACGTCCGAGCTCGTGGTCTTGTCCTCGGCCAGGCAGAGCAGGTTAGCCGGCGGAGATTTGAGCAGAAGGACGTTTAAGCCGAAAGGTGTGAGCGGGGCCGGCCGGCGGCCGCCGTCGTTTATTCCTTCTTCCGTGAAGCCGCCGCAGGCCGTGTGGAAATACACGCGCGCCGGCATCCCGTCTTTGGAGAGGATCTCATCCCTGGTGAGGGCGGCCGCTTTGCCGGCGGCTTCGCTTTCGGTCTGGAGGCCCGGGAAAACGATGCAGTGGGCGCCGTCGCATAGGTCGAACTCCGGGTCTTCATGCGGCCTGGAGCTTTTCAAGGTTATCAGCCGGGTGCGCACGACAATGCTCAGGGCTTTTAGCTCTTCGAGCTGCCGGGAGCCGCCGGCCAGCGTCGAAACTATGGCCGGCACGCAATTTTCAAGCCCCACGCCGTTTACAAGGCGGAAGCCGTTTTCCTTAACATGGATATTGAGTTCGCCGGTCACTTCCCGGTCGCCCCGGTTGATGCCTCTGTGAAGCAGCGGTTCCGGATTCTTTATAAGGATGACCCCGCCTTTGGTCTTGGGCGTGAGGCGAAAAGAGTTCCTGGTGGAATAGACAGTGGAGCCGAAGTTGTCCCGGAGCTCGTAGATCTTGTTCATCGGGCTGTATTTGACGTTCCACTGCATATTGGCTTTTCCGTCGCTGACCGGGCCGAGCCGCGAATCGGTGACGGAAAAATCCGTGTTAGAGATGAAGCTGAATTCCGTAAGCACGGCCGGTTCCGCGTCCGGGCCGGAAAAAAGCCCGATGCGGATAATGTTCCTGTCGTCGTAATTCACCGGCAGGTTATGCGCCGGCCAGGAAAGGCGGGTCCAGTAAAGCAGGTTGTCAAGTTTTCCCTTAACGTATTTTTCGAGCTTTTTGGCCTTTTTTTCAAAGAAGGGCTCCCCGGGGTCGAGTTCCGACAGGGTATAGTAAGTTTGCCAGGCCGGCACGTGGTAATCCACTTTTTCATAAAGCCGGGCCAGGTCTATCTCGGCCTGGATATCGCGCGGGTCGTAGGAAAGCGTCTCTTTAAGGAAGGTGATGGCATGCGACCTTTTTTTAAGCGTTTCAAAATTCGCGCTTATCATGGCGGCGGCCGGGGAAAGGAGATAGGGGGAATGCCGGTAAACGGCCTGCAGGTGCGTTATCGCGGCGGCCGGCCCGGCCAGATGCGACTCCGCCAAAGCCAGCGCGAAACGCGCCTGGTTCACCAAATCTGCGTCGGCTGTCAGCGTCAGCGCGCGCTCGAGCGTGCTGCGGGCGTCCATGTGATTCTCAAGACTTAAGAGGTTCCAGCCTTTTTCAAAATAGATGTAGGGGTCTTCGGGCGTCATTATTTCGGCCTTGGCCAGGTAGGCCAGGGCCTCTTCGTGTAGCCCGAGTTCGGCCAGCAGGACGGAAAGGTCTTTTATGGCCGTGATGGCAAGGCGGGTGTCGGAAGAGCGGAACACGATATATTTGAGCGAGCCGGCGGCGTCTTCCGGCCTGCCGTCCGTCCACGCGCCGAGCGCGTCGCGGTATATTTTATTTAAGTCCTCGGCCCGGCAGTTAACCGGAGCAAGGGCTAAGATGGCGAGAAAAGACATGAGCCGGATATTTAACATAACAGGATAACTGCAGTATCCGGTATTCAGTTACCGGTAACCGGTTACTGGTTACTGCTATCAAATGTAGCAATTCTTACCGCAGTTTTCAATCACCGTCCGCGGTCCCTTTGAGTTTTCGGGCGTATTTATGTAAAATAGTTATTCAACAGGGGGAGAGTCTAAGTGTAGCGTGTGAAGCGGATTCCCTTTTAATCTTTAGACTTTAGCCTTTAGACTCTCCACTTTAGACTTTTCCGGGGCCGTTAGCTCAATGGTGGAGCAGGCGCCTCTTAAGCGCAAGGCTACTGGTTCGAGTCCAGTACGGCCCAGAAAATTTTAAAGAAAGTGGTTGGTGGGTAGTGATTAGTGAGTAGTACAAACAAGAGTTTTGCAGTTTTGGAATTATCGCACTAACCACTGCCCACTATTCACTAACCACTTTCTTCGGGGACGGGTGGCGGAACTGGTAGACGCGTACGGCTTAGGACCGTATGCCGCGAGGCTTAAGGGTTCGAGTCCCTTCCCGTCCAGAATTCAACAGCAGGTAAAGGTGGAGGTGCAGGGAAAGGTTCTGGAGGACCGATGAAATTGACGTTCAGTTTAGGCGATAAGATCAAAAGAATGAAACAGGACGGCTGCGTGCATGTTTTTGCCGTCAACCTCTCCCCCGGCGAACTGAAGGAGATCACCGAGGCCGCGCTGGTCAGGCTTCAATCCGTGGTGTCCCTGCCGGGTTTCAGGACCGGCAAAGTGCCGCCGGCGATGATAAAAGGCCAGTTCCCTTCCATGGTCAAAGATGAGGTTCTGGATATAGCCGCCAAAGCCGCGCTGCCGGAGATACTCAAAGCCGGGAAAATCGTGCCGGTGGTCTCCCCGCTGATGAAAAACGTGAATTACGCGCCGGAACAAACGCTTTATTTCGAGGTGCAGCTTGAGTGCAGCCCCCAGGTGGAGCCCGGGAATTACGAGAAAATACAGGCCGTCCGCAGGGTCCGCAAAGTGAGCGAAGAAGACGTGACAAAATACATAAATCAGGTGAAGGAATACAACGCTTATTTAAAGCCCGTGGAAGCCGATGCGCCCGTAGATAACACTCATTTCATCATAGTCGATTACGAGTCCTGGGAGAACGGGGTCAAGAGCGCGGACGGGGACGTGAAAGGCGAACTGGTGGATATGTCCAGCCCTCAGACGATAGCGGGCCTTGCCGACAATATTCTGGGCGCCGGAAAAGGCGAGACCAGGGAATTCGGATCGGCCTTCGGGGAAAAAAAGATGTCTTTCAAGGTGACCGTGGTTGAAATCAAGCAGAAAATCGTGCCGGAAATCGACGAAAATTTCCTTAAGGAAGCCGGCGTCAAGGATGTTTCCCAACTGCGCGCCAAGGTCGCTAAACTCCTTGAAAAAGGCGAGACCGAGAAGACCGAAAAAGAACTGCTGGTCCAGATAGAGGATTCGCTTATAAAAAGCAACCCCATCAAACTCCCCCCCACGCTGGTCAGGGACGAGACGCGCGAGCTTTTTGAGATCCTGAAGAAAAGAACGTCCCCCGGCGAAGCGATCGATGAAGACGCATATCTCGCGAAACTCAGGCCCGTGGCGGAAAGGAACCTGAGCCTTACCTATCTTCTGCACAATATAGCCAAAAAGGAGAATATCCAGGCTTCGGAGGCGGAGCTGGGGGTTGAGCTCGACAAGTTGACGGCCCGGCTCGGCACTGAAGATGAAAAGGCCAAGGCGAAAGAACTTTTCGAGAAGAGAAAAGAATATATCATGGCCTCTATAGTTGAGAACAAAACCATGGATTTCGTGAAGTCAAAGGCCGTAATAAAGGAAGAGAGTAAGTGAGATAGTGAGTAAGCAAGAAAGTGAGAAAGATTGTTCTTGCTCTCTTACTTACTCACTCACTACCCCAGGAGGATTCTTATGCTGATACCCACAATCATCGAAAAATGGAACCAGGGAGCGATGGTAGGTTATGATATCTATTCCCGGCTTCTGAAAGAAAGGATCATCTTCATCGGCGACCCGGAAGGCGCCGTGTCCACCGCTTCGGCCAACACCGTTATCGCGCAGCTTTTATACCTTGACAGCGAGGCCAGTGACAAAGATATCAATCTCTACATCAACTCCCCCGGCGGAATGGTGACCGCCGGCCTGGCGGTTTACGACACGATGCAGTTTATAAAGGCGCCCATCGCCACCATCTGCATGGGCATGGCCATGAGCTTCGGCGCCGTGCTGCTTGCGGCCGGCTCCAAGGGCAAGCGCTACGCGCTCCCGAACGCCCGCATCATGATCCATCAGCCCCTTATCTGGGGCGGCGGCATCTCGGGCCAGGCCACCGATATAGAGATAGAAAACAAAGAGATGCAGGAGAACAAGACCCGGCTCATCAATATTCTGGCCAAGCACTGTGAAAAACCGCCGGAAAAGGTCCGGGCCGACATGGAGAGGAACTATTATATGTCGGCCGAACAGGCCAAGGCCTATGGCGTAATCGACGGAGTGATGGATTTTAAGAAGAAATAATAACTGCTCAGGCGGCCGGAAGTCAGAATCCAGGAGTCAGAATAAGAGCGCCGGTGAAAAGAAAGGTCCCGCTATTCTGAATTCCGACTCCAGAATCCTGTCTGCCTGAGTGGCAGGAAAAAATAATACTATGCCCGACGACACCCCTTCAAATAATTACCCGGTAACGCTTCCCGCGATAGCCATCAGGGACGTGGTGCTTTTTCCCCACATGGCCCTGCCGCTTTCAGTGGACAGGCCTAAATCCGTCGCCGGGATAGCGCACGCGCTCAAGACCGGCAAATATCTGCTGGCGCTGACGCAGAAAAATCCCGCCGTCAACGACCCCGCGCCGGATGACCTTTACCCTTTCGGGGCCGTCGGCGAAGTTTCCCAGTCGCTTAAGATGCCCGACGGGACCATGCGGGTTTTTCTTGAAGGCAAAAAAAGGGTCCGGGTCCGGAAGCTTGCGCCGGACGCCCAAAAGAACTGCCTGATGGCCGAAGTGGAGTATGTGGAAGAGAAAGCGGAGAAGACCCCGGAAGTGATAGCGCTGATGCGCCACGCCGTGGAGATCTTTGAGACCTATGTGAAACTCGGCACCCGCATAACGCTTGATTCCGTGGCGCTGCTCTCGCAGGTGGACGATCCTTCAAAACTGGCCGACATCGTAGCGGCCAATTCGATCTTCAACATACCCGACCGCCAGGAAGTCCTTGAAACCGTGGACCCGAGGGAGCGGCTTGAAAAGATAATAAAGCTCCTTGCCAAGGAGATAGAAATCCTGGATATAGAACAGAAGATCCATTCCCGGGTTAAAGGGCAGATAGAAAAATCGCAGAAAGAATATTACCTGAACGAGCAGATGAAGGCGATCCAGAAGGAACTGCATCAGAAAGACGATTTTGCCAAGGAAGTGGACGAGCTTAAAAAGAAGATAAAAGCGGCCAGGATGCCGACGGAAGCGGACGCCGCTGCGGAGAAGGAACTTGCGCGCCTGGGCAAGATGATGCCTTTTTCGCCGGAGTCCACCGTCTCCAGGACTTACCTCGACTGGCTCGTCAATCTGCCGTGGACCGTTGAGACCGCTGACGCGATAGATCTTGCGCACGCCAGGAAACTGCTTGAAGAAGACCACTACGGCCTTAAAAAGCCCAAGGAGCGCGTGCTCGATTACCTGGCCGTCTGCAAGCTCACGCAAAAACTCAAAGGGCCGATACTCTGCTTCGTGGGCCCCCCCGGCGTGGGCAAGACCTCCATCGCCCGCTCCATAGCCAGGGCCATGGGCAGGAATTTTGTAAGGATCTCGCTGGGCGGCGTGCGCGACGAGGCCGAGATACGCGGACACAGGAGAACTTACGTCGCGTCCATGCCGGGCCGCATCATACAGAGCATTAAGAAAGCCAAAAGCAAGAACCCGGTTTTTTTGATGGATGAAATAGATAAGATGGGCTCGGATTGGCGGGGCGATCCGGCGGCCGCGCTGCTGGAAGTTCTTGACCCCGAGCAGAACCACGAATTCGCGGATCACTTCCTGGACGTCCCCTTTGACATCTCGAAGGTCATGTTCATAACCACGGCCAATACGTTGTGGGGCATCCCCGTGAGCCTGAGGGACAGGATGGAAGTAATAGAGTTCAACGGCTACACGCACAATGAAAAGACCGCGATAGCCAGAAAATTCCTGATGCCGAAGCAGTTAAAAGAGCATGGGCTCGGGGAAAACGCGCTCAAGATAACCGACCCGGGCATAGACGCAATAATACGCGGCTATACCAGGGAAGCGGGCGTGCGGAACCTCGAGCGCGAGATAGCCGCCATGTGCCGGAGAGCCGCAAGGTCGGTGGTGGAGGCCGGTTTAAAAGAGATAAAAGTCACCGCGGACAACCTTGGCGATTACCTGGGTATACCCAAATTCGTCCGCGACAGCGGCGCTGTCAACGGCCCGGGGCGGGCCACGGGCCTTGCCTGGACCGAGAACGGCGGCGAGGCGCTTTCCGTGGAAGCCGTGGCGGTGCCCGGCAAGGGCGAGCTGCTGCTGACCGGAAAACTGGGCGACGTCATGAAAGAATCCGCGCAGGCCGCTTTCTCCTACATAAAGTCCAGGGAACTCGCGCCCGATTCCTATATACAGGCGCATAATTTTCATGTGCATATCCCCGAAGGCGCCATCCCGAAAGACGGGCCGTCAGCCGGCATAACCATAGCCACGGCGCTGGCGAGCCTTCTCAACAGGAGGCCGGTCAAAAAGGCCTTGTCCATGACAGGCGAAGTGACGCTGACGGGCCGGGTTCTTGCCATAGGGGGCTTGAAAGAAAAGGTCATAGCCTCTTTCAGGGAAGAAGTCTATACCGTTTTGTTCCCCAAAGCCAACCTGAAGGAACTGGAAGAAATCCCCGCGGAGATAAAAGACAAGATGAGCCTTCTGCCGGTGGCCTCAATGGACGAAGTACTGGAACTGGCGCTTGAAAAGAAGTGTGGAGGGGAGAGGGTAAAGGGTAGAGGTAAGAGGACAGGGGGTAGCGGTTGAAACAGGAGTCTGAAAATTCCAAGCATAAGGAAAACGGTAAACGATATGGCAGCTACTCTTAACAGGCGGCTTTCCCCCGCTTTCTATTCACTATTTTGCTGCTTTGCTGTTTTCTTATTCTCTACCCTAACCCCTCTACCCTCTACCCTTTCCGCCTTTGAGGCCACGCTGACTACGGAAGAGGTTCAGGGCACGCTTGAAAATACCAGATTAAACGAGGTCTTTGAGCAATACCTGGCCACCATTCAGATGTACGACCCGGAGCGCGCCACCCGTCTGGGCCTCCACGGCGCGGACCCCGTTCTTACGCAGCGCAGCCAGGAAAGGGCCAACAAACAGCTTGATGCGCTGAAAAAGCTCCGCGTCAAGCTCCGCGAGATAAAAAAAGAATCCATGTATCCCGCTTTGCAGGTGGATTACGACCTGCTTGACCAGATGCTTGAAGTGGATGTCTACGAAATGGAGAAACTGGACATCCTTAAGAAAAGGCCGCAGTATTACCTGGAGCCGCTCTTTTCGGTCTATCAGTTGCTCCGTAAAGAAGGCGAGGATTATAATGTCAGGGCGGCCAACGCCATGTCGCGTCTTAAGGAGTTCCCCTGGATACTGGAGCAGGCCGAAAGGAATTTAGCCCATCCGCCGGCGATTTGGGCGGAGCTGGCCTTAAGGCAGACTGAAGACGCCTTTAACTATATTTCCGATTTTATTCCCCTTTTCAGGGGTTATACCCGCTATGACCCCGTTCTGAAAACCCAGGTGGATGAAACTTTTGACAAAGTAAAAGCGGCGCTCGCGCGCTACCGGGATTTCCTTAAGGCCGACATTATGCCCAATGCCGACGGGGAGTTCACGGCCGGCGCCTACACCTACGGGTTCTACCTCGAGCGCTGGCACGTTCTGGACATGACGCCGGGTTCGGTTTATAATTATTCAAAAAAAAGCTTTAGGGAGGCGATGAAGGACCTCCAAAAAGAGGCGCTAAACATAGACGCCATGCTGTTCAAGGAGAAAGGCTGGAAAGGGGTGCTGGACAAACTCCCCAAAGAGCATCCGCCCTTAAACGAGGTGCTGAAAGTCTTTCAGGACGAAGCGGACCGCGCCTATCAGCATTTTGACGAATATAAGGTGGTGGAATTTCCCAGGCAGCGTCTCCTGATGATGAAGATGCCGGGTTTTATGGTGTCGGTCTTCCCTTACGCGCATTTTATAGAGCCGTTCGCCCTGGACGATCTGAAGGTCTCAGAGCTCTACATTTCACTGCCGTCCGAGAAAATGCCCGCCGCCACGCAGGAGAAGGTGCTTGCTTCGGGCTTCAATTACGCCCAGATAGAGCTTTTAACCGCTTACGCCGTGATGCCCGGCATGCATCTCCGGAGCTATGCGGCCGGCTTTAACCGATCGCGGGTGCGGAAGATCGCGAACCAGCCGCTGGTCACGAACGGCTGGGCTGCCTACGCGGAATTCCTGGCCGAAGAGATGGGCTATTATTCCTCTTACTGGTCCAGGTTTTTAAGGATCTATGTGCGGAGCCTGAGGGCCGGCAGGGCGTGTGTCGACGCGGGACTTCATACGGGAAAGATGACTTATGGCGAGGCGGTCAGGTTTTTCACGAATAATTTCCACTTTTCGGAGGCGCAGGCCAAAACCGAGGTGCTCAGGATCTCCCTTGCCCCTACCGAAAGCGTCAGTTTTATTCTGGGAATGGACCGCATACTTGAGATGCGCAAATATTACCAGCGCACCGAAGAGAAATATTTTGACCTGCGCAAATTCCACTCTTCCTTCCTGAAGATGGGCAAGATACCGCTGGCCGCCGTAAAGTCCGAACTAAGAAGGCAGAATAAGGAAATGGAGAAAAAGGTAAAATGAGTGTGATTCAGACAGTCATATGAAACCACAGGTAAACACAGATGAACACAGACGCAGGCTATGAAAGATTTACGATTTCACTGTGTTTACCTGTGTTCATCTGTGGTTCGATTTGACATTTTTACTGTCTGAATCACTGTAGTGACAAAATATGCCTATTGTGAAAGAAAATGTCGCCGTTTTTTCCGGGGTAACAAAGATATACCGAAGGCGCGGGCTTACCTCAACGCTTGAGACCACGGCCCTGGACGGACTTTCCTTTTCGCTGGCCCGGGGCGAGATAACCGGCCTTTTAGGCTTAAACGGCGCCGGCAAGACCACCATCATGAAGCTCCTGACCGGCCTGCTGTTCCCGACCGCCGGCTCTATCTCCGTTTTCGGCCTGCCGCCCGCCGACATAGCTTCAAAAAGGCGCATAGGCTTCCTGCCGGAACTCCCCTATTTCTATCCGTACTCCACCGCCGCTTCGGCCCTGCTCTATTACGCCCGGCTTTCCGGCCTTGAGCGGCCTGTTGCCGAAAAGCGCCTTGAGGCCGTAATCGGGAAAGTCGGCCTTGAAAAGCACGCCGGCAAAAAAGTGTCCGAATTTTCAAAAGGCATGATGCAGCGCCTGGGCATAGCCCAGGCCGTCATCCATGATCCCGATTTGCTCATCCTGGACGAACCGGTCAGCGGGCTTGACCCGCTGGCCATACACGATATAAGGACCCTTATTTCCGAGTTTAACGCGGAGGGAAAGACCGTGTTCCTGTCTTCGCACAGCATTTCGGAGCTTGAGAAGATAACGGACAGGGTCCTGATAATGGTGCAGGGGCGGCTGGAAAAAACCGTATCGCGGCAGGATTGGGAAAGCGCGCGCGGAGGACTGGAAGAAATATTCGTTCAGGCCGTCAAGGGCAGCGTATAGCGTCTAGCGTATAGCGGATAGTCGCCCTATACCCTAGCCCCTAGCCCCTAGCCCCTAACCTCTATCCGCTAGACCCTGGCCTCTATTCTGTGAGCATATTATGAATTTCTTTTTTACCGCCGGGATAATAGCCTCGCATTCCCTCAGGGAAAACTATAAGAACAGGTTTTTCGCCATTTTTATAGTTTTCGCGGCCGTGCTTATATACGCTTCGCTTTTGATCGGCGCCATGGCGGTGGATGAAGAGTCGAGAGTCCTGATCGACTCGGGACTCGCCCTGATGGAACTTATAGCGCTCGCCTACGCGCTGATGTCGGCGGCCGGGACCATAACCCGGGAAATAGAGACCAAGACCATATACCTGGTATTCTCAAGGCCGGTCTCAAAGCCCGCTTATCTGCTGGGCAAAACCGCCGGCCTTTACCTGACTTCGGCGCTTATGCTTGCCGTCATGGGCCTTATACACCTGAGCCTTATGGCTTTGAGGGGCTTCGCGCTTCCCGGTTTTTATTTCGAAGCCGTTGTCTTTATATGGTTTAAACTGCTCATTATCACGTCCGTGGCGGTTTTTATCTCTCTTTTTTCAACCTCCGTCATCTCCACCGTGACCATAGCGGCAATACTCTGGACCCTGGGCCATTTCACCCAGGAAGCGAAGTTCCTTATTGAAAAGTCGTCCGGAGCCGCGTCCTGGGCACTGAAAGCGACCGCTTATTTTATTCCCAATTTCGGCCTTTTCAACGCCAGGGACCTGGGCGGGCGCGCCGCCGACGGGCCGGGCCCGGCTTTCCTTTTTATTTATATTTTTTTCTGGTTTATCGTCCCGTATCTGTTTTCCCTGCTGTTGTTCAGAAAAAAGGAGTTTTAATATATAATGTAACTGCATCAGCCACTAAGACACCAAGGCACAAAGAAAGTTTATGGATCAAACGGTTTATTGTCTGATTGCCTTCGTGCTTTTGTGACTTTGTGGCTGGATTAAACGATTTCTTATCTGATTGCCTTCGTGCCTTTGTGACTTTGTGGCTGGATTAAACGATTTCTTATCTGATTGCCTTCGTGCCTTTGTGACTTTGTGGCTGGATTAAACGATTTCTTATCTGATTGCCTTCGTGCCTTTGTGACTTTGT
>JAHJSU010000291.1 GCA_018829985.1 Elusimicrobiota bacterium | reverse complement strand
TGCCGAACCAGCCGCAGGCCACGATCGCGCGCAGCATAGCCGGGAGATTGGCCCCTCTCATGCCGAAGCTCGCGCGCACCAGCACGGGGAACGGTATCCCGTATTTCGCCCCGGCATGACCGTTCAGGACCATCGGGACCAGAACGATAAGGTTCCCGAGAAGTATCGTGAGGATGGCCTGCTTCCAGTTCATGCCCCCGTCTATCAGGGAACTGGCGAGCATGTAAGTGGGGATGCACAGGCTCATGCTGATCCAGAGCGCGGCATAATTCCAGGTGCCCCAGGTCCGCCGCTCCGCGGAGACCGCCGCCAGGTCCTTATTGGTATAGCTCATGTTTCAATCCACCTGTTTTTGCTGAATTGTGTCGCTTCGCTCCACTCCCCTCCTCGCGAAGAGGAGAAACGTTATTTTAATCCATTGCTTTCTCTATAAGCAACCGGCTTCAACCGCAATTTTCGGGTTTACGACTATAATACTAAAAATATACGCGGGATCGAAGGTCCGGACGGGTTCCTAAAACTTAACCAGCAGGGAGTAGCGGAAGGTGTTCCCGAGGTCCACGAAGGGCGCCGTGAAGGATGAGGGATGAAGGATAACGACTTACGGCGCGTTATTGCCGAAAGCCATACGACAGCGAGAAACGGTGGGCATCGCCGAAATCCCCGTATGGGACAAAAGCGTAGTCAAAATTAATGCGGGAAATCTTAAAGCCGAAACCGCAGGTCAGCCCCGACCCCATATCGTTGCCGCCGTTATATCCAAGCCGGAGGGCCAGCATTTCCGCCAGCCCGTACTCGGCGCCGAAATTGCCCCGGAACCTGGTGTCGGTGTATTTGTTAAAATCAAGGCTCAAAACCAGCTTTTTCTCCAGCATTCTGTGCGCTCCGCCTATCTTTATGTTCATGGGCAAGCCGGCGCTTTCCTTTACGAATTTCATCCCTGTGCCCAGATTCTGCACCACGAGGGCGGCGCTGGAATTTTCCCCCAGCCTGTAGATGCCTCCGGCGTCTACGGCGAAAGCGGAGGCGGATTCTGTTTCTATCTTCTCCTGTACGGTCTTTAGCGTCAGGCCAAGCGATAATTTATCGTCGATCACCCGCCCGACTGATAAAGCGACGGCCATGCTGTGCGCGGAAAAATCGCCTGTCGGCGCGTTATTGACGTCCCACCCGTCCATTGCGCCGATATTAAGATAACTCACGCCCGCTCCCACGACGTAGTTGCCTAACGGCTGAACAAACCCGAGATACTCATAATTCGTGTCTTCAAGCCAGATATTATGCGAGAATGTCATTTCACGGTTCTCCAGCCGGGCGATTCCGGCCGGATTCCAGTAAAGGGCGTTCACATCATCGGCAACGCCGGCAAACGAATCTCCCATCGCCGCCGGTCTTGCGCCGGCGCCAATTTTAAGAAACGCCGAGGACGCCGTTCCGGCGTTTGAACTGATAGCGCTTGCGCAGACACCAGCCGGCAGGCTGATAAAAAAACAGAGCGATAACCCAAAACCCAAAGCCGGACAAATTTTTTTTCTGTTCATATTTTGTTCCCCTTATTTAGCGGATGATCGCCAACTTGCCTTTTTTCTTATACCCCGTGCCCGGTTCGGTCAGGTAATATATGTAAACCCCGCTTGCCACTTTTCCTCCGGACATGTTTTTCGCGTCCCAGGGTAGCGTGCCGGTCGTGGCTTGTTCCGCGTCGTAGATCATTTCACCTGCAAGGTTGAAGATCCGCAATCTGACCTTAGCCGGCAGGCCGGTAAAGGTGATCCCCGTATGATTCAGGCCGCTGTTCGGCTTAAACGGATTCGGGTAGGGATGCGCTCCGTCCAGAGTTGAGCTGACAAGCGCCGCATTAACCGTCACCGTGGATATATTACCGTTCACATCCTTAAACTGGACGTAAACCGTCTTGAGACCGGTATCCGCGTTCAGCTTAAACCGCTTTCCCGAACCGTTGACGGACAGGAGCGTGAACTGTTTTGTTGTCTGCGATGAAACTATGGCTTCCCACACCGCGTCGGCGAAGTCCGCTCTCTGACTGAGCTGCATCGCTTTTACCTGGGATTCGGTGTCGCTTGAGGTAATGATCAGGTTCACAACAGGCGACTCGGTATACTGGCCTTCCGATATTACAACCGAGCCGGTGGGCGGGGTCACGTCAATGGAGGCCATTTGGATATCCAGATCCGTCACGGGCGGCGGTATGGTGACAATACTGCTCTGCGTGACAGTCCCGTACCAGGGCGCTTCCACTTTAACGTAATACCTGCCGTCCTCAACATCCCAGCGGTAGTATCCATCGGCATCGGTATAGAGGGGATTCACCTCCGGTGTTATGCCGACGAAATTTGGATCCGCGAATTCAAACGCTCCGCTCCCGGTATTGAAGTAGTAGAGAGTGACCGTCGCCCCGGCGATTGGTTCGTTATTTGATGAATTGGTAACGTAGCCGCTGGGGTCGGTCCTGGTTATCCTAAAGGGCGGGAGCGGCTCCTGCCTTGTTTCCCCGCTCCTGCCGATTTCAACGGCAGCCGGGCTTATGAGCATTCTTAACCCGTCCCACTGCCAGTTCGGGTCCTGTTTCCATATCCGCTCCACATCCGCCGACAGAAGGGTGACGGACCACGACTGCCTGCCAGCTGCCTCCCCCACTTTCGTGAACTGGAACCATTCAGCGCCCAAAAGCAACTTGAGAGAATCAGGATTATCATCGGTTGTGAATGTGCACTCAATATTCGGCGGTGGGGAATTCCATGGACGGCTGAAGAAACTTAACTCGGTCAGGCCCGGCTTTTTCTCATTGAAATTTTGCTGACTCCCATAAATCCAGCCAGACCACCAATCCCCATCAATCCAGCGATAAGCCTCCTTATACCACCACTGGTCGCTCTTGTAGGCGCTGCACACCATTTCCACCGGCGCGTGCAAAGGCGGCAGAGAAGCCGTAATGACCGCTGTAATAGAGGGCGAAACATTGCCCGCCTTATCGCGCAGCTGCAAATACACGGTGTTCGCGCCGATTATCCCGGCAAGCTGCCAATGCACCGCCGCGGTGCTGTAAGCCTGCCAGGTAGTCCATTCCGTCCCCGTGTTGGAGAATCGCATCCGGTCAATACCGCTTATAGTGTCGGTTCCTGTCACGGTCAGCGCCACCGCGCGCGAGGTGGTTGATGACGCACCCTGGTTGATGGACAGAGTCCCGGTGGGCGGGACCGTATCCCGGGTCAGGGTAAAGTTGGCGGTAGAGATTACGACATCTGCGCTGATCCCGAACTTATACGCGGCCGCCCAGGTAGTCTTGCCATCAAAGTAAACCGGTTTTGCGCCCGGATTTAGTCCGCCATTATTATCTGTGGCCCGGACTATATATTCACCGGGAGGCAGCCCGGTAATCTCATAGTAGCCGGTGGCGCTTGTGGGTATCGTTGCGCCGGTTATGGGGTCCCGCGGCGTTCCCCAGTTTTTCCATTCCTTTTCAATGGCTTCAATTTTGACGCCCGGGAAGCCCGCGTCCCACTGGTCTATTACCACGCCCGAAATTTTCCCCGCCCGGGGAAGCGCGAAATTTATATCCGGCGTATCCGCCTCCGGAACGACAGCCACCAAATCTGCGGCGTAACGGTCGGGCTTGTCGTTATAATACCTGTCCACATAGCCCTGCTCTCCGCTCCGGATTACGCCGACCAGGTAATTGCCGGCCGGGAGCAGCGCGAATGTGTAGGTTCCGTTGACAGCGGTGATGGTGCTCGCCGCTACTGTGCCGGGAGCGCCGCCGGCGCGTACTTCGACATGAATCCCGGCGATCGCGGTGGTGGTGCTGGTCTTCACTACAACTTTTCCGGAGATCGAGCCGTATGCAGACTTAAGCGTGAAGTTAACGCTGGTTGTCTGGCCGCTGATTACGGCCGCGCGGCCGGTTTTTGTCTCATATCCGCTCTTGCCCGCTTCCAGGGTATACTCCCCGGCGGCGATGTCAACACTGTAATTGCCGGAGGCATCGGTGGCCGCCGAGTTTACCAGGACGGCGCCGCTGAATATTTTTACCAGCGCGTCAGGCAGCCCGGTGCTCCCGTCAGACTTGACGACTCTGCCGGCAATAGTGCCGGATGAGGCGGCGGCTTCCAGCGCGAAATTAAGCGTTGCAATCTTGCCGCCAAGCACAAGCGCGGCGGCCGTTTTGGGGAAATAACCGGCCATGCCCGCGCGCAGATTCCGGGTTCCGGTAGCCAGTTCCAGCGTGTAATTCCCGTCGGCGCCGGTTGTTGTTGACGATGAGACCACGCCGTTAAGAAACGCCTCCACCAGCGCCCCGTTAACCGCCGTTTCCCCGGCGGACCTGGTCACTTTGCCCGTGACATAGCCTATGCCGGTAATTTCCTCGCCCGGGAAGAGCCCGGCCAGGGTCGGATCGGTTTTATTAAGATTGTTTTCCATCACGGTCAGGAGATTGGCCGGGGGCGTGTCGAACCAGGAGGAAAGATTTACCATCCTTCCGTCTATAACCGTGTAGAGCGCGGGATAGCGCAAATCAGCGAGGCACATTTCCGCGAAGGCGATCTGTTCATCCAGCCCAGTAAGGATAAACTGAGAACTAATGCTGCCTAGGAATACTTTAAAGCTTTTCAAGGCCCTTACGCGTTTATCCAGGTTGGCTTCTAGCCTGCCCCCGAAAGCCTGCATCTCCGCGCCGCCGCCCGCGATCTTCAGAGACAGGAAAGCGGAATTCGAGGCCCGCAGCGCATCTATATATCCCTGCGGGTTTGTCGCCTTGGAGAAATCAAGGTTATTCGGGTTGAGGTTAAAGATATACGGGCCGATTTTAATGAACTCGGAAATCAGACTGTCAATTTCTTCGCCCGCCGCTTTTATCAAATCAACCGGGCTGGCCAGCAGTTTTATTAAAGGCGAGGGGATTGACGCCGGCAACACATTGAAAGGCAAGTCGATTGACACCGGCAAATCACTGAACGGCAGAGGGATTAACGCCGGAGACACCTCTTCCCCCGCTTTGATTACGAAGGGGTCGGCGTCAGCGGTATGCCTCTCCACCACGGTAAACCAGAAAAAATCCGCTTTTTTCACAATATCCATGCGGCTCTTTATGACGCCGAGCGCGCCGGAGAAACCGGTGCTCTTGTAAACGCGGTACACTTCGGAAAGATTCCCGCTGCTGAGCGCGACAACCAGAGTATTAAAATTATCGCGATTTTTTTCCACGAACTCGTCAATTTCAATCAAGGCAAGCCCGAAATTCGCCTCCGGGTCGTTGGGTTCCGTGATGAGGGTGTTTTTATATTCATCCGCTTTTGTGCTTCTTAAGTAGCTCCTTACAGCGGCAGGCGACAGGCCGCTATTGACGATCATGTCCGGCGCCACAATATCAATAAAGTCCTGCGGCAGGCCGTCCGGGAGAAGCCCGCCCCAGGTGTAAGTTGACATCCCCGTATAGAAATCACCGGCGTTCCAGGTCCAGGTTGAGAATCTGGTAACATTGGGATCAACCGGCTTGCCCATATAGGTAAAGACGTCCGTCCCCACTAAAATTTTGTAGCGCAAATCGTCTATATCGTTGTATGTCCCGATTAATCTGCCGATCTCGACCGCTAAAGCAGCCGTATCAACCTTTACTTCAAGCTGGACGGCCAGGTCTGTTATTCTGGCCGTAATCGTGGTTGTGTCCACGTTTACCAGCAGATAATCGATGAAATCCTCAACAGCCTGTTGATGATTGATAATTTTGCCCGGTTCCAGGACATAAATAAAGCTCTGCGGCAGGCCGTCCGGGAAAAGCCCGCCCCAGGTGTAAGTTGACATCCCCGTGTAGAAATCATAGGGGCTCCAGGTCCAGGTTGAGAATCTGGTGACATTGGGATCGACCGGCTTGCCCATATAGGTAAAGACGTCCGTCCCTGTGATGATTTTGTAATGCAGCTCGTCCAGCTCGTTATATGTTCCGATCCACCTGTTGAGTTCGGCCGCTAACGCGGCCGTGTCAATGTTTACCTCAAGCTGGGCCGCCAGCTCGGTTATTTTGGCCGTAATCGTGGCGGTAGCCGCGTTTACCTCAAGATAGTTGATGAAATCCGCAACAGCCTGTTTTTGCTGGGTGGAAAAATCAATATAAAAACTGGAATCCGGTTCGGCATATACGGCGGGAGAGGTGAAGATTAAAAATAAAAACATACAGCAGAACGCCCTTACAGCGGAAATAAGAGATTTTCCAGCCACAGCCGGAGTTATCACAGTGGAGTGAGCGCTCAGCCGGGCGGCGGTTAACCGCCGCCCGAAGATGAAACTGAAGAAGCCTCTCTTGCTCCCGTCTGAAACGAAATTGTTTTTGTTTAGCATTTTTCCTCTCCCTGAAATTCCGCCGCTGCCACCCCGCGCCATAGGCGCGTTTTATCCTGCTTGCCGGAGTGCCCGGCACAACCCCGAATCAATGATTGATGATTAAACCCGCCACTATCCACATTGTAACGCATTTTATTGTATATCAAAAAAGTTTCTTCGAACAATAACATTATCCCACCCCGCTAATCCAAAAATTCAACTGATGATTTTTCGGGTTAGCGGGTCAGAAACCATACTGCAGCGTAATCCGGTGGCTTATCCCGCCGCT
>JAHJSU010000290.1 GCA_018829985.1 Elusimicrobiota bacterium | reverse complement strand
CGGCTTTACTTCCGAAAACATCCTCCGCCTGCCCCAGAATTCCGCGCACGCCAAATTCACCGCTTTTGACGTGACCGGCAGCCTGCCGGTAGACATGATAAGCGAGCTGTCCCGGTCGCCTTTCGTGGCGGCCGTAGAGTTCAACGACAGCGCGCTGTAAGCCCGTCCGCCTAAGGCGGACGGGAGTTATGAATTTTTCCGCCAAACGACCGGCCCTCCAAAACGGCCGGCGGGCAAGCGGATCCGCCTCCGGCGGAAAGTTTTGAGTCTTAAGTCTTGTAAATAGTTGAATTTGTTTTTTAGCGGGGCGGGGGCATAATGAAAACCAAATTAATCATATCGGCGGTTCTCGCCGCTGCGCTTTTATTTTTAAATCCGATTTCCTTTGCTGCAAATAACAACTGTAGTGGCAGAGCTTGCTCTGCCTCCTCTCAAATAAAAACTGCCCAGGACAAAGCCGCCGATGCCGGCAAGAAAAATTCCACAATAGAGAGTTCACAGAAAACGGGTTCCGTTCTTTTTGACGGCGTGGATCCCAATCTTCCGGCCAAAGACTTCGACCCGGATTCCTCCAACCCCGCCGCCCTGACCGGCGGCGGCCTGCTGCTGGATTTAAAGGCCGCCGAGCCGGATCTCAGTAAAGTCAGCCCGCTAACCGACTTCAGCCTGGAGAATAAACCAACCCTTGAGTTCGCAAAGACCGCTCTTTTGCCGCAAAAAGCCGAAGCGGCTTCAAATGATGTATATGACGCATGCGTAAACCTTCGTCGAGCTGCAATAGAACTATCAGACAAGGAAATCAAGATGTACGAAGATGCTGAACTGACATACCAGAACGTATTGACGGCATTAATGAAGGGAGAGGGAGTATGCGCCCCAGCGTCAGTCGCCTTAAACCCAAAAGACTGCAGTGACGGGATTAGTGTGGCTGAAGAGGGTATTAAGAATATGTAGGCAGGAATAGAGAACGCCAGGGCCAAGAAGAATAACCTTCCGACAAAAATAGAAAGTTGCGGCTGTCCCCCCGGAACAAACCCGGTGAACGGGGAATGCAGGGCGGAGCAGGAACCGGAGACCGAAGATGGATTGGAACCGCCCGCATGGCCGTATGGCTGGTTAGACTGGGCAGGTATAATTGCAGCGCTTGTTGGAGTAGGTCTTCTTGCTGCTGGTTTGTCTCTAGGAGGTTTGGCATTGCTAGTAATTAGTGTGATAGCACTTATCGTTGGATTTATAAAAGGTCAGCGAGAAGCCGAGGAGTGGGCGAGAAAACAAGCTATAAAAAATAAAAAGAAAGAGATAAAAAGAACTATTGATAGCCTGAGAAACGCAGGCTATGATTCCTTGTCTGACTTTCAGGGAACAGGAATCGTTCCTGAAAATGATGATTTACGGAAGATGGGCTTCACCGACGAGGATATACAAGAACTGGAGGATTACGCCAGGGGAACTCAATGAATTTTCAAAATATACTCAGCCGGAAAGAAATCAGATATGTAGAGGGGGCTTTCGCAATTGTCCGCTTTAAATGGATCTTTTTTGTGGGGATTTTAGTGATAGGTCTGAGTTGGTTGTTCGCGGTTCGAATTGTGGCAGCTTCCGGTCTGTATGCTTATGACCAGTATGCCTTTGGTTTCTTTAAAGTTATCTCGTTCAAAGCCCGTCTTTTTGATGTTAATTTGTTTAAACTCTGCGCTTATTTATGTGCATTGTTGTGCTTTATCTTTGTTGTTGCAAGCTCAATGGGTTTTGCATTGGTCGTTAATAGACTTCGGATAACAGGCGAGGGAAACATCGCTTTGCATGATAGGGATTACGGATTTTTACAGGGCCTTTCCTTATGGCTGGATAAAAAATCCCCGCGTCTCTGGACCTCGATAATAATTCTGCTTTCTCTGGCTGAAATCAGCCGCGAACTGTATGTTGACTGGGGGTTCAGCGCCGCCGGTCTGGCGTTTATATTTCTTTTGTCCCCGGTCCTGATTCTTCCTTTTGCCGGTATAATATATTCCCGGGATATAAGAATAATAGAAAAGATTCTGGGCGCTCCTGTCCAGCCGGGAGCAGGGTGGAAATAATGAAAAAATATTGTTATTTTTTATTGCTGCTTTTTCTGGGGCGCCCATTGTTCGCAGCAGCGCCTTCGGGTCCGGCGTTTATGGAGAAGAAAAAGCCGGACGCTGCGATATATGTTGCAAGTATACGGGATGGGATAATCAAAGAGCTTGAAAACACAAATCCGGCTGTTCGTAAAAACGCGGTAAAAAATGTGCAGACTGTTTTCCATATTGCGCACCGTTCAAAAGAAATAAACAAAGAAGCGGAATCGGACCTGATAAAAGCGCTGGAAAAACGGTTAGCCGACGATGAAAAAACCATTCGCTATCTTGCCGCGTCGGAGTTGTTGTTTTTTGACATGTATTACAATATTTCCACCGACAGGAGCTTAATAATCAATCTTTGCATTGAAGCGTTAAATGAGCCGATGAACGGCGGGGATGCGGATTTAAAGGTTATAGAACGGATTATAAACTATTTTGGGAACTTCAAGGGTAAATTAGGGGCAAAAAAAGACGGCGCCATATCGGCGTTAAAAAACCATTTAAACAACAGGCATAAACTCATTCGCTATGAAGCTGCGGCGGCATTGGGGGAACTTGACTATACAAACAACAAGAATCTGATAATGCCGGTTTTTCTGGAGGCATTATTCGACGTCGACAAAGATGACTCTATTTCCATAGGTGCCAGGATGCAGATTCTAAAAGCCTGCAGAGCCATCGGCCCTGAAGCCGGAGAGGCCCTACCCGGACTTCTGCATGTGACAAAAGATGAAATAAAAAAATGGGGCGGCGGACTGACGTTTCTTCCGCCGATTTCTATATGGACCCTGGAATCCGTTACGGGCCTTCCGCTAAGCCGCATCATAATAAATGACGTTTTGACGTATCCGATGGTGAATATTTTCATCGCATTCTGTTTCTGCGGGCTTTTCCGATGGAGCGTTAAATTAAGGGAAAAAGGCAAAAAAGTGTTTCACTGGTTTCTTCCTGTTCCTGTTTTGTTTTATGCATGTTATTGCGTTTATAATATAGCCGCCAAAACAAACAGCGTTTTTGAGTTTATGTACAATTATAAAATTTTCATATTTCTTACATTAGTTGGTCTTATTCCCTGGTTACTTAGCTGGTTGTTTTGTAAACATTCGGTGAACCCCTCCCGGTAGTCGCAGGCTTTAGCCTGCGCTCTCTCTACCCCGCAGAAGAATGCAATTGCGGAGGCAACAGAGGCCTTACAATGCCTTTGGGGCCAACGGACAACACTGCGAGAGCTCTGCGGTTCCCCTTCGTGGTTCACCGGCTCATGGTTTGAAAAACAGAAAAATAAATGGTCCTGTGGATGTTAT
>JAHJSU010000289.1 GCA_018829985.1 Elusimicrobiota bacterium | reverse complement strand
GTTCGTTTCGTCCAATACGAAACGAACACAGTGTCTTATGGTCGGGTAATCCTTGAGGGAGAGGTTCTCCTTGCGCGTAATACCGTAATGCTCGCGGATGGCGGCGAACAGCTCGGCCTGTTTGACCGTGTCTATGCCGAGGTCCGCTTCCATGTCCAGGTCCATATCCAGCATGTCCTTCGGATAGCCGGTTTTTTCGGCGATCATGTCTAAAATCTCAGCCTGGACTGCGTCCTGGCTGGTAACCGGTAATCGGTAATCGGTAACCGGTGTCTGAGCGGTAACTGCCGTTGACTGGTAACTGGTTACTGGCAACTGGTTACTGGCAACTGGTGACTGGTTACTGGCAACTGGCAACTGGTTCCCCTTATGACTTGTGACCGGCGCCGCCGGCGGCTTGCCGGCCATTTTCTTATCCTTTATCCTTAAAGTGTTAAAGACCGTTTCAAGCTCCGGTTTTTCCTCGCCGGAGACGGCCTTAAGCCAATTTTGGTTTTTCAACGGGTCCTCTATTCTGGGCTCGCCTTCTTTGTAGACGCGCTGGATGAACGACATGGCCATATGCGAGCCGAAACCCGCCGCGAACCTGAGCGCGTATTCAAAGTCGTATTTCCCGCCTTTTGACAGGTTGATGCCGGCGAGTTCGGGGTCCGGTTCTTTATAATTGGCTATCGGCGGTATTATGCCGGTATTCAAAGCGCGTACCGCCACCACCTCTTCCAGAGAGGAGCCCATGGTGTGCCCCGTGAAACCTTTTACGTTGCTGATGATCACTTTATCGGCGTCGGACCCGAAAGCCCTTTTCAAAGCTTTAACCTCGGCGGAGGCGCTTCCGCCTCTTGCCGGCGTATAGGTCTCGTGCGACATGAACATGGTCTTGGGAGCAAAGTCCTTTTTGTTCAGGCCGTAGGTGCTTTCTATTTTCGCGATGAATTTTGTCATCACGTCCGCGACATGCTCGGTATCGAGCCGGCTCACGTGGTAAGCGCTGTTCGCGGATTCGGTGGCGAGAACCCTCGCGAGCGGCTTAATTCCTCTCGCCTTCACGAGCGTTTCGTCCTCTATGACCATGCCGACCGCGCCGGAACCGACTATCAGCCCGTCCCTTCTCCTGTCGAACGGCAGCGCGGCCTCCGAAACATTTTCCCTCGTGGAGGCCGTGCCCGAAGCCAGGAAACCCGGCATGGTCCAGCTCTGTATAATTTCGTTCGTGATGTCGTCGGCGGCTATTATCACGACCCTTTTCGCCTTGCCGGTCCTCAGCCAGCATTCGGCTGTATGCACGGCCTGGGTGGTGGAAGCGCAGGCCGCGCTTATATGCATGGCCGGGCCTTTCGCGCCGACCCATTGCGCGAACTGGCTGTCCGCTATCGGGATCACCTTCATAAGGAAATTCTGGCTGAATGCGAACGTGTCCTTGTCGGGACCCGCGCGGTGGCCGCCGAAATTCTGCTCGACCCAGACTCTCAAGGCCTGCTTGTCTTTCGGGGATTCGAGCTTGTTTATCAGCGCGTCGTAGATTTCCCACATTTCAGAAGCGGACCTGCCCCTGTATTTGTAGTTGAAGTAGTTGGTCGCCTCGCGCAGCAGCGAATCCAGCACGGGGAAGGCCGAGGCGAAGATGACGCCTGTCTCGTCCGCGAGGGATTCCGGCAGAACCCATTTCTCAGGCAGCCAGCCGCCGGTCGTGGTCTTTTTGTAGTAATGGATCAACGGGATGCCCGCGTCCTTCAGCGCCAGGACGCCGGCCGCTATGGCCATTTCGAACGTGGCGTCCAGGGCCTTCACGATGTTATTGGGCAGGCCGAATTCCTTTTCTATGTCGAACCGCCCTTTCCTGGCTGAGAGCTTTATGGCCTGGTCCAGCGAATCTATCTTCTCTATCCTGTGGTTGCCGTCGGGCGATTTGACCACGCGGATGACGTTTTTCTCTATCTGCTTTTCGCGCCACTCCTTCGGGAGAGGCTCTATCATGTTATGCCCGGCCAGGATTTCGTCGATGTTGTGCTCGCGGAACATCCTGTCCCAGGTGCCCGGGGTGCCGGCGGCTATGCCGGAGACGACGATGTTATTGAAGTTGAAACCGTATTTCGCGGCGAAGGATTGCTTGTCTTGGGAAAGCGTCGAGCGGCTAGCGTCCAGCGTATAGGGGGCGGATTTCTCCCCGCTGCTCTCTAGTCCCTCGCCCCTCGCCCCTAACCCCTGCTGCTGAAGCGCCCAGTTCAGATAATAGGGATTAAATAATTTGCCGCCGGCTTCGGGGTATTTCCCGTTCCAGTTCAGCTCAAAGCCCAGGGCCGTCAGGTTGGCCAGCAGGTCGTTCAGTTCGGTGATGCCGCCGCGCTTGGGATGGTTGGATGCCAGCACCTTTATGTCGGTTTTGTCCTTGAACGTGGCGGTGGCGAACGCGCTGAGCACGCGCTTGGGGCCGCATTCTATGAAGGTGCGCACGCCGTCGGCGTACATGCGTTCCAGCTGCCTTATGAATTCCACCGGGCTGGTCATCTGTTTTATCAGCAGGTCGTAGACGCTCTTTTTATCGCCGGGGAAATAATCGGCCGTGACGTTGGACAGGATAGGTATGTTCCACGAGGCTATCGGTATGTTCTCAAGGAACTTCCTGTAAGGCCCCATGGCCGGTTCTATAAAGGCGGAATGGAACGCGTGCGAAACCGGTATCTCCTGGGCCTGGGCGCCCATGGCGTTGAACATCTCCACCGCTTTTTCAACAGCTTTCCGGTCGCCCGCGATGACGGTCTGGAGCGGGCAGTTCTTGTTCGCGCAGATGACATAGCCTTTGATTTTTTTGAGTTCCTTTTCCACTTTGTCGGCGCCGAGGGCCACCGAAGCCATCTTCCCGGGGTCGTCCAGCTTTACGTTCGACATCTCTTTGGCCCTGCTGGTCACGGCCCTGAGGCCGTTCTCAAGCGTGAAGACGCCGGCGGCGGTCGCGGCCGCGTATTCGCCCAGGCTGTGGCCTATTACCATATCCGGCTTTACGGCGAAGGAGGCCAGCAGGCGGAACATCGCCATGTCGGCGGTCATGACCGCCGGCTGGGTCATCTGGGTCTGCTTGATGGCGGCTTCGCGTTTTTCAAGCTCTTCCCTGGATTCGCCCGGCTTGGACCAGAGCGTGTCGGTAAGCGTCACGCCTATCATCTTGTTCAAGATGACGTCGGCTTCGTTGAAGGTCTCCTGGACCTCGTCGTATTTGGCGGCCAGGTCCCGCATCATGTCGACGTACTGGGAACCCTGCCCGGGGAACAAGAAGCCTATCTTGGCGGCGTATTTAGTCCGCTGGAAAGTATAAATGCCTTTCATCTTGAAGTTGAGCGGCGGCTTTGCCCAGGTTTCGGCCTTGGCGTTCTTGTTCAGGAAATCTATCTTATCCTTCAGGTCCGCCGGGGATTTTGCCACTATGGAGACCCCCCACTCTTCGGGCGGTTTGGCGTTAAGGGGCTGGGCGAAAAGGGACATGGGATGAACGTCGGGCCAGCGGCTTATGGCGGATTCGGAAAGCGACCGGCCCAGGTCCAGCACGGCCTGCGGCGTGGGCGCCGTAAAAGTGACGGTTTCTCCCTGAAGGCCGGAGAACGGGGTCTTGGGATTTTCCGTCACCGGCTGGTGACCGGTAACCGGTAACCGGTAACCGGTGGCCGGTAACTGGTTACTGGTTACTGATGACTGGTTACTGGCGTTCGGCGGCTGTCCTGCGTACTCTTCCATCGTCACATGGAAATTGGTGCCGCCGAAACCGAAGGACGAGACATTGGCTCTTCTTATGCCGCCGGTCTCCCAGGGTTCGGCTTTGGTTATGACCTTAAAAATGTTCAAGTCTATGGCCGGGTTCGGTTTTACGCAGTTTATAGAGGTGGGGAGCGTCTTGTGGTAAAGGGCTAAAGCGGTTTTTACTATGCTGACCGCGCCGGCGGCCGCTTTTGTGTGGCCTAGCTGCGACTTGATCGCGGTAAGCCCTATTTTTTTGGAGCCCTTCAGATGGGGTCCGAAAACTTCTTTCAGCACTTCCACTTCCGCTCCGTCGCCCACACTTGTCGCGGTGCCGTGGGCTTCTATCAGGTCCACGTCTCCCGGAGTGTAATCCACCCGGGCGAAGGCGTTCTCTATGGCCAGCTTCTGGCCTTTGGGATTCGGGGCGGTGATGCCCTTGCCTTTTCCGTCGGAGGAGGCGCCCACCGAATTTATCAGCGCGTAAATCCTGTCGCCGTCGCGGACCGCGTCCGGGTATCTTTTAAGGATATATACGGCCACGGCTTCCGCCATCACGAATCCGTTGGCCCGTTCGTCGAAGGTCCAGGAACCGTTATGCGAGAGCGCGCCTATTTTGCAGAATTTAACGTAAGCGGGAGCCGACATCATCTCATCCGCCCCGCCGGCCACGGCCAGGTCGAACTTGCCGGCCCGCAGTCCCAGCACCGCGTAATCGAGCGCCGCCAGCGAGGAGGCGCAGGCGGCGTCTATGGTCATATTGGGGCCGGTCAGGTTGAATACGTTGGAGATCCTGCCGGCCGTCACGTTGGAAAGCTCGCCGGGCATGGTATCTTCGGTTATCTTCAGGATGTTTTCGTCCACGCTGGTTTCATATTCTTTAATGATGCCTTCGCGCTTCTCCCGGGACAGCGCCGAGAAGGTCTTGCCTTTGCGCATAAAGTCTGCGTTCAGGTATTTGTACACCCGCAGGTCGGTCAGTTCTTTGCGCATGGCGCCCATGGCGTTGCCTATTACAACGGCGGCTTTCCTGGGGTCAAAAGCTTTCTTATCATAGCCGGAATCCTCGAGCGCCATCCTGACGGTTTCTATGGTTATCTGCTGCAGGCGGGAGATCTGGGAAGCGGTCTGCGGCGGTATCTTGTACTTGATGGAATTAAAAGTGAAATCTTTGATAAAGCCGCCTATTTTTGAATAGGTCTTGTCCGCGGCCTTCCTGTCCTCCGAATAATAGAGCCGCCAGTCCCAGCGGTCTTTAGGGACCTCGCTGAGGCAATTTTTGCCGTCCAGTATATTCTGCCAAAACTGGTCTTTATTGCCGGCTTCCGGGGCCGTTATGCCCAAACCTATTATCGCTATCTTCTCATTGTTCATTGTGCTAGACCTCGCTATGATGTATGCTGGTGAAAAAGTAAGGGGAATCCCGTCATGGATTTAGGAATATCGCATATATTAATTGTATTAAAAAGATAAGGGAAATACAAATAAGGCGCCAGGCAACTGACACTATCCCTTCTTTAATAGGGGACACCTATTTTTTTAGTCTTGAGTGTAAAAAGGTACCTTTTACCCGATCTCGATCATTTTGCTGACGTCAGCAAAATGATCCTCAATTACGATGCCCGCTGTTGAAACACGCCAGCTTAGCCTTCTCGATTACAGCCTCGAAGTTCCGGTATTGCGTGTATTCCAGAACCTCCGCCAGGGCGCGGCTCTCCCAATATTCGTTATTCGCCGCGTTCGTGCGCTTGATCC
>JAHJSU010000288.1 GCA_018829985.1 Elusimicrobiota bacterium | reverse complement strand
TGGAGCCCATCTGTTCGGGCGTAATGCGCGGTGCGGAGGGCAGTTTTTCATGGAGTTCCGATAGTATGGCCACGCGCTTGATGGAATCGATGCCCATATCGGATTCCATGTCCATGTCAATGTTCAATGACCCAGCCGGGTAGCCGGTCTGGGAGGAGACTATCCCTAGCAGGATCTGTTCTACCGGGACGGAAGGATGATTGTCGGTAATCGGTAACTGCCTACCGGGTATTTTCTCCTCTTGACTGGATACCGGATACCGGTTACTGGTTACCTTCCCCTCCTGACCGGTTACCGGATACCGGATACCGGTTACTTCCCCCTGTTCCCCGCCGGCCGGCGCGCCGCTGAAAAGCTGCTGCTGCTGGTCTACCAGCGCCTGGAAGGAGCGCTGGGCGGCTTCCTGTCCCTCAAGGAACCGGGCGTGCAGCAAAGCTGTCTGCTCCTGTATTTTTTGAAGGGCGGCCATGCTTTCCTGCGTTATGCGCAGGGCGTCGGAAGTGAAGGAAATATTGGCAGCCGGTAACCGGTAATCGGTAACCGGTAACAGCTTATCGGTTTCTCTTCCTTGACTGGTTACTGGATACCGGATACCGGTTACCTTCCCCTCCTGACCTGTCGCCGGGCGGGGAGAGCGGTAGTTGGCCCCGGTCAGTTTTACCGCCAGTTTGGAAACTTTCTTCTCAATCGCGTCTTTTACCCCGGCCTCGCCGTTTTCCCAGGAAGAAAGGTCCAGGCGGCAGCCTAGCGAGGCCAGGCGGGCCAGCGCGCGGGCGGCGTCCGCTATGCCGGAGCGTTTGCCGCAAGAGGAATCAAGGGCGAAGGCGGTATGCTCCCGAGCGGCCAGGATGGAGGCCGTAAGCCCGGTAAGCCGCGAGCCGGGGCCCACCTCCAGGAATACCCGCAAACCGGAGGCGTACATTTTTTCAATCATCGCCGTAAATTCCACGGGCGAAGCCAGCTGCGAGGCCAGGATTTCGCGCGCCTTGTCGGCGGAATCGGGATAGGCGTCGGCTGTTTTGTTGGCGTAAACCCGGGATTGCGGCCTGTTGAATTTAATTTTTTCCAGCGCCGCCGCGAATTCTTTCTGCGCCCCGGCCACAAGGGGGCTGTGGAAAGCGGCGGAAACCTGGAGCGCGGTGTTTTTTACGGAGCGCCGCGTGAAGCACTCAGCGGCCCTTTTTATCTCCTCCGTGCGCCCGGACAGCGCGAACTGCGCCGGCGCGTTTTTGTTGGCGATTACGAGGTCTAATTTCTCCTCTTTCATAACCTTTTCTATATCGGCAAAAGCCGCCTGCACCGCCAGCATCCCGCCGCGGTCGCCGCCGCCGCGCGCCATCAGGCTGCCGCGCAGTTTCGACAGCGCGAACAGGGTTGGGGCGTCGAAAACCCCGGCTGCGCAAAGCGCCGCCAGTTCGCCGTAGCTGTGCCCGGCGAAAGCGTCGGGGGACAAACCGAAGCCGGACATTACCCGGTAAGCGCCCAGCGACGCCGCGCCCAGCGCGGGCTGAGCGATCTTCGTGTCGCGCAGTTCGTCCGCCTGGAGCTGTTTTTGGGCGGGGGTAAAAGCCGCCCTGGGATAGATGAAGTCGGCCAGACGCTTGTTCCCGCCCAACGGGGAATTTTCCCCGCTTCGCGAGGACAAGTCACCGCCGAACTCCTTGTCGGCGGCGGAAAGTGTTTCCAGCGCAGCGGGAAAGCGGCAGACTATGTCGCGCTGCATGCCGGGGTACTGCGCCCCCTGGCCGGGAAATAATACCGCCAGCTTTTCAGGCGCGCCCGAAGCGAAGAAAACGCCGTCCGGGGTGGTCCAGGTTTTATTGGCGGCTTGCGCGGTAAGGTTTGAAAGCGCCGAATCTATAATTTTGTCCGCGTCCCGCTTGTCGCGCTCAAGGACAAAAGTCAGCCGCGCGGGATCGGAGGCCTTGAAAGCCGCGCGCGAACGCATGGCTTTTACGCGCAGTTCGTCCCAGCCGAGGCCTTTCCAGGAGATTAACTCCGGCTTCAGGGCTTCGGCGCCGGCCCCTGATAAAGCGGCTATCTGCACGTCGCCGTCCCAGTCCGGCTGCTGTTTTTCGGGGGAGTATTCTTCCAGCACCGCGTGGAAATTCGCCCCTCCAAACCCCAGCGCGCTTATCGCCGCCCGGCGGGGGTGGTCTTTTTTTATCCACGGGCGGAGCTCGGTGTTGAGATAAAAAGGCGTGGTTCCGGCCGCCAGCTGTTTTAAAGGGACGGTCACTTTTATGGTGGGGGGGAGGGTTTTATTGTAAAGCGAGAGAACCGCTTTGATGAGCCCGGCCGAACCGGCCGCGGCTTTTGTGTGGCCTATCATGGACTTGACCGAGCCGAGGGCGCACCACGAGCCTTCCTTTTTGCCGGCCCGGTAAACCTCGGTAAGGGCGTCCACTTCCACCCCGTCCCCGACGGTGGTGCCGGTGCCGTGCGCCTCAACCAGCTCGACGGTATCCGGCGGGACGCCCGCGACGCTGTAGGCGTTGCGCAGCGCCCGCGCCTGGCCTTCAGCGCTGGGGGCGTAGATCGACTTGCCTTTCCCGTCCGAGGAGGACCCGACGCCTTTAAGCGCCGCGTAAATCCTGTCGCCGTCTTTTACCGCGTCGGCCAGGCGCTTTAAGACTATCATGCCCAGGCCTTCGCCCAGCGCGGTGCCGTCTGCGGAGGCGTCGAACGGCCTGGCGTCGCCCGAAGCGGAAAGGGCGGGCGTTTTGCTGAAGCACATGTACATGAAGATGTCGTTGAAGCAGTCCACCCCGCCGGCGACCACCATGGAGGAGCGCCCGGCGGCGAGTTCCAGGGACGCCATGTGCACGGACGCCAGCGAACTGCCGCAGGCGGCGTCCACGACGCAATTGGCGCCGCCCAGGTTGAACCGGTTGGCTATGCGGCCGGCCACCACGTTGCCGAGCAGGCCGGGGAAAGAACTTTCCTGCCAGGGGACATAGTCCTCCTGCACGCGGGAAATGATCGCCTCGGCGTCCGCGCCGGTGATGCCGAATTCGGCCAGGGCTTTGCGCCATTTGGGATGGCCGAGCCGCGCGCCCAGCGGAATTACCAGCTCCAGCGCGCCGGCGATCCCGAGGATAACGCTGACGCGGCTGCGGTCAAAATCTTTCTCAGCGCCGTAGCCCGCGTCCTGGAGCGCCATTTTAGCGGCCAGCAGGCCCATCAACTGGGCGCTGTCCGTGGCTTCCAGCGCGTTGGGGGCCAGCCCGAATTCCGACGGGTCAAAATCCACCGGCAGCAAAAAGCCGCCCTTGCGCGCGTAGGTGCGGTCCGGGCTCTTGGGGTTCTTGTCGAAATAATCTTCGCTCAGCCAGTGCGACGCGGGCACTTCGGTGATGGCGTCAACGCCGTTTTTGATGTTAGCCCAGAACCGGCGCGCATTTTCCGCTTTAGGGAAAAGACAGCCGATTCCCACGATAGCTATGGGGGACTGAACGGAATTATCGTTGACGCTCATAATTTTTACCTCTGGTAAAAATAGTCACAAGACACAGGTAATGAATCCGCCCCTCTTTTCCGGCTTGTGACGTGTGACTTGCAACTTGTGACAGCAAAATGGGCATAAGCCCATTTTGCTAGAAGAATCGGGACAACTGGTCCCTTGTTCGCGGCTCCTGGCGCGCCAGCCTGTAATCCACGGCTATTCCCTGGCAGCGCAGCGCGTGCAGACGGGTAAGCGCCGCCGCACCCGCGAGTAAATTCTGGGCGACGGTAACAGCGTCGCGGGCTTCCGGTTGTTCAAGGAAAGAACCTTTCGCCCACTCGTTAAAAGCCCCCATCGCGGGGCCGCACCAGACCTGATAATCCAGTTTGCGGGATTCATCCCCGGCCAGCGGCCAGCGGGACGCCTGGCCCAGGTACCAGCGAAATACGAGGGCGAGTTTATGTTTTGGGTCTTTTTCCGCCCGTTGGGCCTGCGCGGGATCATTGCGCATAAAATACTCGCGCGTACCCAGCCAGATCTCCGCCAACGGGGCGCGGAAATAATCCCTCTCCAGGACGGCGCGCATTTCGGCGGGTATCTCTTCAAAACTGTTATAGGCGCGGTAAAGCTCGTAAAGTTTGTTGGCGCGCATGGCGAACATGGTGCCGCGTTTTAAAATCTGGACTTTTACTCCCATCTCGAACATGTCGGCGGCCGCGGCCATCGCCACGTCGGCCTGTTCGGCCTCTGCAAGGATTTTTTTTACGCTGCCGGAGGTGCCGGCCTCTACGCAGGACTGGTTAACCGAACCGGTTACGATATAGGCCGCGCCCATTATGAAGGCCGCTGCGGCGGCCTCCGGCGTGGCTATGCCGCCCCCGGCACCCACCCGGAGCGCTTCGGGATATGAGTAACGCTCCTGCAGCCTGTCCCGCAAGGCCAATATCGCGGGCAGCAGGTTGACCAGCGGACGGTTGTCGGTGTGTCCGCCGGAATCCCCCTCTGCGGTCGCATCTTCGGCCACCGGGATCCTGGAGGCAAGCTCCGCCTGCCCGGGCGTAAGTTCGCCGCGCGACACCAATTCCCTCAAAAACCTGTCCTCGGGGGGGGAGAAAAAGCGGGCGGCCACTTCGGCGCGGGAGATCTTGCCTATTACGCGGTTCGGCGTTTCGATCTCTCCGGCGGCGTTCCGGCAAATGCCGCTGGTCCGGAAACGGATGAGCGGCAGCGTAAGGTCTATGAAAGCGGAAGCTTCAATAAGCCGTACGCCCCGTCGCAGGTACAAGTCCACGAGCGCCGTTTCAAGCGCGGGCTCGGACGGGCTGTGGATGAGGTTGAAACCGCAGCTGAAAGGGGGAGGGGACTGCACGCGGTCGATGGCTTTTTCCACTTCCTCAAGCGGCTGGCCCGCGGCGCCGTAAAAGCCCAACATCCCGGCCCGGCCCAAAGCCTCCACAAGCTGCGTGGAACTGATGCCGTTTGCCATGGAGCCGCCCACGTAGGCGTATTTAAGATTATGGGTTCTGCGAAATCCCGGGTCGCCCAGATGTTCGGCCGGACAAGCCGGGATTAGGGCGGCTGAAGAAGAAATGCCGGGCGCGAGAACAAGGCCTCCGCCGCGGTCGGCCGCCGCGAGCGGCCGGCCGATATCGCGTAATTGCGCCGCCGTTTCAGCCGAATAAGGCAGAAAAGGAACCGTTTCAGCTCGTGGCGCCGAGGCAGTCGAATGGTTTTCCACTATCTGATGTATTATATATATTCTTCCTGTAGGGCGTCTATAGAAGAATGGGCAATGGGTGCACGACATGAATCTCGGCACTTTTTTCGTGGCTGGTAAGTTGTGGTGTAAAACTGCTATCAGGCAGGCTGAGCGGGCATCAGGACAGCCGGCGGGGTGCGGGGCGCAGCGCCGGGCTCACAATTCTTCCTTCTT
>JAHJSU010000287.1 GCA_018829985.1 Elusimicrobiota bacterium | reverse complement strand
TAGCCTTTGGCCGCAAAATGTAACTACAGGCCTGTCTTGTCTCGCGCAAAGCCGCAAAGCTCGCAAAGAAAAGCGGGCATGCATCTGTTTTTTTGCGCCTTTGCGCCTTTGCGTGAGGAACATTGAAATTCCTGAGCATCTAGATAATTATATAACTTTTGCAGGGCGGCTGTTATAAAAGATTGAAAAACCCGGCTTCCGCAAGGAGGCGGAACTGCTCAGGTAGCGAGGCGGCTATAAGGTTCTGCAAACCTTAAAAAGCTGCCTAGCCGCCCAGCCGTCTAGCTGCCCAGCCGTCTAGCAGCCTCGCTGCCTGAGCTGTTACAGGGATTTACTTGTTCAGAAGGACTATGTCTACGCGCTGTTGGGCGAAGCCGTCTTCAAACCCCTCGCCGGAAATTATGTTCTCGCCTGCCATCAGTTCGCCCCTGAGGAAGTTCTGTATAAGGCCGGCCTGTATCCGGGCCAGGTCGCTGGTCCGGGCGTACACATTGACCTTTACCGGCAGATTGTAATATCTTCTTTTGATGAGGTCGGCCGTGGCGGAAAGCAGGCCTTCGCCCTGCGGCTTTTCTATGGCCTTTAAAGATTTATCCGGGCCGAACAGCGACACGGAATCCAGGCTTATAATGAGGCTGCCGCCTTTCTGATAGACTATGGCGGTGAATTTTATAAGCTCGCCCATCGCCGTTTTGGACGCCCCTTTGTCGTCGGCGAACATATAGACCGGCGCGTAGCTGCGCCCGGCCCTGAGCCATTCCTGCCGGTCGTTTTCCCCCGTCCAGTTTATGGTTTCAGGCGGAAGACCGGCGCCGGAATATTTATGGACCAGTTCCCCTTCCTCGTCGGTGATGGAGAGGGTCCATTGCGCCTCTTTGCCGGCTTTTTCGGCGTAATCCTTAAAGATTTCCTTAAATTTTTTCAGGGGATAGAACGCGATCACGGTCTTGTCGCTGAAACCCGCGCGCCAGGGCTGGATGACTTTCGCGGAGAAAAGCTTGTCGGGGATGCTCCGGGACAGGCTCAGAAAATCACCGGATTCAAAAAGGAACAGGGCTCTGTCCGGCCTGAGCGATCTCCTCAGGCTTTCAAAATTGTCCGCTTTTACATTCAAAGGCGGCCTGGCCGTTTTCATCCTGTCGCCGCTTTCCCCTTTGATCACTACTTCCTCCGGAATTTCATTATAGCTAGTTGTCGGGCTGGCAAGGGGTTGGGCGTTTAAATCAAGACTGAAGCATGTAAGTATTGCTAAAGGTATGAATAGTTTAAACATAAGTGCCACCTTAATTATTAGAAGTAAGAGGTAAGATTCAAGATTTAAGATTCAGCGATACCGGTCAATCTTCAATCTTTAATCTTCAATCTTTAATTTTTTATACTTCTGACCTCTTACTTCTTTACTCTACTACGAACCTGAACGTTATTATTCCCCACTGTCGCGACGGGGCGCCGGGCAGGGGCTCGAACCGCCATTTTTTTATGGCTTCAATGGCCAGCCGGTCCAGCTCTCCGTAGCCGGAACTGCGCTCAACGGAGACATTATCCAGCACCGCGCCGCTGTTGTCCACATAGAACTTCACCGCCGCCGAGGCCTCAAGGATGCCGCGGCTCCCGGCCCAGTCCGGGAAAGGCGGCACATAATACGCGGTCACTTTTCTTTTTGAAAGCGGACCCTCGATCTCGACTTTTTTGGGCGTTTGCGCGTCTTTTATGCCCTCACTGACGGGATTTTTGAAGGCCGCGGCCGTAAGCGCCGGCTGCTTTCTTAAACCGGCGGCCAGCTCAACTTTTTTCCCGCCGGCATCGGCTATTTTATCCGGCATGGCGACGCTTACGCGGGCAAGTCCCCCGGCGGGGTTTATGGCGGCGGTGTTTTCGGCTAATCCCTGCGGCAGGGCCGAGATTTTTTTCGCGCGCTCGACGGCGATGTTCAGCGCCTGCATGGTCCGGGGCTTTTCGGCGCGGGCGGTTTCATCGAACTTCAGGCCGCCGGGCAGCGGCGGCGCCTTTTTCATCCCCACTTCCTCCAGCTCTATCCGGGGCGCCAGCGCCACGGCGGTCCGTTCGGCTCTAATGCCAAGGTCGGCGTTTAGAACTGTGGCTGCCCGTTTTGCCGTATTCATTTCCAGCTTCTCCTGCGCCTGGAGCCGGCCGGACCTTTCCGGCAGTTTCTGCGCAACGGCGACGGCGGTCCTCCTGGCCTCGGGCGTTTTTATATCGATGGTCGGCAGCCTGGCCGCCGGGGCGGCCTCTATTTTCGGGATCGCGGGGAGCGCCAGTTTCAAAAAATCAAAAGTCTTGTTCCGGACCGGCTTGGGCTTGGGCGCGGAAGCTGTTTTTTCCTGCATCAGCAGGTCCACGTTGCTTATGACTATATTGCCGGTCTCCGGTCTCAGCAGGACGAAATTAAGATAGAAAAAAACCAGCAGGCCGTGAAACAGGACCGCTCCGGCCGCGGAATAAGTGAGCGTTTTGTTGGAAGATTCGCTATACATAACTAAAGTGAACTGCCGAACTATTCAAATCCCCCTTAGTCCCCCTTTGCTAAAAGGGGGAGGGATATTACCCCTTTTTCGTAACTACTCAGGTCGCTATGAGATGGCGGAATAGAATATAGAACGCTGAGAACGCTGATTTTTAGTAATTACTCAGCCACTAAGACACCAAGGCACAAAGAAAGTTTATGGATCAAACGGTTTGTTGTCTGATTTCTTTCGTGTCTTTGTGACTTTGTGGCTGAGTAGTAACCCTTTTTCTCCCTTTTCCAAAAGGGGGATATCAACTATTTTTTCTTCTGTTCCGTAGCGATATTAATACTTGCGGCCCCGGCCTCTTTGGCGCGCTGCATCGTATCCGTTAAAACCCCGTAGCCCGCCTCCCTGTCGGCCTTGATGACTACCAGTTTGGACGCGCTGGCCTTCACGGTCCGCTCAAGGGCTGAAAAGAACTTCCCCTTATCGGTAAAGACCTGCTCATTCACGGCGTATTTACCGGAATCCGCCAGCGACACGGTTATTTTCTCTTTTTCCTCGCCTTCCTGCGTGCGCGCCTCGGGCAGGTTTACCTTGAAGGCGGGTTCGGACAACAGCGGGGCGGTGACCATAAAGATTATAACCAGCACCAGGCACACGTCCACCAGCGGGGTGAGATTGATGTCGGTAATGGGGTCTTCGGGATTATTGGACGAGACGGCCATAAAATCAGGGTTTTAGGGTCTAAGGGGTTAAGGGTAACGGCGTCGATATTCCTGAATT
>JAHJSU010000036.1 GCA_018829985.1 Elusimicrobiota bacterium | reverse complement strand
GCGCCATTCGGCCGCCAAACTGCGGGAACTGCTGGCCAGAGGCAATGACCTGAGGATAAAAGATCTGAAACTGATGGTTAAAGAATTCGCAAATCAGAGGGAAAAGCGCCTGGCGCTTCAAAAAAACAGGAAAGAGGAGGTGGCGGAACTGCCGGATCGCGGTTTAAAGGTGGCTGCTCGGCTCTGTCTGTAATTGTAGTGGCAGAGTTTACTCTGCCTGACAGGCAAAGCAAGCTTTGCAACTACAGAAGCAAAGATGCAGATGTGATGATTGTAAGCTGAGTTACAAACAAAGTAAAAAATAAACAGGAGGAAACAAAAATGGGAATAGCTGATGACATGAAGAGGCTTACGGAAGACATCATTGTTTCGCATGATGCGCGGGCAAAGGCGGAGGCGGACAGGCTTGAAGACTTTAAGCCTATGATGGACAACATTCGAGCAAGTATTAAGGACATCAAGGACCATATACGAAGAAGGCTCGAGGAATTCCATAGCGCCCACGCAGAGATGAGTGAACAGCAAAAGAAAGACCTGGCCCGCGGCGAGACCGCCAGAATGGAGAAATTCAAGGGTATGATGGGAGATATCCGAAATGAAGTGGAGAAGCTCCTGGGCGAGTGTAGCTCAGAAATGGCAAAGGCAAAAGCAGCGTGGCAGGTAATGGCTGGTTCTTTAGCCAAATCCAGAAAAGGCGGAGTAACGCCCGTGAGTGAAGCCGGAGAGGAGGTGGCTGCGGTTGCGGGGGCTGTTGAGGAGAAAGGTAAAAAGAAGAGAAGAAACAGGAACAGCTAAACCCCATCTCAGGGGAGAACCCTGCGGCTCTCCCCTTGGCCCAGAGGGCCCGCACCCTTATATTAAAAAGGTTATTGCGGGACCTCTGGGCGAGGGCAGTCGCCTGGCGCTGTAAACATCCGGTGAAAAAGGATAATTCGCTTATGAGTGAAATAACATGCGCGTTTTGTGGGGGCAAAGGCAAAGACCCCTTCAACCTGCTGTCAAAATTGGCCGCGTGCCAGGTATGCGGCGGCACGGGAAAGATTAAGATTGATGAGCCGAGGATTAAATGCGCGTTTTGTAAAGGCGCCGGCGTTCATCCCCATAGCCGCATGACCTGCTCCGCATGTAATGGAATAAGCGCCGTTACCTGCGGGGATGATAAAGAGCAATGCCCTGATTGTGACGGCGCCGGTCATAAAGCGGGCAAAAACATGCCCTGCAGCGTCTGTGGCGGTATTGGAGTTATACACCCCGTTAGAAAGGAGAAATAAAATGACTGATGAGCTGACAACGACGCTTGAGCCGGGCCCCATGCCGGACTTTGTGGAGACAAAATATATAAAGAATGTCACGGAGCGGGCCCTTACCTATATTAAAGCCGGTTTTCCCGTCCATTTCAGGGGGGTTTCCGGCTGCGGCAAAACCACGCTCGCCATGCACGTGGCAGGCAAGCTTAAAAGGCCGGCAATGCTGATTCACGGAGACGAGGAATTCACAACTTCCAGCCTGGTAGGCGGCGATTATGGTTACAGGTTCAGGAAGGTCGTGGACCGCTTTGTCTCGCGGGTCTCAAAGACGGAAGAGGACATGGTAAAGCGCTGGGTGGATAACCGCCTGACCATCGCCTGCAGGGAGGGCCTCACCTTAATATACGACGAGTTCACCCGCTCAAGACCGGAGGCGAATAATATCCTTCTCTCCATCCTGCAGGAGAAGATAATGGATATGCCGGCGGGGAGAGGCGGCGAGGAGCCGTATTTGAAAGTCCACCCCGGCTTCACGGCTATTTTCACCTCCAATCCGGAGGAGTATGCCGGCGTGCACAGGAGCCAGGACGCGCTGAGGGACAGGATGATCACCATGGATCTGGACCACTTTGACTACGAAACGGAAGTGGCTATTACCCTGGCTAAATCCAAACTCTCCAAAGCGCATGTGGAAAAGATCGTCAATATCGTAAGGGGTTTGCGGGAATCCGGCAAGTGCGAGTTCGCCCCCACGGTGCGCGGCTGTATCATGATAGCCAAAACGCTCAAGGTCAGGAACTCTTCCCCCGTAAAAGCCAACGGCGGCTTCAGGCAGATGTGCCAGGACATCCTGGCCTCTGAAACAAGCCGGGTGGGCTCTAAGACGAATCAGGGAAGGGTGAAAGACATAATCAAAGAATTGGTCGTGAAACACAGCTAGTCTCAGAGGGATAGGCTGAAGGTAAGAAGCAAGAAAGTGATTGAGCAAGAGAGTGATTGAGTAAGAGAGTGATTCTTCCTTGCTTACTTACTTTCCTGCTCAATCACTGCCCACTAACTGCCTACAGCCTAAACAACCTGAGTAGTTACAAAAACTATCAGCATCCGGCGGAGGTGGAAAATGCTTTTACGGGTATATTCAAAAATGGACGGCAATAATAAAATCGCGATTCCCAATAATGTTCGCAGGCACCTTAACATCAAGCCGGGGGAAACGCTGGAATTAAAAATCGTGGGAATAAGAAACGCGAGGAGGCTGCTTATCTCTAAGCGGCGCGGACCATGAGCTCAAAACAACCAACACCCGGCCTGCGGGGGATAAAGAACATAGGTTCCGCGGGTATACGCTCCCTTCCCAGGACGCATCGGTCGGGCTATCTGGATTTGTATGTACTGGGAAGAGAAAAAGGCAGACTGGAAAAAGAAATATTCACCCTGGATGCAAAAAGAACCGGCGCAGCGGAACAATTGGCAAATGTCGTCAAACGCATCATAACGCTCCAAAAAGAAACGGGCGAAAAAGAACATGTAAAACCACCGGAAAACATACCCGGCCCGCGCGCAAAACGCTTAAAAACCGTGGTTCTGGAATATTGACGCTCACTGGAGGAAATCAGAATGGATTGGAAAACTTTTGACCGGAGAAACCCAAAAATGGGCCAAAAAGGCGAAATCCTGGCCAAGGATGTTTATAGATGCGCTTTTTGCCGCGGAAAAGGAGTTGTTTCCTACAATAAAAAGCTCAATTGCCCCGCCTGTTCGGGAACCGCCGCGGTGAGGGTTCCCGGATTGGCTGTTATTTGCGCTTACTGCAATGGGAGCGGGAGAGCGCCTTTAAATAAATCCGCCACCTGCATTGTTTGCAGGGGGCATGGCGTTGTGCCGATTGAAAGCAAAGATCTCGCGGGTTGCCCGGCGTGTAAAGGCAGCGGCAGAGCCGGGGGAACGGGTCTCCACTGCCTGATTTGCAAAGGCAAGGGTGTTATTGCGGGGAAAAAAGCCGGCGCTGTTACGGCGGATTAAAGGAGAAAAAAATGACCGGTAAAAAAAAGACGACGGAAGAAAAAGACGGGCTGGATATAGATCTCGGCATAGGCAAGCTCAGCCTGGGCGGGATCTTCAACGGAATAGAGAAGCTGGCCGCCCTGGCGGCGAACCTGGAACAGGCCGGCGGCCGGATAGATAAAGAAGGCGAAATCGACTTAAGCCGGCTTAAAAAAGGCATGAAAGGCGTGTACGGCTTTTCCGTCAAGACGGCCGGGGGCGGCAAGACCGTGGTCGAGCCGTTCGGCAATATAAAGAAAACCCCGAAAGGGCCGCGGGTGGAAGAGGAAAGAGAGCCCATGGTGGATGTTTTTGACGAAAAAGAGGAGCTCCGCATCTGCGCGGAAATGCCCGGAGTGAACGAAGCGGATATAAAACTGTCTTTGCACGGCGATATCCTGGGTATCCAGGCCGCGACCGGGGACAGGAAATACCGCAAAGAAGTCCTGCTGCCGGCGAAAGTGGAGGCTAAGCTTCCCTCTCCGGCCTATAAAAACGGAGTCCTCGAAGTGGTACTCAAAAAATGCGCTTAACCTCGGCACATTTTTCACCGCAGAGACGCGGAGGTCGCAGAGAAATCCTTGTATCGAGAATAGCATCTCTGCTCTCTGCGTACTCTGCGCCTCTGCGGTGAGAGTAGAAAAGAAATTCCTAATAGTATCTAACTATGCCTATAGACACTGTCATGCAAACCAGAGGCGCGGGGCTGACCGGGCTTACGGCAGCCGCCCTGAAGCTGATCCTGTTCGGGGGAAAGGGCGGCGTGGGAAAGACGACCTGCGCCTCAAGCGCCGGGCTTTACCTGGCCAAAGAAGGGTTCAGGGTCCTGGTCATCTCAACCGACCCCGCTCATTCCCTCTCGGACAGCCTGGCCCAGAAATTCGGCGCGGAGATACAGGAAGTGAAAGGAATAAAGAACTTAAGCGTGCTGGAAGTAAACGCGCAAAAAGCTCTTTCGCGGTTCAAGGCATGCAATGAGGAACAGATAAAGAAGATCCTGAACACTTCCACGTACCTGGATCAGCAGGATATCGACTCCCTTTTCACGCTGCCTATTCCCGGCATAGACGAGCTGATGGGCTTTAAGACCATAGTAGACCTGATAGACGAGGGGGGGTTTGACAAATACATCGTGGATACCGCCCCCACGGGCCACGCCCTGCGGCTTCTCACTCTGCCTGGCCTGCTGGATGAGTGGATAAAGGTAATGGGCAAGATGAGATGGAAATACAGGTATATGGTGGAAACCTTTTCCGGCAGGTATAAAGAGGATGAAGGGGATGACTTCCTGCTGATCATGAAAAAGATGATAAAGCGGATAGAAAGCCTGCTGAAGGATCAGAACAGGTGCGAATTTATCGCCGTAACCATCCCCGAAGACATGGCGATCTCGGAAACGGAAAGGCTGGTAAGCGAGCTGCAAAGCTATGGCATAAAGGTAAAACAGCTTGTAGTTAACAATGTGCTGGAATCGGGGGATTGCGGGTTCTGCCGGGAACGAGGCCGCGCCCAGCAGGATTACCTAAAACAGATAAAAAACAGATTCAGCGCTTTGCAGACCGTTATAATACCTCTTTGGCCGCGGGAGGTTAAGGGTATTGTGCCGTTGAATAATTTGAAAAAGAGGTTGTTTCTATGAGCAAAAAAAACGGCGGTTCGACTTTAATTCTTAAAGTAAAGGAAGCCCTGCCCAAAGATGCGGGCCGGGCAAGCGCAAGGCTTGACCCGGAGGATATGAAAACGCTGGGTCTGGAGGTCGGCGATATCATTGAGATCGCGGGAAAAAGAAAAACGCCCGCGAAAGTGCTGCCATGTTATCCCGAAGAGAGGGGCAGGAAGCTCATTCAGATCGACGGGATCTCCCGGGGCAACGCACAGACGGGCCTGGACGAAAAAGTGGAGATCCGCAGGATCGGCCATAAACCCGCCGACAGGATAACGCTCGCGTCCTTAAGCGTCTCCTCGCTCACGCGGGACAATGACGTGAAATATATAGGTTCCCTTATGGAGGGCGTGCCGGTGACGGCGGGCGACAGCGTCAGGGCCACGCTGTTCGGTTCCAAATCATGCGATTTCAGGGTGGTCGACACCGCGCCCGGCGGCGTGGTTTTTATAACCGCCGCTACCGTAATCCGGATGGAGACGAAGGAGAAAGGGGAGACAAAATCAGCCAGGGTCTCCTATGAGGATATCGGCGGCCTCGGTTCGCAGATACAGCGCATCAGGGAGATGATAGAGCTTCCCCTGAAATATCCCCAGATCTTTGAACGGCTGGGGATCAACGCGCCGAAAGGCGTACTGCTCTACGGGCCTCCCGGCACGGGAAAGACCCTTATCGCCCGCGCCGTCGCCAACGAGACGGAAGCCTATTTCACCCACATCTCGGGCCCCGAGATCATGGGGAAGATGTACGGCGAAAGCGAAGGGCGCCTGAGAGGCGTTTTTGAAGACGCCCAGGCCCACGCCCCCGCCATAATTTTTATTGATGAAATAGACGCCATCGCCCCCAAACGGGAGGACATGGGCAGCGAAAAACAGGTGGAAAGGCGCGTGGTGGCGCAGCTTCTGTCCCTGCTGGACGGCCTGGAGGCGCGCGGCCAGATCATCGTCATCGGCGCGACCAATATACCGAACACCCTGGACCCCGCGTTAAGAAGGCCGGGGCGGTTCGACAGGGAGATTTCAATTCCCATCCCGGACAAGAACGGGAGACTGCAAACCCTGGAGATACACACGCGAGGCATGCCGCTGGCAAAGGACATAAGCCTGGAAAAACTGGCCGAGATCACCCACGGCTTTGTGGGAGCCGATTTGGAGGCCCTGGCGCGGGAAGCGGCGATGTCCGCTTTAAGGAAGATCCTGCCCAAAATAGATTTTGAAATGCAGGACATCCCTTATGAGACTTTGATGAACCTGGAAGTGACCATGGATAATTTCCTGGAGGCGATGAAGGAAGTGGAGCCTTCCGCCATACGCGAAGTGTTCGTGGAGGTCCCCGACGTAAAATGGAGCGATGTCGGCGGCCTGGACAGCATAAAACGGGAGCTGAAAGAAGCCGTGGTCTGGCCGCTGGAGCACCCCGAGGTCTTTAAGACCGCCGGCACGAACCCTCCCAAGGGGATGCTTCTCTACGGCGCGCCGGGCACGGGGAAAACCCTGCTGGCGATGGCGATCGCCACCGAAAGCGGCGTCAATTTTATCTCGGTCAAAGGTCCCGCGCTCATCTCCAGGTATGTGGGGGAGAGCGAAAAGGCGATCCGCGAAGTTTTTAAGACGGCAAAACAGGCCTCGCCCTCCATCCTGTTCTTTGACGAGATAGACAGCATAGCGCCCCGGCGCGGCTCAAGCTCCACGGACGCCCACGTGACGGAACGCGTGATAAGCCAGTTCCTGACGGAGCTGGACGGGATCGGGGAATTAAAAGGCGTCATGGTGCTGGGCGCCACCAACAGGGTGGACCTGATAGACCCCGCCATCCTGCGCAGCGGCAGATTCGACCTGTTACTCGAAGTAGCGAAGCCCGATGAACGCGCCCGTGAAGCCATCTTTAAAATACATTCCAGGAATAAGCCCCTGGCCGGGGAAGTGGATCTGAAGGACCTGGCCGCCAGGACCGAAGGCAAAGCGGGCGCGGAAATAGCGGGTATCTGCAGGAAGGCGGCGATGCTGGCCATAAGGGAATACATAGAAAAGCATCCCGCCGCGGCCTCGGCGGAAGCCTCCGGGAAGAAACCGGAGTTGAAGATCTTAAAGAAACATTTTGAAGAGGCCATGAAGTCGCTTTTAGAAGAGAAAATAAAACAAAAAGGATAAATATTCAGTGAACCCGTGTATCCTTTCGCAGGTTCTCGTCGCCCGGTATGTAGTCGCAGAGCTTGCTCTGCGTAAAAAGGCAAAGCAAGCTTTGCCACTGAGCAAATGATGTGTTCACCGAATATTTACCAAAAAGGAGATTAATATGATCGGCAAATATGTTTACGGGGTGATTAATTCCAATGAGGACCTGCGCTTTTCCACGCTTGCGGAGCCCGGCGGCGGAAACGGCGCCGTCCGGGCGCATACGGTCGCTTATCGGGATATCTCCGCGGTTGTCAGCGACGCTGAAATCGCCGGCTACACTTCCCAGGATAAAGAGATACTGGTCAGACAGCTCCTGAAACATCAGAGAGTAATTGAAGGGATAATGCCGCGGCATTCGGTGATCCCGATGCAGCTGGGACTGTTCGCCCGCGATCAGAACGAAGTGCTGGAAATACTGGCCGGGGGCTATACGCTTATCAAGGAGGTTTTCGCCGCCGGCAGCGGCAAAATTGAAATTGATGTGGCGGCGGTCTGGCGCGACTTTTCCGCCGCCTTACAAGAGGCGGGCGGAGAAAAAGAGATAGTTGCGTTTAAAAAGGAACTCCTGGCAAAACCTGAAGGGGTTACGCCGGAGGATAGAATAAAACTGGGTTCCATGGTCAAGCAGGCGCTGGACAATAAAAGAGAACAATATGCCGGGGAGATCCTGCGGGGTTTAAAAAGCGTCAGCCTGGCCGCCAAAACGCATGAACTTATGGGCGACACGATGGTCCTGAATACGGCTTTCCTGCTTAATAAGGCCGGGCGCGCGGATTTTGAAAAAGAGGTGGAAAGGCTGAACACGAACTTCGGCGAAAAATTGAATTTCCGGTGCGTGGGGCCGCTTCCTCTTTATAGCTTTTACACGCTTGAAACGCGGAAACTGAAATTTGAAGAAGTGGAGAGCGCCAGGAAAAAACTGCGGCTTTCCGGCGGTCCTGTAACCGGGGCCGAAATAAAAAAAGCCTATCACGAAACGGCGTTTTCCTGCCACCCCGATAAAAATCCGGACTGTCCGGGCGTGGAAAAAGAATTTCACGAGCTGGCGTCGGCTTACAAGTTTTTAAAGGACTGCTGCCGGAACGGGATTTGCGCGCTGACCGAACAGGATTTAAAAAAGAACCCGGTGCTGGTAAAGCTAAGGGACTGATATGGAAAAAGAGGGGAAATATATCTATTGCGTAATCGCGACCCCGCAGGAGAGAACTTTCCGGGCCGCCGGAATAGGCGGCGTCGCCGGTGTCTTTACCTGCGGCTGCGACGATCTGAGCATGGTCGTCAGCGGCTGTCCCGTAGCCAGGCTTGTCGTCAGCATGGAGAACATGCTGGCCCACCAGCGGGTAATTGAGGAAGTGATGAAGGAATTTGACAGCGTGCTCCCGGTAAGGTTCGGCACTATCGCGGCAGGCGTTGATGAAATAAGGAGTCTGCTGGCCGGCAGATACGGTGAATTTAAGAACGCGCTGCGTGAAATGGACCATAAGGTGGAGTTGGGGGTTAAGGGCGCATGGAAAAACATGGACGCGCTTTTTAAGGAGATCGTGAACGGGAATAAAGCGCTTAAACAGGCCAGGGAAGCTATTTTGAACGACAGGAACAAAAAAAATATCCGGGCCAAAATGGAAGCGGGCCGGATGCTTGCGGACGCCCTGGCGCATAAGAAAGCGGCCGAGGCGGAAAAAATCGTGGACGCGCTTAGAAGAACCGCCTTTGATTATAAACCGAATAAGACCGTGGGCGACGCGATGTTCGTAAACGCCGCCTTCCTGGTGGATAAAGGCAGGGGAAAAGAGTTTGACAATATCATGGATGAGTTAAGCGAAGCGCATAAAGACAAAATAAAATTCGCCTACGCGGGGCCCCTGCCTGTCTTTAATTTCGTCAATCTTGCCATTTATCCGCAGGAGTGGGAAAAATAACCAGGCAAAAATATGGAAACATATATCGGAGAAGGAAAATATATCTACTGCATTATCGGCCGGGAGCGGATCCGCGCGTTCGGGCCGCTGGGGATAGGCGAAAGAGGCGATGAGCTGCATACCGTCTGTTCCGGCGATATTGCCGCCGTGGTCAGCAATTCCCCGATAAAAAGCTATCCGGTCGCAAGGGAAAACCTGCTTGCGCACGAGAAGGCGATCGAGGAGGTTATGAAGGCGCACACGGTCCTGCCGGTCCGCTTCTGCACGATCGCCAAAAACGAGGAGAAGGTAGAGAAAATACTGGAAACGGAGCATGATAGGTTTTCCAGGCTGCTTGAAAATATGAAGGGCAAGAAAGAGCTCGGTCTGAAAGCGGTATTTAAAGAAGAGCTGATCTATAAGGCTATTCTGGAAAAGAACGAAGACATCAAAAAGCTTAAAGAAATAATATCGCGCGAAACCCCGGCAAAGACCTACTATCAACGCACGGAAATCGGCAGAAAGGTGGAAGCCGCCCTGCAAAAAGAGAAGGACCGCTATAAAGATGAGATTTTAAATACGCTCACGCCTTTGACGCGGGAGGTGAAAGTTAACGCGCCCTATGGCGAGCTGATGATTATAAGCGCCGCCTTCCTGGTGGACAGCGGCAGGGAAGCGGAATTTGACCGGGCTGTCGGGACCCTCGCGGACAAAGCCGGCGACAAAATAAAATTTAAATATACGGGCACTCTGCCGCCGTTTAATTTTGTCAACCTGGTGATAGAAACAGGGCGGTATTAAGGAGCTCTTAATGTTTTTAATTGACGACATACTGCTTGCCCCGTTAAGCGGCCTGCTCTGGGTGGGCGAAAAGCTCAACGAGGTGGTGCAGCATGAGGTTTCCGACGAAGGGCTTATAAAAGAGAAACTCATGGGATTACAACTCAGGTTTGAAATGGATGAGGTAAACGAAAAAGAATATAACAGACAGGAAGCGGAACTTCTGGCGCGATTGGAAGCTATCAGAAAGGCAAAAGAGGAGGAGGTATAGTATGACTGATATTGAAGAGGCAAAAAAAGCGGTTTCGGAATTTTTAAAGAAAACCTTAAGCGTCAAGGATGTAAAGGTGATTAAAGTCTCGCATGCCGGCGAGGGCTGGGAAACCGAGGCGGAGGTATATGAAGAAAGCTCATTTATAAAAGCCCTCGGCCTGCCCACCAGGGTTCAGGACAGGAATATTTATGTCGTCCGGTTAAACGGCGCCTTAGCGGTGGATTGCTATGGGCTTAAGGGGCTGGCAGCGCAGGAGGAAAAATAAGCATGAAAAGTGTCAAACACTTTTACGCTATCCCCCTTTTAGAAAAGGGGGACGAAGGGGGATTTGATGAATAGGAGTTGTGAAAATCTCCCCTGCCCCTCTTTCAAAAAGAGGGGTAATCCACTGATATGACACTTGCGCACGCATTATATCTTTACTGCATAAGGGAAAAAACAGACACCCCACCACCCGCTTCGGGCCCGGGAGGGCCCGCCTCCGGCGGGCAAGCAGGTGGTGGGGACAATACGCCTGTAATTTCCACGGAGGGAATTGACGGCAAAGGAGAGGTTTTTACCCTTATCCACCGCCGGCTGGAAGCGGTGGTAAGCAGGGTCTCCTTAAAAGAATTCGGTTCCGGCGAGGTTCAGAAAAAAGCCCGGGAAGACCTGGTCTGGATTCAACAAAAGGCCCTTCTGCATCAAAAGGTCATAGAAGCGGCCGCAAAAAATAACGATACCCGCTTAAGCCTGATTCCCATGCGGTTCGGAATCATCTTTAACGGGGAAAAGAGCCTGAAAACCACGCTGGATAAAGACTATGCTCGTATTACGGAAAAAATGGAGAAGATCCGGGGGAAGCAGGAATGGGGACTTAAGGTGTATTTGAAAAACCAAAAGAGCTTTGAGGAAAGGATAAAAGAAAAGAATATGCTGATAAAGAAAAAGCTGGAAGAGCTGGCGAATTTGCCTGAGGGCGAGGCCTTTTTCATGGAAGAGGAGTTAAACGCGCTTGTTGTCAGGGAAACGGCCAAAGAATTAAACGACTTCGCGCGCGGGGTTTTTGAGACTTTTAAAAATATTTCCGACGATTGTGTTAAAAACAAGAACCTGGGCAAAGAATTGACCGGAAGAGCCGAGCCTATGGTTTTAAACGCCGCCTATTTAATCCCCGGGGAAAGCGTGCCTGATTTTAAGACAGAAGCCGAAAAAGTAAATAAAAGAATCCTGGAAAAAGGGTTCTATCTTGAGTACAGCGGCCCCTGGCCGGCGTACAATTTCGCGGCGTATT
>JAHJSU010000286.1 GCA_018829985.1 Elusimicrobiota bacterium | reverse complement strand
TTTATTTTTATTTCAAGTCCGCCTATCACCCGCTCGGACACTATCCGGGCGGCAAGGACCTTTTTCCCTAAAGCCGCGGAGATGTCTTTTTCCAGGCGGTCGATCTCTTCCTGGGCCAGCGGGTGCCGGGACGCAACCTCGGCACGCACAATTCCGGCGTGAATGTTGTAAAACCTCGTGCAGTCTTCAAGTATCGTGTCCAGCAGATAAAACCTGTTCTCCCTCAAAAGCAGGCGGACGAATTCCGCCGCGCCGGACGCCTTAAGGTCCCCGGGCAGAAGCTTCACCAGTATCTCTTTTTTATCGCCGTATCCCACCAGCGGATGGAGGAACAATCTCCTGAACTGGCCGGCCGCGTTCCTCACCTTCTCAAGCGCCATTATCCTGTTTTTAGCCGCGGCTTCGTCCGCCCCGGGCGGCTCGGCGAAAGCCGGCCCCTCCAGGGCCATATAGGCCCTGGCGTAACGTTTGGCGAGCGTTTTATCAGCGGCTTTCATAACTTATATTTTGTGTCTTTTGCCTCCAGTTCCTTCAGGAACTGGTTGACCAGTTCTTTATTGGTTTTCTGGTCTATATGTTTAAGCAGCACTTTTTCGGCCGCCATCAGCGCCAGCTCGGCCACACTGTTTTTTAATTCCCTGGCCAGTTCGCTCTTCTGGGTCTCCAGTTCATTCCTGGCCGTTTCCTGCAGAGCCGCGGCGTTTTTCATCGCATATTCTATTATGCGGTCCCTTTCCCTGGCGACTTCTTCCCGCGATTCGGCCAGCCGGGCCTCTATTTCCGTCTTCAGCGCGGAGAGGCGCAAGTCCAGCTCGGCCTTTATCTTTTCCGCGTCGGCCCTGGCTTTTTCGGCCGCTTCCTTATCGTGACGCAAAGCGCGCTCGCGCTCTTCCACGGCCTTGATAAGCGGTTTCCAGGCCGTCTTGGAAAGCAGGACGACCAGCATGATGAAGATGGCTATGGTCCAGAACATTAAGCCGAATTCGGGCTTAATCAATGCTTCCATGGTAAACTCCTAGTTGAGTGATTAAGCGATTAAGTAATTGAGTAATTAAGTTAACAGGGACTCCTATATAGAACTGAATCACTTAATCACTCTTCACTCAATCACTAGCGAGTGATTATTTGTACGTTTCGACCTGCGCGGATGCCGCTCCGGGAGCGGCGGATTTCGGCATGCCGAAATTCATTACGGCCAGCAGGCAGATGACCAGCGCGAAAAACGCGAGGCCTTCTATAAGGGCGGCCGCGATGATCATGGTGGTCCTCAAGGCCCCGCCGGCTTCGGGCTGGCGGGCCGTGCCTTCAAGCGCGCTTGAAGCCAGCTTGGCGATGCCCAGTCCCGCGCCCACGAGGGTCAGGCCGGCGCCGATCCCCGCGCCTATATAACCGAGTCCCAGAAACATCATGTCGTTCATATTATTTCCACCTCCATTTTAATATTGAATCGTTAGTCTAAAGTCGAAAGTCTAAAGTGTAGAGATATTAAGTTGTTTCTTTAGACTTTAGACTCTCCACCTGTTAGATACGGTTGAATTGTGTCGCTGCGCTCCACCCTCGACTTGTGTTATAGACTCTCAACTTTAGACTCTACCTCTCCTAATGCGGATGCATCGAAGCGCCCGTAAATATCGCCGTAAGAAAAGTGAATATATACGCCTGCAAGAACGCCACAAAAAGCTCCAGCAAAGATACGAACAGAATAAGGATCACGGCCAGCGGCGCGGTGACGCCCAGCCCAAGCACGGGGTTGATAGCCCCGAACATGAAGATAAGGCCTATAAAGGACAAAATGACTATGTGGCCGGCTATCATATTGGCGAAAAGACGGATGCAAAGGGCGAAACTTTTGGTCAGCAGCCCTATCAGCTCTATCGGGAAAAGCAAAGGATAAAGCCAGAGCGGGACGCCCTTCGGCACTATATGGCCGAGATAGCTTAGGAGCCCCTGCTCCCTCATGCCCGCGAAATTGATCAGCACAAAAGTTGTAAGCGCCAGGCCCCCGGTGACGGCGAGGTTCCCGGTGGCCGTGGCGCCGTAGGGCACCATGCCGAGCAGGTTCATCGCCAAAATGAAAAAAAACAGCGTGGAGAAATAGGGAAGGTAGGCCGCCGTTTTTGAACCCAGGTTCGGGGCCAGGACCTCGTCGCGCAGGAAAAGCACGATCATCTCTATCATGGCCCTGAACGGCGCCAGGGCCGGGCTCCTGCTCCTTATAATAAGCGGGAACAACACCGACAGCAGCGCGGCGGCTATAAGCATCATCAGCGCGTGTTTTGAAAAAGGCAGGTTTAAAGACCCCAGCTTAAACCAGGTCCAGACATGGTCTACGACGTGATGCTCAAGTATGGTCTTTAGATCCATTTTTTTTCAGCGGGACCGCTTCAAAAACAAATTGCGTGAAAACCAGAATTCCGGCGAACGGAAGTAAAATTATATATTTTTTATCCCGCAGAAGCCAAACCGCGGCAATGAGAAAAATAAGCCGCCAGAAAAACCCGGCCACGAAAACCGAATAAAACACCTTCTCGGACCTGTGCAGGGTCTTTTTAAGCGCGTAGCGCGAAACGGCGCCGTTGAAGATCCCGAAAGCGGCCCCCCAGAACAGCGCGGAATAAATACTGTCGATCATAAGCAGCGTAGTTGCAGGAAGTAAGGAGGTAAGGACGCAGGGATGTAACGATGTAAGGATTCAAAGGAATTTCCTTTTTTATCCTTACCTCTTTGCTTCTTTGCCTCTTTACTTCCTTGCTTCCTTACTTCCTTGCTTCCTTACCTCCTCCTTAGGCAGTTCCCTGATGACCAGATAAAACCCCGCCGCCATGCCGAGAGCGGCGCCGGCCAGCATCAGCCAGGGCGACGATCCGAACCAGCCGTCCAGCTTATAGCCGCAGTAAAAGCCCAGCAGCACGGCCCCCGCCAGTTCAAGGCCTGTCTGGGCGTATTTAAACCGGCTTTCATCGCCGTCTTTCACGCCTTCAATTTTATCATTATTCCGGCGCGCAAAAAACCCGCCGTCGCCCTTCCATTTATATGATTCACCTCACAACTACTCAGCACCAAAGTATAGAACTCCGCAGATTTCACAGATTAAGCTGCAAAATATTGTAACTACTCAGCCACTAAGACACCAAGGCACAAAGAAAGTTATGGAATCAAAGGATTCATTGGCTGATTTCCTTCGTGTCTTTGTGACTTTGTGGCTGAGTAGTAACGATTTTTATGATTAAACATGATCTGCGTCCATCACATTCATCTGCGTCATCTGCGTTCTATGTATTACTAAGGAAAGGGCGGGAAACAGCTCCCCGCCCCGTCCTTATACGCTCGCAAGCGCGGCCATTTTGTGGGCCGGAAGCGGCAATACGGCGGAGAATTCCGCGAAGCGCGGAACCGGGCAACCCGGGCGGTTTACCGCCCTTAACGATAATAAGTTTATAGGCATATCTACTTGACTCAAGCTAGGTCCCGACGGAGCCCAGGCGAGGTTCCGACGAGAAGCGTGGATCGCCAAACTCCCGACGGCAACTTGAGTTATGTGCATAAGCCTATAAGTTTATTATCGTATAGTTGCCCTTTCCCCGCCATATTGCCTGCCTGCCGGCAGGCAGGCTTCGCCGCTGCGCCCGCTCCGTTCCTGAAATATTTTAAGGAGGCGGGCGGGCTTGGGTTAACATAACAAGTTATGTTAACATCCGGCACACAAAACAACCACACTTTGCTCGCGGTGGAGTTCCTTTATAAATCGGTGTTCCTTATGG
>JAHJSU010000035.1 GCA_018829985.1 Elusimicrobiota bacterium | reverse complement strand
CGCTTTAAAATTTGCAGTACCATGTTTTTGCTCATAACATTGTTGCCCCCAGAACCATCGCTTGCGCAAATCTAAATTATAATATTTTTCTTCCTTCACAAATATTTATCAACTCGGCGAGGACCAGTGTTTCAGTTTTCCATCAATCTTTTTTTGTTGATTTTAAATGGTTTTTATTTTTCCCCGGCATCGTCCCTTTTCTCATCCATGCCTCTTATGAAAAAGAATCAGTAAAGCCTTTGCTGGAACAATTTTCCCTGAAATCTTTTTTGAATTGGTCCCTTAAAGTAACTACTCAGGTCTGTCGTCGTAGTGGCAGAGTTTACTCTGCCCAAAAAGGCAAAGCAAGCTTTGCCACTACAAAAAATACGTGAAAAATACGGAGAACCTGAGTAGTTACCCCTTAAAGGTTTATTAAAGCCTGTTTTTTGCAATAATTCTTCCAGTGAAATGCCCTGCACGGAACGGCATTAATAGAACCTGAATCTGAACTGTCACCGTAAGGTGGCGTGTCTTTAAGGGCTAGAATTCAGATTTTTTATTTTTAAGCTCCGGTTTTTTCTCGGGCGCGGTTAACCGTTCCCGGGCCGTTATAATCGCATCGTGGAGCTTTTTCTCCAGCACCTTGCGCGGCGGAAGCTCGGTCATATACTCGGCCACTTTAATGCCGCTTTTATTGAGTTGCAAAAGTTCAATTTCTTCGCGACCACCCCCGGCACAGAGGATCAGGCCGATGGGACTATCCTCGCTCGGTCGTTGCTCGTATTTCTCAAGCCAACGCAGGTAAAGTTCCATTTGCCCTTTGAATTCCGGTTTAAATTTGTCCAGTTTCAATTCAATGGCAACCAGCCGCCTGAGCCCGCGATGATAGAAAAGGAGGTCCAGATAGTAATCGTTTCCGCCTATCTGCATGCGCTTCTGGCGGGCCATGAAAGCAAAACCTGTTCCAAGCTCAAGGATAAAGGATTCCATCTCGCGCAGTATGGCGGATTCAATATCCTTTTCCTGGTAAGCGCCTTTGAGCCCCAGAAAGTCCAGGAAATAAGGGTCCCGGAAAACCAAATCAGGGGTCAGTTTGTCTTCCTGCCGGAGTTTCCTGATTTCCAGAGCGGCAAGCTTTTCGGGCTTTTTTGAAAGGGCTGTGCGCTCAAAAAGCATCCCGCCTATTTTATGACGTAATGTCCGAACATTCCACCGTTCCATCCGGCACATCTCGGAATAGAAATCCCTCTTCAGCGGATCATCTATTGTTATCAGCTCAACGAAGTGACTCCAGCCTAATTGTTGCGACAATGTCGCAACAATTGCTCTATTCTGGAATTGCTCGGCGAACCGAACCATGCGGAAAACGGCGGTCCTGGTGAATCCGCCACCGTATTCACGAGTCAATTGTGCACACAGCGTGGACACAATCTTTTCCCCATAGGCCGCCCGCTTCTGATTCAGGATATCTTCGCGAATCCTCCTGCCGATACTCCAATAAAGCATGACCAGCCCGGTATTGACAGTCTGCGCCACCTGCCCGCGCGCGGAGTTGATGAGAGCGCGGATGTCTCCGAGTAGTTTTTCCGTGTCACGGGGCGCCGGCAATTTCCGGGAATAAAGAGAAAGGGCTTTTCTATGCGATGTGCTCATTTTCGCTCCAGTTCTTTCATTACTTTTTTCAGGCCGGCTACGGCCACGGTCAGTTCTTCTATGGCTTCTTCGGCCAGTTCGTGCGGCTCGGGCAAATCCTCGGAATCCTCCAATGAATCGTCCTTAAGCCATGTTATATCCAGCTTGTAGTTTCGGTCTTTTATCTCGCTTACATGTAAATTAGGCCCTTCGGGCTGACTTTCCCGAATTCACCGCAGAGACGCAGAGGTCGCAGAGAAATCTTCATACCTGAGAACCTTTATGAACCCCCTATCATCTTCTCTATCAGTCCTCTCATCTTTTACTCTCTGCGTACTCCGCGCCTCTGCGGTGAACTTAAGGCGGTATTTTCCTAATCCTAAGCAAACTTTGAAATTCCTGAGCATAAATTTACGAAAACGGCCTTCAGGTCCCAAATCCCTGCGCTTGCTCTGCCCGTTGGGGTCGGCGCCGTAGCATTTTTCAAATTCGGCGAAATGTCCGGCTGAAAGCGGCCTGTCCTTTTTTGTGATGCCGGGGACATAGGAAGGGAACCCTGTACCCGTGCCAGTTGCCGGGGCCGTTTTCCGCGCCGGCAGCGTAGCGTTTGGCCTGCTCCAAAACATTCTGGGGGCTTATTCCGACTTTTTTCGCCTCTATTATGCCAAGCAGCCGGCCATTGACAAAAAGGGCATAGTCCGCCGGCCCGTTTGCGGTGGGAAATTCAGTAACGGCATGGCGCGTAAACGAGGCACAGTCAAGACTTTTACTGAATTTTACGATTTCCCAGGCCGGTTTCAACGAACGCAGTTTTGTATCTATGCGTGTTTTTCGAGTCAGCCATTCCGATTCGTCCATGTATTTAATTTTAACATTAATAGGGAAATGGCGGAAATTGTTATTTCCACTGTTCTCACTATCATTTGCATAACAATCAGTTTGGAGTTTTTAAAAGGACCCGCCTTGTTTAAACTCCGGACTCTATCCGCCGTTCTCCTCTTCAAATGCTTCAAGTTTAAGCTTGCCTTCGGCGTCCTTGCGGAGCACTTCTATTTTGCGCTTTACTTCCTCAAGTTTTACCGACAACTCTTTGGAGATGGTCACGCCCTCTTCGAACAGGGAGAGCGACTCCTCTATCGGCGTGTTCTCGTCCTCAAGCTTGCCGACTATCTCTTCGAGCTTGGCCAGCTTTTCCCCGAAACCGCCGGCATTGTTTTTTTTCACCATAAAGTCTCCTGTTTGGGCCCATCGTCACTTTTTTCTTTACTTGTGACCTGTGACCTGTGACTTGTGACAGGCGCCGGATTATCCGCCCCATCGGCGCCTATCACTTCCGCCTCGGCCTTCCCCTCCGCGAACTGCAGCGAAAGCCTATCGCCCGCGGCAAGAATCGCCGCCGTTTTGACGGCTTTGCCATGTGCGTCTTTGACTATGGCGTAGCCTTTCTTCAGCGGGAAAAGCGGGCTCAGCGCCTTCAGCTTTTCCGCCTGCAAATTCAATTTTTCCCCGGCGCGGCGCAGCCGGTCGGCCGAGGCCGCGAAGAGCCCCTCCAGCGCATCGTCCAGCCGGCGGGTGGGGCGCTCAAGCAACGCCAGCGGGTTCAGCATCGGGCGGCTCGAAACCAGCCGGCGGAACTTGCCCTGCAGGTTCTCGTAATAAATGCGCAGGCTTTGCAGCAGGCGCTTTTCAAGCTGGGCTATGTGCGCGGCCAGCTCCAGCTTGCTCTTGACCACCAGCTCCGCCGCGGCCGAGGGCGTCGGCGCCCGCAGGTCCGCCACGAAGTCGGCTATCGTAAAATCCGTTTCGTGCCCGACGCAGGAAATTATCGGGATCCTGGAGCCGGCTATGGCGCGGGCCACTATTTCCTCGTTGAAGGCCCACAGGTCTTCCATCGAGCCGCCGCCGCGCCCGACCAGCATCACGTCAATGTCCGGGAAATTTTCGTTCAGGTCCTTTATGGCCTGCGCTATTTCTTCTTTCGAGCCCCCGCCCTGCACCTTTACCGGCGCGATTATAATATGCATATTGGCGTAGCGCCGCTTCAGGATGGAAAGGATGTCGCGTATGGCCGCGCCCGTCGGCGAGGTGACGACGGCGATCTTTTGCGGCAAGGCCGGTATGGGCCGCTTCCTGCCCGGGTCGAAAAGCCCCTCGGCGGCCAGTTTCTTTTTCAGCTGCTCAAAGGCCAATTGCAGCGGGCCTATGCCGGCCGGCTGGACCTCTTTCGCCATCAATTGGTATTTGCTCTGCTTGTCGTAGGCCGTTATATTGCCGCGCACGCGCACCAGCAGGCCGTTCTGCAGCCCGAACTTCAGGCCCGCCGCGAAGCCTTTGAACAGCACGCCGGAAATATTGGAGTTCGCGTCCTTGAGGTCGAAATAGGTGTGGCCGAGCGAGGACACCTTCAGTCCGGAGATCTCCCCCTCCACCCAGAGCTCGCGGAAAGAGGTTTCCAGCAGGTGTTTTATCGACTGGCTAAGCTCGCTGACGGAATAAATTTTAGGGTCCATG
>JAHJSU010000285.1 GCA_018829985.1 Elusimicrobiota bacterium | reverse complement strand
GGAATAGGGAATCCGGGATTGACCAGCGAACTGAAATGATTGACTCTGGTATTGCCCTGGAAGCATATCAGGGCCACTTCGCACACTCTCGAGGTCTGGGGCGAGAGGCCCGTGGTTTCCACATCCATGAAAGCGAATACCGCGTCGTCGATAGCAGCCGTAAGCGGATCCATATCGCTCCTTAACAACAGGTAGAGGTAAAGGTAGAGTAAGATGCATTTACTTTACCTATTACCTGTTCCTTTACCTTTACCTTTACCTTTACCTGCTTTATTTGCCTTACATAATGGAACCGAGGTACATATAACGCGTCCACAGGCCGCACATTATAGTGCTCGCCAGGCTTATGAGGATGTTGGCCAGGGACAGGTCCAGGATCCTCTTCTTTCTGATATAAAACAGCTGTATGATCCAGGCCGCGGCAAAAGGCAGCCACCACCAGCCTGCGACGAAAAAGAAAGACCACAGCACTATGCGCTCAAATATCAGGAAATACTTTTCGTCAAACCCGGGAAATCCCCTGCCGGAGAGGTCTTTTTCCACAAAATAAATAAGCACGGTGGTCACATGGGTGACAAGAGTGAACATGCAGATGAGGCCCACCCATTTTTCCGGCAGGAAAAACCCTTTGTCGAGGACCAAGATCGGCGAAAGCATGAACAGAACATAAACGTGCAGGAACTGGTCGGCCAGGAAACTCACGGTGCCGTCGTTAAACCCCAGCTTTTTCATGCTGTAGACGCGCAGTTCGTCTATCACGAAATGAACGACCAGCATAAGCCCCACGGCGCACCAGCCGTTCAGCTTTACGAAGCCGAAATTGAGCCAGATCTCGTCCAGATACCTGTACAGGAACGCGACCGAAACGATAAGATGCGTCAGGCAATGCAGCAGCATGCCGTAGACGTTCTGCCTTTTGAGCTTATTGACGACATTGAACTGCAGCGTGAAATCGGCCAGAAGATGCGAAAGAAAAAATCTCCAGAATATTTCCATATGTTAGGCCCTTGAATGTAACTGCTCAGGCAGCGAGGCGGCTAGGCGGCTGGGCAGCTAGACCGCTACTACTGCTGGACAGCTGGGCGGCTGGACAGCTTTTTAAGGTTTGCAGAACCTTATAGCTGCCTGGCTGTCTCGCTGTCCAGCTGCCTCGCCACTTAAGTAGTTCCCCTTGAATGACCGGCTATTTCGAAGTAAGATTAAACGTCCCGTCCCAGTCCTTGGGCGCGGCGGCGGCGTATTTTTCCGCCAGCTCCAGATAGAAAGCGCTGGGGCCGTCCTTCGGCTCCACGGCGAGAGCGGCTTTAAAGGCCTTTTGCGCCTTCCCGTAAGAGCCCTTGTAGAAATGCTCCAGGCCCTCGTTATACGCGTCCGTCAGCTGCGCCAGTTTGGCGTCCATGCCGCCTTTCCTGGCGAGCAATTCATAGACCTTGACCGGTATAGCCTTGCCGACGACCTTTATCTGGCCCAGGCTCCTGGCCTCCACAACGTCTTTGGCCTCATCGTAAGTGTATTCGCTGGCCATTATTTTCGAATGGAAGAATTTGTTGGCGCCCTCAAGCCTGGAAGCCAGATTCACCGAGTCTCCCATAACCGTATAGGACAGCCGCATCTTGGAGCCCATGTTGCCCACGACCATCGGCCCGGAATTCAAGCCGATGCGCGCCGAGGGTTTTATGGTGAACTGTGTAAGATCGGTGTTCAGGCGGGCTATTTCCCCCATGCAGTCCACCGCCGCCAGGCAGGCAAGTTTGCGGTGGTCTTTCTGGTCCAGCGGGGCGTTCCAGAACGCCATTATACAGTCGCCTATGTATTTATCCACCACTCCGTCGTGTTTCAGTATGACGTCGGTGAAGCCGGAAAGATAATTATTCAGCATAGTGGTCAGCTGCTCGGGAGTCATCTTCTCCGACATCGTGGTAAAGCCGGCGATATCCAGGAAAAACGCAGTCATGTCGCGCTTCTCGCCGCCCAGAGTGAGCTTGGACGGGTCTTTGGTTATGACTTCGACAACCTTGGGCGACAGGTACTGCCCGAATGTGTTTTTTATCCACTTCTTTTCGCGGCCCTCAATAAGCGCCTTGTTAATAGTGACAAAAACAAAGGGAACGAGCATGGCTATGAAGATGCTCAGGTAAGGCATGTCATAGAGCCGGATCAGCAGAATGAAATTTAAGCCCGCCAGCGCCGATATGAATCCGGCGGAGGCCAGCGATATGACCTTTATGGAATACCCGGCAAGCATGATCGGCAGCCAGACCGCCAATACCATCAGCCCTGTTACCAGCAAGCCTGACACCGGTTTTAAAAAATCGTCATGCAGAATATTGTCTATCACGTTGGCGTGCAGTTCAACGCCGGGCCAGGCGGTATAAAACGGCGACGGATAATGGTCAAAAGCGCCCAGGGCGGTTGAACCGACGAGCGCTATGCCGCCGTTCAGCGCCGTGCGTTCCTCCTTTGAAAGCTTGTCCTCCATTATATCCCGGACCGAGATATGCCTGTAGACCGAGGAATGCATTCTATCGTCCTTCTCTTCTGCCCAGGCCGGATGAAGGGGTCTGTCCTGAGGCACCCTGAAGTTTAAGCGTTTGGGCTCCGTACCGTAGCGCTTTTCAAGTTCCGTGAGCGGAACGCCTTTATAGATGGCGTATGTGCCCATAGCCAAAAGGGGCAGGCTCGCTCCGGAACAGTTCTTGCCGCAGCGCGTCTTTATTGCCAGATCCGTGTAATTCTGCTTAGGGCTGAAAAGGCTTACGCGCCGTACCTGTCCGCTGGCCTCCATTTCGCCTTCCACATGCGGATGCGCGATTATACCCGCCGCCTCGCCCAGCCCTTTTATAGGGTGTTGCAATTGCTCGGTCTGCGGGTTCACATACACGAGAACGGCCACATTCCCCGCCTTGCGCACGGCATTCACCATCCGCTGGTCGCTGGCTTTATCGTCCCGGTCCGAGTCGGCCAACAATACATCCACGCCTATGGCCTTTACGCCGGCCTTGTTGAGTTTTTCTATGAGCGTCGCGTAATGCTTGCGCTTAAAGGGATAGCCCAGCCCTTTAACCGTGTGTTCGTCTATGGCGATGATAGTGACGCGTTCGTCGGCCCGGCGGTTGTAATACCTGCCTATGGAGCTTGTGAAGTCGACTTGCTTACTGAAAAAAGAAAGATATTGGGGCAGGAAGATCCTCATGTCCGCCCATTTGTTTTCGATCGGCCTGATCCACCACCCGCCCTTGAGCCATGAGTCTATGACCCCGCTGCCCAGCATGACCATGGTAAAAATAAACCCGAACCAGTAAAGCGTTCTTTTGTTATTTTTGCCCGTCGTTTTCTGTTTCATTTCATTCCCCTTACCCGAAAAATGCGATTATAATAAAAAACTGCGCCGCATACGGCCTGCGGCGGCGCCGTCTCACTTTCCAGGGACGGTAAAAAAGACCTTTAAACCCGCGCCGGTTTCAGACTCCGCCCAGATCCTGCCGTTATGTATCTCCGCTATCTTCTTCGCTATGGCAAGGCCCAGGCCGAAACCCTGCTGTTCTTCCTCCGGGCCCCTGAGCTGCCTGTATTTTTCGAAAATCATTTTCAGCCGGCCCCCGGGTATGCCGGGGCCCGTGTCCGAAACACAAAACGATACGGAACCTTTTTCAGACTCCGCACACAGCCGCACCGTTCCGCCGGCCGGAGTGAATTTATACGCGTTGGAAAGCAGATTGTCAAACACGCGCTTCAAGAGCCGCTCATCGCCCTTAAAGACGGCCGGAGCGGAACCCGGTTCAAACAGAAATTTTACATTTTTCTGTTCGAACAGGGCTTTAAAATTTTCAAAGACCCCCCCGAGGAACTCCGCCGTTTTTATCTCCGCCAGGTGCGGCTTTACGCTGCCGGCCTCCATCTTCGCTATATCAAGGATGTTCTCCAGCATTTCAAAAAGCCGCGAGCTGGAATTTTTTATATTGGCGATGTAGCCGGAGGATTTCTCCGTCACGGCGCGGGAATTTTCAAGCAGCCTGATGTAGCCCTGCATGGTCAAAAGCGGGGCCCTGAGGTCATGGGCGACGGAATGGAAAAGCTCCTCTTTCAGGCGCTGTATCTCCGCCTCCAGGGTTATGTCCCGCAGCACCATAAAAATCCCCGGCCGGCTGGTCTTTGAGGAAAGCACCTGCATGCTTACGCGGTATACTTTTTTTCCCCGCCCGCCCGGGCCCGGCATTTCCATAACGTCGCCTTTAGTTTTGGCCTTCAGCTGGACCAGAGCGCAGACCTTCCGTCTGAGCGGCTCGTCTTCCTGGAGCAGCGGTTCTCCGTCTTTTAAACCCAAAAGGACGCGCGCAGCGGCGTTAGCGTAAAGGAGCTCCCCCTTGAGATCGCTCAAAATTATGGCGTCATGTATAAGGCTTATAAGGAGTTCCACCTTCTGTTTCTCCTCAAGCATCTTCTCCACCTGCAGACCGTGGTAACGGTTCATTTCCCTCATCATGGCGTTAAAAGCCTTTAAAAGCGCGGTTATCTCGGTGATATCGGATTTTTCCCCCACCGGCACCTTGAAATTCTGCGCTGAGACCCGCTTGGCGCCCTCTATCAGTTCGCCGACCGGGTTAATCAGGCGGCGGCTCAGTAGAAGGGCTGAAAAATAAAATACGGTCGAGATGCCCAGCAGAAAGAACATTATCAGCGACGTCATCAGGTTGATGCCGCGGAACGCCTCCCAGCGGGCCTGCAAAGTGAGGGCGTAAAGCTCAAAACCGGGAACTTTTGAGTAAGAGCCTATGTAATCCGCGTCGCGGCCCGAAAGTTCCCTTGAACTCCTGAACCGGCTCAAAAAAAACATTTTCAGCTCGTTCTGGTCAACGGGCCTGGGATCCCCGCCAAGCATGAACACCCGGCCGTCCGGGTCGGCCACGAACACGCCGCCGGTAGCCCCCATCTTCTGCATAGCGAGCTTAATAAACAGGTCCCTCAGGTTCACGACGGCGAAAGCGTAATGCCCGCTTTCAAGCGGATAGATAAGCCTGCAGATGGGCAGGTTATAAAGCAGTTCGAATTCTCCGAGCGCGGGTTGACCGGTCTTTGCGGCTCTTTTAAACAGTTCGTTCCTTGAAATGTCCAGGTAGCCGAAGAGCCTTTTTATTTCAGGCGCGCCGGCGCTTAATATTTCCCTGCCGTCCGGGCCGGTGAAAGCCATAAAAAGGAACTCGGGGTTGCGGTCCAGCGTTTTCTTCAGGGCCGCCCGGCTGAGATAGTCCGCCCCCGGCTCCCACATGGTGTACATGCGGCGGTTAAGCTCATCCGTCTTATGGCTTATCATCACCGAGGCCATCCGGGCCATATTCTCGTGCAGGGTTTGTATGTTATTTTTGGCGACGGACTGGTAATAGAAAAGAAAACAGGCGGTCGGGATTATGGGAACAAGTCCCATACCGAATATAATGAGGAGCAAACGGTTGAATAAAGTCATAAATCAGGTTAGAGAGTAGAGGGTAAAGGGTAGCGGGTAGAGGAATAAGGAACTCCTTACCCTATACCCTAAACCCTCTACCCTATACCCTACTGTGCCTTGAACGTCTGCTTCAGCTTCACGGCCACAAAGTCCATATCCGCTATAATGCCCTTTTGAGCGGCCAGTATGGCGTCAAGGTTTGCGGCTTTGGCAAGATTTCCCGGGCTTTCAGCCGTGCCGGTCACCAGCGCAAGGCCTTCCACGGCTATCCTGAGCGCCGCGTTCCTGGCGTATATGCGGGCCATGGCCTGCCAGGCCGGAACATCGAATTTCACAGCTTCGCTGTATTTGTCTTTCGCCGCGGCCCTTGAAAACACGTAAGCGAGCTCGCCCATGGCTATAAGGCTGCCGAGCTTAAAAGTCACATATTGGTGCCGCGTCAGTTTATGGACCCTGCATTCTTCCATCACGGCCGCCAGCGCCCTTAAGGCGAAAGCGGCGACATCCGCCCCCGTTCCGGGTTTTTGGGCATGCAGCGCGTCCAGCTCGCCGGCGATATCGGCGTAATAGCCGCCCCGCGTCTTTAAATGCTCCTGCCAGCGCCCGCGGTATATGGTCATCTCCATTATTTCATTGGTGCCTTCGTAAATACAGGTTATTTTTACGTCCCGCTTTATCTTTTCCACGGGAAAATCGCGCGTGTAGCCGTAGCCGCCAAACGCCTGTATCGCGTCTTCGGCCGTCCTGTTGCCCGCCTCGCTGGCCGAGTATTTGGCTATGGCGCCTTCCGTCTGAAGGCCGTGTTCGCCGCCGTCCAGTCTGAAAGCCGTCTCTTCTATATAGGCCCTGGCCGCTTCAAGCTCCACGGCGTGCGGCACAATGAGCTTATGGGTATAGCCCTGTTTATCCGACAGCGGTCCGCCGGCCTGTATCCTGGCCTGGCTGTATCTTATGGCGTGCTCAAGCGCTTCCCAGCCGGCGCCAAGACCTAACGCCGCCACCATAAGCCTGGTATAGCCGAACACCGCCTGCGCCTGCAGAAAGCCCTGCCCTTCGACCATGCCTATCAGGTTTTCCCTGGGAACATATACATTGTTCAGCGAAAGACCGGCGGTATTTGAAAGTCTTATACCGTGCTTATCCTCATGCTTATTCGGAGAAAAACCTTCCATGCCGCGCTCTACCAGGAACCAGGAAGGCCCGCCGGGGGCGATGGCCAGCACCGTGTAGAGGTCGGCTACTCCCCCGTTGGAGATCCATTGTTTATTGCCGGTTATGCGGTACCCCGCAAGCCGGCCGTTTTCAAGAACATGCTCCGCCCGGGTCTTTAAACTCACCAGGTCGGAGCCCGCTTCGGGTTCGGTGGCGGCGTAGGCCACCAGCAGGTTCTCCCCGGCCACGCGCTCCAGCCACTTCTTTTTCTGGTCTTCGGTCCCGCCCACATTGAGCGGATCGGTGCCGAGGAACGTGGCGAACACCGAGGTGGCGATTCCGAGGTCTATGTGGGCCAGAAGCTCGCATATGCGATACAGATCGTACGTCCCGCCGGCCAGCCCGCCGTACTCCTCGGGTATCATGAGAAGATGCACGCCCAGCTTGGAATGGTCGTGCATGTCCTTGAGTATCCCGGTCGGAAATTCATTAGCCTGGTCTTTTTCCCTCAGGAATTCATAGGTAATGTTCTTTTTGGCGTAACTCCTCAAACTGTCCAACATCAGATTCCGCGATACGGCATCCATACTGGGCATAAATAGTCTCCTCGTAACAGCAGGGTATAGAGTAAGGAAGGGGTGGTAGGTGGTAGATAGTATGTAGTAGGTAGGGTTTTAAGGAATACCGCTCCTATCTACTACCTACCACCTACTATCTACTCTCCCCTATCCCCTACCCCCATCAGATACGTCTTCACTTCCCCGAGCATCTTGGCGGCCAAAGCCTTGTCCTCTATGCCTTCGGCGTTGATAAAAACGTTTTCCGCGGCGCATTTTATGGCCGCTTCAAGCAGATATTTGGCGCTTTTATGGTCTGAGGCCACATGCGGCATTATGCCGTCGGCCCTCTCAAGTTCCTCGATCGCGCCGGCGGCCAGGCGCGCGGTCCGCAGCGGCACTTCGGCGGCGTATTGCAGCGCGCCCTGCATCTTCGGCTTTCTCGCGGGATCATCCTTGGGCATTTTTGCGGCCGCTATGAAGGCGTCGTATGAAGCGGCGTCTTCGCTGACGCAGTTCTGGATGGCGCTTTTAAGGACGCCCAGTTTTTCGCTCAGGGCTTTAAGCGCCGGTTTTTTAGCCTCGTCAAGCTTTTTGCTCTTAAGCGAGATGCCTATGGCCATAGCGCCGAGGGCGCAGCCCATGGCTCCGCTTATGGCGGCCGCGCTGCCGCCGCCGGGAGTGGGCTCTGTGCTGGAAAGGGCGTCCACGAAAAAGTTCGCGCCCGCCTGCCAAATTCCCAAACCGGCGTTGGTTGGGCTCTTTCCGCCTGAGGCGGATCCGCCGGACTGTTTGGCGGAGGCGGGCAGGCCCGCCTGCCAGGCGCCCAGAAGCTTTAAGAGCTTTGTCTCAAGCACCTGCGTTTCGGGATTAAAATCCTTCACGTTCAGCGCTTCTATCGCGTAATTCGTAAGGGCTTCCTGCGTGGTAAGACCGATGAGCTCGGTATTTGTAATACTGATATTGCGGGGTTTTATTTCTTTCTCTATCTCATCCATGGCGCGCTTTATGGAAGTGGTCTTATGGTCGGTCAGGACGGTGGAAAGCTGCACCTGGTTCCTGGATTCAAGAAATATCTCCTTGGCCCGGAGGTTAGGGAGGCCCCCGCCGGAAGTCCGGATCTTTTTAGCCAGGACCTTGGCGAACTCCATGTCGGTGGTGTCGAGGTTGACGTTGAAATTGACTATTTGTTTCCTGGCTCCCACGGCTATGGCGCCGGCGGTCGGATGTATCTTGTTAGGGCCGAAATCCGGGACGCGGTCGGGGTTTCTGCCTATATCTTCCTTCAAGCCTTCGAACTGGCCTTTCCTGACCTTGGCGAGGTCCCTGCGGTCGTCCTTTTTGGCGGCGAGGTCGTAGAGATAGACGGGGATATTGAGCTCGCGGCCTATACGTTCGCCCAGGGTTTGGGCCAGCTTTACGCAGTCTTGGACCGGAGTGTCCATTATAGGAATGAAAGGGGCCACATCCAGCGCCCCCATACGGGGGTGTTCGCCCTTATGACAATTAAGGTCTATAAGTTCAGCGGCCTTTCCGGCGACCGCGAACATTCCCTCCACGGCGGTTTCTAAAGGGGCGATAAAAGTGAGGACCGTCCTGTTATGGTCGGCGTCTTTTTCCACATCCAGCACCATTACGCCCGGAACGGCGGCCGCTGCGGCGACTATCGCGTTTATCTTGGACCCATCCCTGCCCTCGCTGAAATTGGGAACGCATTCCACGAATTTACCCATAAAGCCTCCATGTTCCGGACCCTATATTGATAAATTATACTAATTACGGAGCAGGAGCTTTAAGGAAAAAAGAAACCGGGAAATGCGAAAACCCGCTTTTGGCGGGTTTTCGCTCTCCCATTTTAGGGGAGTTCACATTTAGCGGCCCCGATGGGGCGGCTTCAACATAGTGTAGCAGACACCCATTGATTTGTCAAGGCGTGTTTATAAACCCGTAATAAAACATTATAGACGGAACGATATTATTGATCAGGTCCGCGTCGAAATTAGCGCCGTTTACCGAGAATATGTGGCGCCAGCGCAGATCAAAGCCGAAATTCAGGGCGCCGCCGAAAGGGTAGACAGCGCCGCCGCCCATACTGACGCCGAGGCTGGAACCGGAATCCGAGGGGCGCCCGGTCCCGGCGGAACCGAAAGCGGGCTGGCTCCAGTGATAAACACCCGCTCCCAGGATCGCGTAATAAGCGCTGCGCCCGTAGCCGTGAGCGAACCTGATGAAAGGCGTAAAGGAAAACAGGCGCACGCCCATCTCATTGAGCGTCCTGTGTTTGTGACCCGTGTCGTATGAGGATTCGATCCCGTAACTCAGGATATCGTCAACTTTTTTGGCGCCCGCGAAGGACCAGGCGGGGGATGACCTGAACCCCGCGTCTTTATCCCCCCAGCGCCCGCCGACCGGCGCGGAAATCCCGCAGCCGACGGCGTAATAGTAGCGGTAAAAGCGGGGAACAGCCGCCTTCTTGGGCGCCTCCTCAAACTGCTCCATATCCTCCGGGAAGGCGTAATCGTACTGCGCCCATGCGCCGGCGGAAAACAAAAGCGCGCAGACGAACAACAGGATTTTATTTTTCATCGCTGAGCCGGCATGTAGCCTATGCCGGTTTTTATGCTTTTTATGTCATAAGTCCCGTTCGCCAGGATATGCCGCCCCCCTTTCATCACTTTCTGTTTGATAAAGAACGGCGCGTCAAGGTCAATGAAGTCAAAACCGCCGAGCCCCGACGCGAATTGCGCCGCGCAGGCCGAAGCCAGTTCCGTTTCAAGCATTTCGCCTATCATAAGTTTTACGCCCGCGGCCCTGGCAAGCGCCCAGACCTCCCTGGCGCGCAGCAGCCCCAGTTTGGCAAGTTTTATATTGACGGCCGTGACCCGCTTTTTTTTGATCAGGCGCACCACGTCGGACACCGTGCTGGCGCTCTCATCGGCGCAGACCGGGATCTTAAGCCGCCTTGAGAGATAACCCAGCCCCTCATCATCGTCCTTTGCCACAGGCTGCTCTATGACGAGCGGCCTGACGCCTTTTTGCCCAAGCAGTTTCACGAAACGCTCCGCGGTGCGGGCGTCATACGCGCCGTTGAAGTCCAGGTATATCCGGGCCCCGGGCGCGGCTTTTTTGACCGCCAGGATCCGTCTAAGGTCCGAATCCGTGTCGGAGCCGGTCTTTATTTTAAATATTGAAAATCCGCGCCGCCGCCAGCGCGCGGCGAACTCATAAGCCTGGGCCTCAGCGCCGATGACGACGGTTATATCCGTCCGTACGGGAGCGGGCTTTACGCCGTAAAGCCGCCACAGCGGTATCTTAAGCGTCCGGGCCAGGGCGTCTGAAAGCGCCATCTGGGAAGCGGCCAAAGCCGCGCGGTTCGACTCCAAAGTTCCTTCAAGCCGGACAAAAAGCTTCATATAATCGGCTATATCCCTGCCCTTAAGCCATTCGGCGGTCCTTGCCAGGTTCAGGTAAGTGGTTTTCTGGGTTTCCCCGGTTATATGCGGCGCCACCGCGGCTTCGCCCCAGCCCCATATCCCCTCCCGGGTCTGAACGCCCAAAAGCGCGTTTTCAAGCGCCTTATGGCTTCCGCTTGAGATGGTGAACGGCTGGAAAAGTTCCGCGTTCAGCATGCGGACGGCTGTATTGATAATTATAGTGTCTTTCATAGACGTAGGGTTTAAGGGTTTTAGGGGCTAAGGGTTTAAGGGATTAAGGTTAACCGAACTAAAAAAACATATACCGTTTTCCCTTAGACCCTCAAACCCTAAGACCCTTAGACCCTTTCTTTTGTCCTCTCCCTGCCCAGAAGCATCAGCACCACCACTATGGCGAAGATCATCAGGCTCTGGGCCATTAAAAACCAGGTGCCCAGCGTGGAAACCGTATGCCGCATGGTCCAGGCGCTCAGGCCCAGGCAGATATTCAGCAGCAATATAAATCCGACCGTCCCCTCCACGCTCAGGCCGAGATTCATCAGCCTGTGATGGAAATGGTCCTTGCCGGTGTATTCCAGCCATTGCCTGATATTTTTAACCTGTCCGTTCTTTACTCTTGAGACCGTGGTATAGATGAGATCAAAGATCGGTATGCCCAGCACCAGCAGCGGGGTTGAGAACGCCACGACCGGATTATTGGTGGCCCAACTGCCGTAAAGGGCCAGGCACCCGAGCATGAAACCTATGAAGGTGGAACCGGAATCGCCCAGGAAAGCCCGGGCCGGCCGCCAGTTTATCCTCAAAAAACCTACGCAGGCGCCGGCCAGCGCCGCCGACATGAAAGACAGCGGATACTGGCTGGAATTCCAGCCTATGCCCAGGAACAAAAACGCGCAGACCGCGCCCATGCTGGAGGCGAGGCCGTCTATGCCGTCCATGAAATTGAAAGCGTTGGTTATGCCCACCAGCCACAAAACGGAAAGGACGCAGGATAGCCAGTAACCGAACGGGAATTGCAGCGCGAAGCTGAAACGCAGACCGAAAAGCACCACTATAACCGCGGCCGCCGCCTGCCATACCAGCCTGGTCTTCGCGGACAGCTGTTTCCAGTCGTCCATGAAGCCGAGAGCGAATATCACCGAACCGCCCAGCATGATGCCCAGGACTTCGTCTGAAAACTGCTGGTTCCTGAGCACCGTAAAGATAAAAGCGGCGTAGACCGCGAGCCCCCCTATGCGCGGCGCCGGTTCCGTATGAACCTTTCGCTCGTCCGGCATGTCCACGGCGCCTATGCGCCACGCGAGCAGGCAGGTCAGCGGGGAGAACACGAGCGCGATCAGCAAAGCGATAAGGAAAAGGTAGAACCAGCGCAGGCCCTCCACCCAGGTCCAGGCGGAAAAACCGCCGGGCGGCAGCATGAACAGCAGCGCCGCAAGGCTTAAAAAGGCGATTAATTTTCCCTTTCTGCTCATTACTGAGCCTCAGCAGCTTCGTTTAAGTATGAAGTCCAGCAGCAGGCGCTGCGGCACGAACCCTTCGGCGTATTTCACGCGGTCCTGGTACCCCCTGAACACCGCCGCGCTCCTGGCGCTCTCTATGATGGAGAGATTTTTGACCCTGGTCTTATAGACCTGCGAACAGTGGCATTTTAAAAGCCGTACTTTCTTGTTTATCACGTCTCCGATATCGGAGAAGATGGTCGGCACAAAATTCATGGTGGTGGGCACTTCGTAGAAGAGGATGTTCTTCATATAGCGGGCCGCCGTCACCGCCGCCCTTGAGACATTGCGGTGGTCCTGGTGCGTATCGTCGCCGTAGTTGACCAGGATGAGGTCCGGTTTCACACGCGCTATGTGGCGCTCCACGGTCTGGATGAGTTCCCGGCTCATGGGAACATCAGTATCCATGAACCCGCCCCAGAACAAGCGGGCTTTAAGCAGTCCGGCGGCTTTTTCCTGCTCCGCCCTGCGCGCGCCGGCGTTGCCGCCCACGTCGCCGCCGGTCATGACCAGCATGTTTATTTTATGGCCCCTGGCGGACAGCTTGTAAAAAAGCCCGCCGCAGCCGAATTCAAGATCGTCCGGATGAGCGCCTATGCCCAGGATGTTCATTTTTCAGGAACTCCTTGCCATAAGCCTTAAGCCATATGCCATAAGCTTATAAGGAAATTCCTTAAAAAGCCTATGGCCTAAAGCTTACGGCCTATGGCGTAAAAGGGCTTTGCCCTTTTACTTGCTGCTCTCTATCGCCTCGGTAACTATTTCGGCGTTGATGCGCTGTTCACCTTTTGAAAAAGCGGTCAGCATGCTCATATTTGAGATATTGTTTATCCACCTGGGTATGCCGCCGGAGCGTTTAAAGACCATCTCCAGCGCCGTGTCGTCAAAGATGTTTTCCTTGAGCCCGGCGATCTTGAGGCGGTGGTCCATGTATTTTTTTGTCTCTTCAAAATCGAGCGGGACCAGGTTGTAGCTCAGGACTATGCGCTGGCTGAACTGCTTATTGGCGTCGAGCTTCCCGTTAAGTTCCGGCTGGCCGGCCAGCAAAAGCGTTACCAGGAAGCGGGTCTCGGTCTGGAAATTAAGCAAAAGCCGCAGTTCCTCGAACACCGAGACGTCTTCTATGAGCTGCGCTTCGTCTATGGCCACTACCACGTGCTTGCCGTCCTGGTAGGTGTCGCGCAGGAATTTTTCTATCCCCATCAGCACGTCTTCCTTTCGCGGCGGCACATTGTGGCCGGTGAAATTATGCAGGATCATTTTTAAAAGCCCCAGGTCGTCCAGGCGCGGGTTGTTCACGAAGGAGAAGACGTACCCCTTTTTTTTGAATTCCCGTTCCAAAGCTTTCAACACCAGCGTCTTGCCGGTGCCGTAAGCCCCGGTCAAAGCCGCGCACGCTTTTTTTTCTTCTATGACATAGGCGAGCCTGGAAAAAGCCTCATTATGCTTTTCCGACTCAAAGAAAAATTCGGTGTCGGGGGTGTTTTCGAAAGGCAGTTTCTTAAGGTCCCAGTGCTCTTTATACATAATCAGATATTTAAATATATAACACGGGCCCAAAGCAAGCGGGCGCAACAGTGGGGGAACCCTTTAAGGGAGCGCCCCTCCCCCCGGATTTACTCGGTGCTGTTGAATGCATAGGACTTGACGGTCCCGTCTGCATTGAACTTGATCACCAGATCAACGGCTTTCTGAGGACCGAAAAGTCCGAAGCGGTAATTTATGTAAGTCCAGGTCGCATCGCCGCTGTCGACTCCCGTCCGAAACGGCGCTCCGAAGGATTTTTCTATGTCGGACCGCATCGTTTTACCTTCGACGATCCCTTTCACTGCGCCTGAGTCGAACTTACGACCGAGGCTCACGCAGGAACACAAGCCGCAGGACACAAGAATGACCGCTCCCAAAACCGCAAAGTTCTTTTTCATCGTCGTTTCCTCCCTTTCAAGTAACTGCAAGGCTGTGCGCCGATTCCGGACTGCCGCCTTGCCGGTTCGCCTCATATGCGGCATGTGTTTCCGTCATTTTTCAAGCTGCAGCGCCTGGAGCGTTCCGGGTTTTCGCACCATGGTTATTTTAATAAATCATCCTGAACACATGCCAGCTTTTGCTATGTGCGCCCCGGAAAACGGGCGGGCGGGGAATTCCGGTTAATGCACCTGTTTGACTTCCTTCATTTCCCCATTGCAGAAGATGCAGAAACCGGCAGCGCAGCTGTCAGGGCTTTTCAGCCGGCTGCGCCCGCCTGCCGGCAGGCAGGGAACGCGCCGGCCCGCATAAGGTAACGCCGCGCTTATGGTTTTAGGCTTGAAGCCGCGAGAGGCCCAGTCGGGGGCGCCCCCTTATTCCTCGACACTAGAGGGCCATTCGCAAGAGATAAGCTTCCCAAAATTCCCTGGGAGCGACCACGACTGTGTTTCTGTAGCGGAGCGGGAAATGAGATTTGTTACCGGTGATTAAGAATTCCGCTTTCGCGGTTTCCGCACACTCCAAAAAACGATTATCGGATGAGTCGTCCTGACAAATATTCAGGGTCTTCTTCGGAGAAACCAATTTAGACCGGGACTTAAACAGGGCAAGAAAACTTCCAATCTTTCGGGGTTCAAAACCAAATCTTGGCCGACGCAACACCCGGTCCAGCTCGGCTAAGACAGGATGTGAAAGAGCAACCTTGACTTTACCCTGTAGGGCCAAGTCTAAGATTGCCGCTGGAAGACTATCCGCCGCCAGAAGGCCGGATACAATAACATTCGTATCCAAAACTACGCGGATCACAATGCCTGCGCAGGCGCCGTATCAGGACCGCGCCCGCCGCGATGTATTGGCGGAGCTATGCTCATTAGACGGCCAAATGAGCACGCCTGGCCGTGCGAATCTCGCGTGAGATTTCTTTTGAAGTGATTTTATCCCGACCTTTTGATTTAGACTCAAGTTGGAGCTCTACGACAATAGCGGCGCGCTTTTGTCTGAGGATGGTCATCAGGTAATCTGAAATACTCATCAAGACAGCCTTCGGTCTGCCCCGGGAGCTGACAAGATATCTAAGCCGGCTTCGTTCAAGGCTGTTGACAAGACCTGATAGTTGTTGCCGCGCCTGGTCCAAACCGATAATTTGAGTGGTCATTGATATTCCTCCAACCTCTATATTAGTATACAGGTTACATAGTCATAAGTCAAGGTCTACCGGGGTCTTCCGCCGGCTAAAGTGACCGCATCCCCTATGGACACCCTCAAAAGGTACCTTTTCTCCCTTGACAATATTTGATTTTCAGTGTACACTATAAATATGAAGTTTGAGTGGGATGATAAAAAAGCGGAACGCAACACCCTCAAGCATGGAATCAGCTTTAAGATGACAACATTTGCTTTTGACGATCCTTACGCTTTAATAGTGGAAGACGAGAAACATTCCGCCCATGAGCGCAGGCAATGGTTGATCGGTGATTCCGGCGAAAACGTTTTGATCATTGTGTTCACAATGCGTCTGCCGGGAGGAAATATAAGGATTATCAGCGCGCGGCGGGCGAATCGCCGCGAAAGGAGGCTGTATGAAGAAAGCAAAGGAATTTGATTTTTCCAAAGCGCGCCGGGTCACGGCGCAGGAAACACTGGCTTTTAAAAAAGCCATCGAGACGACTTTCCATGTGAAGCGCCCTTCTCGGGGGCGTCCTCCAAAGGGCCTTGATAAATACCGGGATGTCCATATCCGGCTCCATCCCAAAGCGCTGGAATGGGCGCACGCCCAGGCCAAACATCGCGGTATCGGCTACCAGACGTTCATCAACGAGATACTCCTGCATCGCGCGACCGGAGGTCATGCTCATAATTCTTCCGGGCCGCACAAGTAGCGTTTTCTCAACATGCGTGAGGGTAACGCCGGGTTGACCATCTTTGGGCTTAGAACCGCAGGATAGTAAAGTCGGGGTCGGCGGCGGATTTCCCGCGCGCTCCCGGGACCGGGTTTTTGGGGAAGACGGCCGAGGTCTTCCGCCGGCTAAAGTGACCGCATCCCCTATGGACACCCTCAAAAGGTACCTGCTACCTTTTCTCCTTACTTAGCACAAAATACACTTCATTGTCGACCATTATTACATTATCAAATTGGGCCGCGCGGTCAATGTGAGGGACAAACACAGCAAAAAAAAACAAGCCCAAAAATAGTAATATCGTTATTCCTGAATATTTCATTACCTTATTCATAGCTGCCCTCAACCTGTTATTGTAACAGCCCTGCTTCTTGCAACTTCTTTTTTATGTTTGCTATTTGCGCATGGACACCCTCAAAAGGTACCTGCTACCTTTTCTCGGCTAATAGCCGGTTTCAGTGGGTGTTTTTGGAGTCAGAAAAAGAGGCCAAATCATGCCCTATTATAGGGCTGTTCGGGGGGCTTCCGGGGTACTTATCCCTGGCTATGCTTAGGCATCTTGCATGTAATGTAATGTAATGTAAAAGTTTATCAACCAATATCGCCGTCGGATAACAGGTGAGCATAATTATTAAAAACACAAGACCACCCACTATTACGGAAACCCCGACCGAGGAGAGGTTTGAAGAAATATCACTAAATAGCTCACTATAATTGGTTTGTTTGCCGCCTTCTTAGAATCACTTCTTTTTTGTTGAGCCTATCAATCTGACCCGGGTCTCTACCCAACAATCCACAGTCAGGGGTAAATCTTATTTCATCAGTTGTCATTTTTAGATGCCTCAGTTCATCATCTACTATTTGAATAAAATTTAAACTCTCCATCGAGGATTTGTTGATTTTCATTAGTTTGCTGGTGTCTTTTAACTCAAGTTTTTTTACACCTATTAACAAGACAACGGTTTTACGTTTCAAGTCTACATAATAAACACCCTTGCCATCTTTCAGTGAATAATCACCCAGTAAAACAATATATTCGTCGGCGGTACGTTGGTAAACGCTGATTGAATTATCCAGTTTGTTGTCAACATAAACATTAAAATCCGCTTTTGTGAGCGTCGCCATGCCCATAAATAAATTCAGTGACAATACCCAGTCTATTATTTTTACCATATTATTATATTCTCCCCGGAAATGCGAAATTTCATGGCGTATACCTTCTAATAACGAACGGCTTTTTGCCTTCCACGCTTACATAATCAAAGGGATTTACAACAACTCCGTATTCTCCTGCATATATAAGTACATCCTGCCCCTGTTCATTTTTTCCTATATAAATCGTTGTATGCCCGTGATAAGGGGCGGGCATGGGGAAAGCCACAATATCGCCTACTTGCAAAGATTCTTTTCCCCCCGGTATGACCGGATAATGAGGCAAAACCTCTTTCGGATTCCCCAGTGTATTTGCACTTACTGGCTCTCCGGTTGGAATTAAACCGAGCCTTTTTCTGTGGGGAAAATCTACGCCGGCCCCTGTTTCAAATGCATCCGCCACGAACAAATTACATTTCCATTCCCCGCAAAAACCTGAAAATCTGTAACTGCAAGGTGTCTTCCCATAATACTTGTCACCTTTTTTTGCCTTTGCCCAGTCTACAGCTTTTTTTATCTCTAACGGCTTACATATTTCCCCTAGCAATGACAATCCGGCGGGACAGCCGCATCCCCCTTTTCCATCCGGCACCTGCCCCGGATGAAGTTTCCCGTCAGTAGAACAGCAAGATTCTTTTGGATTATATGTCGTTGCTCCGCAGGGGCAGTCGCCTTTTGAGTCCGGCGCGGTTTTCCCGTCTGGACAGGGCGCAACACATATCCCTGCCGCATTCCGGACCATGCCGCCCGTACAAACAGGAACGCAAATCCCGTTCACCCGTTCATAACCGGGGTCACATTTAGTTTCTTGTTCAGCGCATTCTTTCAGATACATTTGCTTCGCGGCCTCCTTTTCCGCTATCCAT
>JAHJSU010000284.1 GCA_018829985.1 Elusimicrobiota bacterium | reverse complement strand
ACTTACTGAGGCTTTTGACGCCCCGCTTAGCCTTTGGATTTCCACACGCTGGCCGGGGCCTGCTACCGGGTGCTCCGACGCTTGTCCGGACGGGACTTTCACCCGCAAGCGCAATGCAGTTTGTTCAGGACGCACCATATGTCTAATATACCAGACAGTTGTCTAATTGTCAAGACAAAAAAAAGAGCCGGAGCAACTAACTCCGACCCCTTTTATCCGTATCCCTGCCGATCGTAAATATTCAGTAAACCCGTCTCTGCCCGGCTGAAAATCTCCCGGATTCCGAAAGGGACTAAACTGTTACTTTTATCTTTTCTGTTTTCATCACAATCAGAACGGCTCAGGGTGGACTTCGTACCAGGAAACTCTGGTGATCGCACCTTCAAGCCCCTCTACTACCATGCTGGGGTTATAAAAGATTTTTCCGCCCCCGGTGCCGGTGGCGCCTCCGACGCCCACCTGGACGGCGCCGTAAATCCAAGTGCTGCCGCTGGCGCCATAATCACCATTGACGTAGATGTAACCCTTAAAATTGAGCGATTCTCCGGCAAAACTGGAATCGCCATGTGCCGTGCAGCCGTTCTTGAAATTGAAAGGCTCAGATATTTAGAAAGCCGCGGGCTTTATCTCATGCCATCGGGTTCTTGTGATTATGCTGTCCAGACCCTCGATTTCCATGCCTCCCTTGTAAAATATTTTCACTGAACCGCTCATATCTACCTCATCATTCGGCGCGTGAACCATTCCATAAATCCACGTTGAACCGGATGAATCTAATTCCCCTCCCACATAAATATACCCCTGGAAGCTCAGGGACTCTCCGGAGAAATCCGAATTACCATGGGCGGTGCAGCCATTTTTGAAATTAAAGGGTTCACTGACATGGTAACCGCCGTCCCCCGGGTATTCATGTAAAGCATCCGTGTCTCCATGAGGCTCACTACAAGGGTGGGTATTGCCGGGGCAGGAGAAATCCCATGTGCTCATAGGTCCGCCTTCCGTGGCTCCAGCATGTTCAGGCACATTAACCTGATACTCTTTCCAGGCTTCCGAATGCGGAGTTACCGTTATGCTTTCCGACTCGCTTGCCCCGCTCCCGGTAAAATCCAAATCGCCGAGAACTATTAAAACGCCGCAAAAATATTTACTTCCCGTGAATTCAGCGTCCTGCTCAAAAAAGCGGACCTTGTCTTCACTGCCGACAGTGCAGGTAGTGTCAACCAGGTTGCTGATGTTTTTGTCGGTTGAATAATAATATCCCTGGTCCTGCGCTTTCTGCCTGTAATATGAAATAGCCGGCTGGGACGGATCGGGAACGCCGGGGGGTTCGTTGTAACTCCACCATTCGATGTATGGGTCTGATTTCGGGCCTTTATTTAACCCTCCGATATCGGTGTCCCTATCATCATAACTTCCAGAGGCTTTAATTGAACTTCTTGAGTATTTTCTTGGATAAAGCTGGTTTGAACTGCCCGATAACTCCATCTCATCAATCGACATCATAGGCCCCCAGACTATTTCAACGCTCCCGGAGGCTTCTATGTCGCCGCCATACACCGCGGCGGATATACTGCTTTTTGAATAAACCGCTTTTATTGCCCTGTATTCATTGCCTGATGAATCTTTTCCTGCCGCAATTATCACAACCTCTCCGCCGCCTGCTCCGGTTGTAAGATTAATTTTATAACTTCCACCCTGGATGTCGGTATAAATTTTGTCATTTGCATATCCCGAAATTGTCCCGCTGGCTGTAATCAGCTCCCAGTTTGTGGAGTTCTCAATCAGTTTCCAGTAGCCGCGGTCTATCCCCGCCTCGGCCAGGTGGAAAGCCGTGGCGCTCTTTTTTTCCTTGACCGACCATTTGGCCTCGTTCTTGACGTACAGGTCTATCATGGGGATCGTTATCAGCAGGAACAGCAGGACGGTCAGCACCATCATGATGGCCATCTGGCCGCGCCGAAAGGCTAAAGGATAAAGGCTAAAGGATAAATGACGGGAAATTAAACCGGACAGAACTTTCCCGTTACAATCCTTCTGTGTTTTCATAACATCCTGTTTCCTGCCCTGATAAGTTCGGCCTTTCCACCCTTAAGCCTTCATCCTTTAGCCTTTATCCTTTCCCTATCAGTTCATTATCCGGACTTTTTCCACGGCCAGCTGGAGAGCTTTCGTGCCGCCTTCGTAGGTGGCTTTCTCGAAAGTCACGGAGATGGAGAGTATATTCGTGTCGTCGGTCTGCGGGTAAGCGAAAGCTATATAGCGGAGATTGTCGAACGCCAATTTCCCCGCGGCCCCGCTCTGGCTCATAAAAAGCTGTTTACCTTTCTGGTAATAGGAAACGCTCTGGGTGGCGCCGGTTGCGGTGTATTTCGTGAAAGTTATCCTGGAATGCGGCGGCTGGCCGGCCAGGCAGTCCACGACGATCGTGGAGGCCTGGGCCTGCCTGAGGTCCCTGTTCATGTTCGCGAGCGCGCCGCGCGAGTTTTTCTGGATCTCCGCCCTGGCCGTGGCAAGGCTGATGAACCGGTAGGCCCCCGTAAACATTTTCGGCGCGGAAATTATGACTATCCCCATGATAGCGACGACTATCATCAGTTCCATCAGCGTATAACCGGCTTTTGAACTCATCTTGTCCATATCCCGCCGCATGGCAATGCGGCCGCTACAAATATCCGCCTACCAGTAAAAGTTCTTTGTGACCGTCTGGTTCGGGGCAACCGTGAAGGCGTTCCCGCCGATATAGTCCTTGCGCGTAGTGGTCGGGGTGGCGCCGCTCCAGGTGGTGTACCAGGCGTACAAATTATAGGTATAGCCCCCCTTGACGGGTATGGTGTATGTCCCCTGCGCGTTGCTTGACCCCGCGTAATAGACCGCTGTTCCGCTCCTGAGGGCCGAGGTTATGTCCGGGGGCGTGGAGGTTATGGCGGCCGTGGTGGCGTAGATAAGCGCCCCCGTGGTGATGGCCGGCCCGCTCGCGCTGCCGGTAGCGACCCTGCCCGTTATATAGCCGAAGGCGCCGCTGACGGTGTATGTGGAGGAGAAAGCGACGGCCCCGGCCGTTAATACAACGGTGGAAGTGGAGGGCGAACAGCTTTCCCCCGTGTCAACCTGGGGGGCGACCTCGTATGTGCCGGTGGAGATGCCGGCGCCGGAGATGGTGAAATACCCGTCGGAGCCGCTTATGCCGTTGCCCTGCTCCACCCCGTTCTTAACCGCTATCACCGGAATATTGGGCAGGGCGTCCACGCCGTTGGTCGTAACCAGTCCCCTTATTTTGCCGCCGTAGCTGAGCGTGAAATCAATACCCGGCGTGACCTCGCCCAGGGACACGGTTACGTTCATGGAAGAGAACTCCAGGTAGGACGGGGACTGGTTCTGATAATTGGCGATGACGGTGGTAATGCCGGCCAGCGCGGGAAGCGTATACCTGCCCGAGGAGTTGGTGGCGACCTGCGGCGTGCCGGCGGAATACATCTTGATGTCCGGCAAAGCGGCGCCGGTCACGCCGGTGACGGCGCCGGTCACATAGCCGTACAGCGTGGTGGAGTCAAGGATAATATCGCCTGTTGTGTCGACGAAACCGTTGCTCGTGCCGCCGAAAGTGCCGCTGCTCGTAAAAATGCTTCCGCTTGACAGATAGACGGTCCAGGTGCCGGTGGCAACATTGGTCAGATTGAACGTGCCGGCGGAATCGGCTATGACCAGGCTTGAAAGCGAGTCGTCGGTGAACACCATGGCGCCGGCGGCCGGCGTTCCTGAAATCACAGATTTTGTGACGAGCGAATTTGACGGCGCCACGAAAATTGGAGTGTATTCACCGAAATCAGCGTTATTGTTATTGGTGTCATAGGCCGGGCCATAAGAGCCGTTTATGCCCGAAGCGCTTGCAAATCTGACATATTGTTCTCCTTGCTGAAGACCTGTATTTTGGTCATAGGCATCGGTTTCGTAAAATGGCGCGGCTTTCGCTGCGTCATTTTTGTCCCAGCCTGTAATATCAAGCGTTGTGCCGTCTACTGTCCTGTAAAGTTCAAGCGCCCCGGCTCCTTCGCCTGAACAGCCCGTGCAAGTATCACCGCTCACCAATATAATGTTATTTTGATCCGCAAAATCGGGGAAATCAGAAATAGGGTTGGAATCCAACCATACAGCGTCGGCTGTTCTGCTCACCCCGGCCGCAGTGACAGTGCCTGTATTGGAAAAAAGATAAAAACCCTGGCTCGGGATAGAATTCGTAATATATGTGATTTGTATCGTCCTTTTTACAGGATCGTTTGCCAAAGCGCGTTGATACTTCAGACCTATACGGCCGTTGACCGTCCATGTATAAGTGCTGGGATTGTAAATCTCAACGTATTCCTGATTCCAGCCCGCGCTTTCCGTGCTTCCAACCACCTGGCTTATGACAAGATGGTCCCTTATATAGGCGGCGCCGGTGATGGCGCCGCTGGACATCTGCGTAAGCGCGAAATCCTGGTTTTCCTTGGTCTCGGCCGCAACGACGTCCGTCAGCGCCCTGGTCAGCGGAAAATAGCCGTCTTTGGCGGCCAGCAGAGTATAGCTGCCCGGCTCTATGGTGAAGCTGTAATTGCCGGAGGCGTCGGTCTCGGCGTACTGGGCCGGGTTTTCCTGGGCCCGCACCACCGCGTCCTCGATATTAGCCAGCGAAGAAACGTCATAGACCCGGCCGCTGAACGCGGCGCTCAAGTTTGTGCGGTCGGGGTTTTCCACAAGGTTCCTGAGCTCGAGCTTTCTCCAGACGCCCCGTTCCAGCCAAACGACAGATACGGCCACTTCCTTTAAACCGGTGTCCGGAGCGTTCCAGCTGTAGTACGCGAGGTCGCCCGAAGCGTTCTCGCTCACCTTCCGGATATAGACCCTTCTCTCAAAACTGACGCCGCCCACGGTCAGGCTTTCTGTGCCGTTCGGGGCCGTGTCGTAGACCATGACCGGGGAAAAGTTGCCGTCGTTGGCGGTGGAGGTGGAGACAAGCACCCTGTAGTAGGACTTGTTCTTGATGTACGCCATTTTTTCCTGCGCGATGTTGTTGGCGAGCGATTTTTGCTTGGCCGTCTGTATGCCGATGTTCAGATATTTAAAAGATCCGATCATCCCTAATAACGCTATGGACACTATGACGACCGAAACCATCATTTCGGTAAGCGTGATGCCGGAGCGATGGGGAAAAGGATGAAGGATGCCTGTCCGCCGGTTGTTTTGCGCCAAACATCCTGGCGCATCCGCCGGGCGGTTTGGCGGAGGCGGAAAGGATGAAGGATGAGGGGCGGAGGGGACGGGGAGATCTTTACCCGGCCCGCGGCCCATGAGGCTGGAGTATATCCGGCAACCCGTTAAATATTCCACAACTCTCGTCATTGCCAGTTTCCCCTGCTTCGCGTTACTCAGCTATTAAGATGTAGAACGCTGATAACGCTGATTTTTAGTAACTACTCAGCCACTAAGACACCAAGGCACAAAGAAAGTTTATGGATCAAACGGTTTGTTGTCTGATTTCTTTCGTGTCTTTGTGACTTTGTGGCTGAGTAGTAACGATTTTT
>JAHJSU010000283.1 GCA_018829985.1 Elusimicrobiota bacterium | reverse complement strand
GCATCGGGTATATGAGCCCGCCCAGCGCGATTATCGTGACCCCCGACGCCCCGGTGAAAGCGGTGAATATGGCCGTGGCTATCAGCGCGGCTATCGCAAGGCCTCCGGGCAGGGCGCCGAAGAAAGCTTCGCCGAGCTTCAAAAGGCGTTTGGGGGCATTGCTCTCGGCCAGCACATAGCCCGCAAACGTGAAAAGCGGGATGGCTATAAGCGCGGGGAGGCTTGCCAGGCGCAGCATCTCGACTATGACGGCCGAGGAGTCTATCCCGGCCGCGCCGAATAAATAAAGCGCGCCCGCGCCGATAAGCGAAAAGACAGGCGCGCCCAGGAGCGCCAGCAGCAGTATCAGGATAGAAACCAGAATGCCCATAAGTCAATAAAGTCAAAATGCAAAGTGATAAATGCAAAGTGAAAAATAAAAAGCAAAAACCGCAAAACTTATCTGCGCCGGCACGGTTATCTTAAATTTTGCAATTTGCCTTAACCCCGTTCCTCTTCCCGCCTGAATATATTCAACAGCGTGTGGAACGCGATTAAAATGAAGGCGGCAGGTATTACCATCCCGGCCCAGCCGCCTTTTACGCCGAAATGGCCCGCGTAAAAAGAGACGGAGGAGAAGGCGAACTCGTCCTTTATGAATTTAGCGGCCGCGAAAAAAAGCGTTCCGGAAACGAGAACAGTGAAAATATCGGCGGAGATGTTGAGCGGCCTGTGGAACCTGTCCGGCATGAACTTCACCAGCGCGTCCAGCGCGAAGTGCCTGGCGTATCTGGAAGCCGCGGCCGCGCCCAAAAGCCCCGCCCATAAGACCATGTGCCGGAGCAGCGGGTCCAGCCACACTATTCCGGAGTGGAACAGCAGTCTTAAAAGCACCTGCAGAAAGGAAAGCGCTACCATCAGGAAAATAAAGGAAACTATAAGGCCTTTCTCGGCCCGGACGACGTAGGATTCAAGTTTAAAAATAAGTTTCATAAATGAGAGTAGGTAGTAGGGGGTAGGTAGCAGGTAGGAAAAAAAGCGGTCACCCCGACCTACTAACTACCACCTACTGTTTGTTCTACCCCGCCTACTGCCTACTTTCTACCACCTACTGTCTTTGCGGCCCTGAACTGCTTAAGAGCGGCCTCTATTTTATCCAGCAGGTCCTTTGAGTAGAGTTTGCCGACCAGGGCCAGACGCGCCTGGGCGCCCATTTTTTCAAAGGAAGAGACGATTTCCGGCGAAGCGGGGTTTGTGAACGTTATTTTTTCTTTTTTAAGCGTGGCTATTGATTTTTTATTGTCTTTGCGGCTTGCCGCGTTAAGATTTTTTAACTGCCGGTCGGCTATGGCGGTCATCGTTTTCCGGTCCTCTTTTGAGAGCGTGTTGAACAGCTTCTTTGAGATAACCACGGCGCCGGAGGCGTTGGCGATACTCAGCGAAAAGGCGTACTTCATCTTTGTATGCCACTGCAGCGCCAGCACCGACAGCGGGGAGGCGTAAATGCCGTTTATCATGCCTGTCTGCAAAGAGGTCATGACATCGGTGATGGAAAGCGGTATCGGGTTCAGCTTAAGGGCGGAAAAAGTGGCTTCGGCTATGGGATCGCCTTCCCAGATCCACATCTTGACGGGCTTCAGGTCTTCAGGCTTCGTCACGGGGCTGTTTGAAAACAGGTACACGTTGCCCACTTCCGCCCAGCCGAGCAGTATATAGCCCCTGGATTCAAATATCTTTCTGAAGTCCGCGTCGAAGGCGCTGTAAACATGGTCTATTTCAGCCGGGGTTTTGAAAAGGAACGGCGTATCAAGTATCCTGATTTCAGGCGCTATCTCGCCCAGGCCGACGCCGGTAAAGCCGGCCGAATGTAATTGGCCCAGGCGTATTTTCCTGGACACGTCTTTCTCGTCGCCCGAAACGCCGCCGGCGTAGAACTTGAACTTCACCCGCCCTTGAGTCGCGCTCGACAGTTCGGCGCTGAACTGCCTCATGACTTTCATCCAGGTGGACCCTTCCGGGGCGAGCGTGGCGAACTTTATCAAGGTCTGCGCGTTCAACGGCTGGGAAGAGAATAGCATACAGAGGATAGGGAATAGCGTATAGCGTATAGCGTATAGCGTATAGGGAGTGGAAGATAGCGCGGCTCGGTTCCCTATACGCTCGCCCCTATACGCTCGCCCCTGTCGCTTAAAACAGTTCATCTTTTTTCTCCAGCAGTTTCCGGGCTTTCAGTTTGGCTACTTCGTTGGCCAGCCGCGTTTCGTCGTCCTTAAGCTCGGCCGAGAGCACTTCGCTCAGGGTGCGCTCAAAAAATTCCGCGTCCTGCGCGGCTACGGCGTACCTTTTGGCGGCCAGGTATTTATTTAACAGAAAGTCCGCCCCGGGGCCTTTAACGGCTTCATCAAAGTTGATCTTCGCTTTGTCGGGGTCCCCGCCCAGCAGCTTCGGGCGTACGGCGTAGTAGGCGCCCAGTATGGCGTACGCGCCGTTGTAATAATAATCCGGCCGGACGGCGGTCAGTTTTTCAACGACGGGCATTATCTTCGGCAGTTCCGCTATCGCGTCCGGTTCATTCCTGTTCAAATTGATAAAACCGGCCCTGCAGAAAGCGTGCCAGAAAACCGCCGGCGCCGATTCCTTTGTGAGCGCCGCCGGGTCGACAGCGCCGTCCTTTACGGCGCCTTTGCGGTCCGCGGCCTTCAAAGCGTAGGCTCCGCCTTTCTCGTAAAAAGCGGAAGCCCTGGCCTCGTTTTCATCTTCCAGGAACATGAAAGCGTAGCCGCAGAATCCCTGGGCCGCCGCGGTAAGCAGGCCGGCGTCCGAGGAGTCGTTCTCTATCAGCATGGCCATCAGCTGGAGATTGCCGGGCAGGGCTTCTTTTACGAATTGAGGGTCGCGCTCCCTGAACACCGCCGGCATGCCGTTCTGGATGATGCCCGAAGTGGACCTGACCGCCATTTTGTTCAGAGAGCAGCCGGTCAGCGAGGCAGCCAGGCAAAGGCAGGTGACCAGTGACCAGTGACCAGTGACCTGTGACTGGTGTCCGGTAACCTCTAACCTCCGACCTCTGACCTCTGACCTCTGACCTCTGGCTCGCGTCATTTTCTTTCCTCTGTGACCATCGCGCTGAAAGCTCCGAGAAGTTCGCCGTATTTCTTGAACAGATTTTCCACCGGCACGGGGAATTTATAGGTCCAGTTATGGATGCCCATTGTGCCGGGAGAATTTATCCTGTCCCTGAGACCGAAGATGTCCTGCGCCGGCACTAGGACAAGGCTGGAAGCGGCTTTAAGCAGGCTTCTTAATATCGTTTCCCTCGCCTTTGAAAAAGCGGGCGGCTTTTCGGACTTGCCCGCGGCCATAAGCCATAAAAGTTTTTTCTCCACGGGGTCCACGGTCCGCCACCAGTCCGCCAGCGGCTCATTGTCGTGGGTGGAAGAAGTCGCGAGAGAAATTCTGCCGTAATTCTCCGGCCGGGTGTAATAACCGTCCTTTTGCTTTTCCCAGCGCATGACTTTATAGCCCGGCACGTTAAGCTCGGCAAGGACCTGGGATACATAAGGGGGGATGACGCCCAGGTCTTCGGCCACCGGCAGCATGGGGCCCGCCCTGCTTACGGCCTCAAGAAATTTTTTCCCTCTTGCGCGCTGGGCTTTATCGTCTTTTATGTCAAAATCCGGTTTTACGGACACGTCGCGGGGGATAAGCCAGGTCCTGAAAAACCCCACCACGTGGTCTATCCTGAACAGGTCGTAGAAATCCGCGGATTTTTTTACTTTAAGGCGCCACCATTCAAAATCGTTCTTCTCCACTTCCGGCCAGTTGTAGGCCGGCAGGCCCCATTTCTGGCCGGTGTCGCTGAAAGCGTCCGGGGGGGCGCCTATTTCCCTGGTGATGTCGAAATCGTTGGGGCGGGCCCAGACATCGGCGCTTTCCTGGTTGACCATGAAAGGCAGGTCTCCCAGCAGCTTTACGCCCCTTGAAACGGCTTTTTCTTTCGCCCGGCGCCACTGGCGGTCTATAACCCACTGCAGGTATTTGAAGAACAGGACCTGGTTTTCATTGGCGCTTTCAAAAGCTTTAAGCGCTTCGGCGTCATGGCGCATTAAAGGGGCTTCCCAGTGCGTCCAGGAAGCCCAGTTATGCGTCTCTTTGAGCTGCCTGAAGAGGGCGTAGTCATTAAGCCAGTAGGCGTCCCGGTCCGTAAAAGCGAAAAATTCTTTGGCCGCGGAAGAGTCCTGCAGTATATGATGTTCGTGGAACCGGCAATAAAGCTTCCAGAGAAATTCGTATTTCAGGCGCTTTATGTCGTTGTATTGCACCACGTCGGAGGCCCGCAGGCGCCGCAGCCCGGCCTGAAAATGTTTCGAGTTTATTTCACCGGTCAGGTCCGCGTATTCCGTGAGTTCGGGAATGTCTTCTATGGCGATGTAAACGGGGTCCAGCGCGAAGGCGCTGAGCGCCGTATAAGGGCAGGTCACGCCGGGAGGCATCTCGTTTATCGGCAGCAGCTGCAGCAGGTCCAGCTTGATGTCCGCCAGCGCGTCCACCCATAAAGCCATGCTTGAGATGTCGCCTATGCCCCAGTCTTTTTTGGAGCGCAGCGAAAAAAGCGGCAGCAGCATGCCGGTATGTTTTTTTTCAAGCAGAGGATGCATAAAATCAGAGACTAGCGTCTAGGGGCTAGAGGCCAGGGGCTAAGGATTAAGAAATTATATCCTAAATACGCTCGCCCCTATACGCTAGACGCTATCCCCTAGCCTTTTCCGCTACCGCTTCTATCTCGACCAGCGCCGCTTTGGGCAGGGCTTTCACTTCTATGGTGGCCCGGGCCGGCGGGTTCTTTGAAAAAAAGGAGCCGTAAACTTCGTTCATCCGCGCGAACTGCGACAGGTCCGCCATGAAGACCGTTGTCTTTACCACGTTCTCGAGCGACAGGCCCTGCGACTTTAAAATGGCTTCGATGTTCTTGATGACGGCGCCGGTCTGCTTCGCTATATCGGTTTCGGCGAGCGCGCCGGAGGCGGGGTCTATGGGCAGCTGGCCCGAGATGAATATGAAACCGCCCGCTTCCACGGCCTGGGAGTAAGGGCCGATGGCCGCGGGGGCGCCCGGGGTGGAAATTATAGTTTTCATTGTTATCTCTTTTTCTGCGAAGCTATGAAGTTTTCAATGGACCTGTTATAGGTCCTTTCGGCCGCTTTATCAAAGAAACAGGCCGGCAGTTCGCCGCTGGACCTGTGATAGGCCACGCATTCGCAGCAAAGGCCTTTTCTGGAGCAGGGTTCGTAAGTGCAGTTGCAGTCGTTCAGATTGTCGTTTTTCTTGCAGTCCATGGCGCCTCCTTTCAGTGTCCTGTCCGGTGTCCTATATAGTATAAAATTTCCCCGTCGCACTTAAAGGTCGCAGGTGCAG
>JAHJSU010000282.1 GCA_018829985.1 Elusimicrobiota bacterium | reverse complement strand
GAAAGAAATCAGACAACAAACCGTTTGATCCATAAACTTTCTTTGTGCCTTGGTGTCTTAGTGGCTGAGTAATTACTAAAAATCAGCGTTATCAGCGTTCTATATTCTATTCCGCCATCTCATAGCGACCTGAGTAGTTATCCTTGATGTATATTATATCAGGTATTTTCTGGAAATGCTAACTCCATTTATGGGCCATTTATGGAATCGGTAATTCCATTTATACCATAAACCCGCAACATCCCGGCTGTAATAGGTTAGCTTGCCGGAGTTGTTAAGCTGAAAATTTCCCACAAACCTCGTAAGACTAGAACCAGGAAAGTGCATAGGCGGCTGGACCGAAGGACAGCGCGAATTACGGATTAAGCAGCCACTCCCATGCCGGCACGCATTTTACCTGGCGGCCGGCTATGCGTTCCGCGCCGCCGCGGTCAAGCGTAATCAGCGTCAGGGCGCCCTCTGAAATGTTTTTAAACGCGGTTAACGCGCTTTGCAGGCCTCTCAACTCGCGCTCCTTAACTTCCGCCATCTCGGTGTCCAGGCAAACCTGTATAAGTTCCACCGCCTCCCCGGCGCTTTGACGGCACACAAAATCCACCTCGTACTTGCGCTGGGGGTCGCTATAATACAAAACCTGTTTTTTCCGCCGCAGCAGTTCCAGATATACCAGATTCTCAAGCAGCCTGCCCTCATTTTTCTGCCCTGATACGGAAATTGAGCGCAACAAAGCCGCGTCAATACCGTACATTTTCCTGGGCAGGCGCACGCGCTCCCGCGCTTTACGCGAAAACGCCTCCACGGCAAAAAAGAGGTACGCCTCCTGCATATACGCCAGGTAATTTTTAACCGTGTGTATGCTTCCAAGGGAATAGGCTTCTTTAATATTCTGGTAAGAAAGTTTGGAAGCGTAATTATTTGCGGTATAAAGCGCGATATCTTTAAGGGTTTTAATATGCCTTACTCCGTGCCGCAGGGCAATATCCTGCGTGAGAATCTTATCGTACAGGTCATGCAGATAGGATTTTTTATCCACAATGCCGGGAAGTTCCGGAAAACCCCCGGCGGAGAAATAGTCAGAGAAGGCGGCGCTGATGCACGCCCTGGAACGGGTGCCCAGGGCTTTGCCGCGCGGCGAATCTATGCCGCGCGAACGCAGGTATTCCAGGAAAGAAAAAGGGTAAATTTCAAAAACTTTATGCCGGCCGGTTAAATGGGTTGATAAATCCCGGCTGAGCAGGCGGGCGTTGCTGCCGGTTAGGATCACTTTATAACCGCCGCGTTGCAGCCGGGCCACAAAAAGCTCCCATTTCTCTATATTTTGTATTTCGTCAAGCAGGATATATTTTAAACCCGGCTTAAGCTCCAAAAGGACTTCCAGCACAAGGTTTAAATCGGCGGTTGAAAGATCCGCCAGGCGTTCGTCGTCAAAATCAGCATACCCATAAGGTAAATCTTTTAATACGCGGTGAGCCAAAACAGACTTACCGCACCGGCGCACCCCGCTTATAACTTTAACAAGAGTGTCCTTAAGTGCGCCGTGAAGTTCCGGTTCGACAATGCGCTCAACGCGGCACTTGTCCAAAAGGCCGGGGATATCACCCAACTGGTCAATCAAAACTTCTTTGATTTTAGTTTTATCAGCCATAATGGATTAAGTATATAATATAGTGCAGTATACTGCAATAAGCAGGAACGTGAACGTGAAACTTAGTAGTTTTTCCCCGCCGCCCAGCCGTCCAGCAGTTGTGCTGCCCCGCCGCCCAGCCGCCCAAGTCATAGTTTAGGCATATTAAATCAGGGCGGCAAGAAACCGGTCAGCGGAAATAACGCGCATTCCGCTGTTCAGGCGGTCAACTCCTTTTTTGCCCACGACCTGGTAATTAAAAGGTATAGACAGCTTTCCGGCGAAGTAAGGCAAATGCGGGGAAACGGCGTCGTCGCTTAATTTGGCCTCAACGCTGAACCATGGCTTATTATCCACGGAAACTATAAAATCCACTTCGCGCTTGCGGTCAAGATCCCGTAAAAAATTAAGCTCCGCCCGGTAGCCCTGCCTGTCGCGCAGAAAATGCGTAAATTTCAGCAGATGTGAAGCCACCAGGTTTTCAAACCGTTTTCCGGGGTCGCCCACCTCGGACCAGTCCCAGAGGTACAGCTTTGGTTCCTTCTTCATGGCCTTGTACTTAACGGTGGAATACGGGTATATTCTGAAAGCATAATAAAAAGTTTCCAAGAGTCCCACCCAGCGGGAAACCGCCCTGTGGCTGACACTTAGATCTTCACGCAACGAATTCAGGGAAAGCAGACCGCCGGCCCGCTCAGGCAGCATATCACCCAGCAGTTTCATGGAACTTATATCCCGCACCACTTCCACATCGCGGATATCCTCCCTGAAAAACCTCTCAACCCGGTCATTATGCCAGCGCCGCAAAAAAGTTTCGCTCTGCTTTGAAAACGGCTCCGGAAAACCTCCGAACTTCCCAAGAACGGCCAAGTCATCCGGGGCCGCTGAGGATTTAATTTCCAGTTCGTTGAACGGCTTAACTCCGGAGTTGTCCTCATGCAGTATTTCTGCCAGGGTAAAAGGATGCAGGCGGTAATAATGGTAGCGGCCCTGCAAGGAATCTCCACCTTTGCGGAAAACATCCAGCCTGGCGCTGCCGGTCACTAAGAATCTATATTTATCCTTAAGTTTGTCATATTCCCCTTTTACATAACCTTTCCAGCCCTTCATTTTGTGCAGCTCGTCCAAGACTATAACCCGCGCCGCTGCCGGCCAGTTCGAGGCCAGTATGTCTTTGCGGTCCTGGCGGTTATCCCACAGAAAATATGCTATGTCGGAAAAATACTCCTTAAGCAGACCCGTTGAAACAGTAGTTTTGCCAACCTGGCGCGGGCCGCCTATGAAAACCATTTTTTCCGCCAAATCAGCGGCTACATGACTTGTAAGGTAACGTTTTTTAAACATACCCAATTCTATATAAATATTTGCCTATAAGCAAATATTTATGCATACTTTTTTGCTTTAAAGCAAAATTTAATCTGCCAGCCGCCCCGCCGCCCAGCCGTCCAGCAGTTGTGCCGCCCCGCCGTCAGGAACAGGATTTTAAGGTCAAAGGCAAAGGTTTGGTGTTTCAGGTAATACTCATCGTACTCAACCTTAACAGGAATCGGCAAATCATCACGGCCGTTTACCTGCGCCCAATACTATCAGCGCGACAAAAGATAAAAAAATATCAAAAATCCGTCTCATAAAATCTATTATTGCTAATCAGGTCTTTTGGCCCTTACTTTACCTGCTCCGTTGCAACCCTCCCGGCCACATCCATAAAAAACTCTTTTGACCATATGGCCACAACATCCGGGGCCGCTAAAAACCGTGAAACATCCTCTTTCGCCTGTGATATATTCACTAAATCAATATGCCGCCGCAGAATGCCCCGGAAAGCCTCCTCTGTCAGCGGAACATCCTTAGCCCAATCCCCGCTCTGGCGCATTCTTTGCTCAAGATGCCGCAAATTAACAGGCGTTCGCCGCCCGACAAACCACACAAAGTCATACCAGTCACGGCCTTTTACGCGGGCCTTCCAGCCGCGGCAAAGCAGCGCATGCATTTTACCGGCAAACATGGAAGGCGGCGTAAAAACCTTAATACTAAATGGAATAGGATTAAGCAGCACACGCGCTTCGGTTTTAAACAACGGCGGCGGATCGGTGTCAATTTCTATCTTAATTCTGGTCAGCGGCAGCCCGCTTTCCCCTTCCATGCCGATAACAAGCAGCTGCTCCAGAGTGTCCGCCTTGAGAAAAGCCGGCTTTACCTGCCCGCCCGCCGCCTTTTTTTTAACTTCGATATCCGCCTTAAACCCGAACGCCTTAAGTTCGTCCTTTATAAAACCGCAATACGGCTCCAGCCGGAAACCCGGGTCCGGTTTCAAGAGGGAAAAGTCCAGATCCTCGCTGAAACGGTCCAGGCCGTAAAGCACCCGCAGCGCAGTTCCGCCGTAGAAAGCGGCATGCTCGAAAAACTTCCCCCGCCAAAGCCCCAAAAGAGCGGTCTCCTGCAGTATCTCACGCAAGGCCCTCAGCTTATCCTCGTTAGACGCTAAAGAATACCGCGCCAGCATTGTTTCTATAGCCGGGTTCATTTAACCGCCTTTCTCTTTTTCAGCACAGCCGCGCAGAACCTGATCTTCCGCGAACGCGCCAACCGGGCGCATTCTTCCAGCAACGCGGCGTCCATTGAAAAAAACCCTTCCTCGTCCAGGCGCAGGTCTTCAAACAAATACTGCTCCGCCTCTTTCTGGTTATTTAATATATTACCGGAATCCTCGCGGATCTTATCCGCCAGCGCGCGCTCCGGGGAAGCGGCCAAAAACGCCCCGCCCTTAAATTCAACCCGGCGCATTCCCACAGGATAATACCGGGCGGGCGCCTGCTTATATATAAACACGCCCAGCGGCGTTTTAAAGGTTTTAGGCCTTTTAAATGTGGCTGAGGTTAAAGCGTAAACGGCCTCGGGAATCAAGCCGTAATGCGCAAGCATATAGTCCGAAGAAACCATGGAAGGGCCATAGATTAAATTAGCAAGCAGCTCCATGGAGTAAGGCCGCCTGCGGTGGCGCTCTCCAAAAACATAGAGCCCCTTTTTTACGCGGATAATGTCCCCCGCCTTAATAAGAGCGCCTATCTTCATTGCGGGGTTGCTGTACGCCGAAAGCAACGCCATAAGAGTTTGGTAGTCAAACTCCTCGCCCGCTATTTGCCGCCGTATATCCACATTCATGTCAATATGTTAACATAGTATATACAATATGTCAATACATAGTATGCTGAAATATATTACCCAGCCGCCTTATACCACTCCACCGTTTCTTTTAACCCCCCGGCCATAGTAAACGGCGGCTTCCAGCCAAGTTCCCTGCTAATCTTACTGTATCTAATAATCAATATCTACCGGGGTGAATCCCTACAGTCTAACTGCCTATCCGCCAGTGACTTTAGCATTTCCTCAAGCCGCCCCGGCCTCCCCGCCGCCAAGCTGCCCAGCCGCCTAGCCTTTCTTATAACACCCCGGATCGGCGCATTTCCTGGATTGTTTCCTGCCAGCCGGCTTTTAAACTATACTTCGGGACAAAACCCAGTTCTTTTTGAATTAACTGCCCGCTGACGGCAATATCTTCGGTG
>JAHJSU010000034.1 GCA_018829985.1 Elusimicrobiota bacterium | reverse complement strand
TGAACCGGCTATTTGCGGTTACTGGTAGAAATACATGCTGACGTAGTACGTGTAGGTGGTTTCGCCCACCGTGAAAGGCTCGTCCAGCTTCGCTATCCTGGCGCCTATGAATTCCTTCTTCTGCTCAACCAGGAATTTCTTGTACTCCTCGAGCTTGGCGTTGGCCGAGGCTTCGTCCGCCGCGACCTTGGATTTAAAGCCCACCAGTTTGCCGATATAGACCGCTGAGAAGGACGCGTCTTCCCGCACGATCCTGACGCCGGCCTCTTTCAGCAGGGCGAAATCAATATCGTTGCCGTTCTTGAGCTGCCTCAGCCGTATCTCATGGTCCGGATTTTCGTCCTGTTTGGTGAGGTAGTAGATATTGAAGGTCGGTCTGAACACCTCGTGCTTTATGGTGAAAGAGGCGATAGGGGTCATCCCTGCCTGCTCCAGCGGCTCCAGAAGGGAATGCTGGAGTCTGGCGATCTCGTTGGCGTCAAGGGCGTTGTAGTTCAGACCGTCGGCCATGAAATCCCGGACCACGCGGTCCTCCGGCGAGGTGTAATTCAGCGTGCCGAACCGGTTCTTGTATTCCGTGGTGGTGGGCGTCAGACCGAATTTCTGCAGTATAGGTTTCCACATGCCGGTGAACTCGTTGAAAAGCGCCTCGGTGTCGGCGTAGGTGTAAAGCAGGCTCTTGGCGGTCTGGGCCAGGAAGTGCAATTTGGTTATTTCGCCGGAAACATGCCCGCATTTGGCCGTCTGTTGGCCAGAGGCCTTTGATACGGCACCTGCGCAGGCATTGGCCGTTCCCGCGGCGTCCATGGACGGCGCGGCGGGCAGGTCTATTTTGACGTTGTTGATCTCGGAAACTTTTATGTCCCGGAAATCAGCAGCGTAGACCGAAGAGGCAAAAAGAGAGGCTATTGATATTAGAACTAGTTTTTTCATTTACGGCCCTCCTGGATATCTGCGAACATATATATCTTATACCTTCGCGGGGTCCCCAGATAGAGTATTTAGGCCCAGCGCCGCATAGGCAGAATGGCCCATGATTAAAGTCAATAACCCGAAAATTGCAGTGCAATTTTCGGAAGGCTAAAGGATAAAGGCTGAAGGCTAAAGGAAAAATTGTTGGGAAATAAAAAAATATTCCGTCCTTTAGCCTTTATCCTTCAGCCTTAAGCCTTCCAAAAAAATTCACCCATGAATTTTTTTGGCTAATTTGCGCTGTTTTTCCCACTGGCCGAAGGCGTGGCCGCGGGCTACAAGGTTGCGCAGCCGCCCGACCGTCCTTTCGCTCAACCGGGCCGGGGCCCTGTCCGCGAAAGGCGTTCCCGGTAGAGGCATGAAAGCATGGGCGTGTATTCTTGCCCCCAGCCTGACCAGGTCCTCCATCGCCCTCAGCGTCATTTCCGCGTCGGTTTCCCTCTCCCCCGGCAGGCCGAGGATAAAATCCACATCGGCGCCGAACCCGGAACGCAGGGCCAGGCTGACGGCGTTATAAATATCTTCTACGGTATGTCCGCGGCGTATAGCCGCGAGCATCTTAGGGCTGCCGCTCTGCGCCCCTATGACCAGCCGCTTGTTATCGGCGTAACGCCGGGTAAGATCCAGCGTTTCCTTTGTGACATGGTCCGGGCGCACTTCCGACGGGAAACTCCCGAAAAATATCCGCCCCTCCGTTTTTAATATTTTCCTGGCGCCTTTAAGCAGTTCCTCTATTTTGCCCGGACAGATCTCTTTGCCGTTTTTTGAACCGTAGGCGAAAGCGTCCGGGGTTACGACGCGGATATCGCACAGCTCTTCGCTTTTCATCAGTTCCACGATGGAAAGTATGTTTGCCGCGCTCCTGTGCCGGGGTTTGCAGCCGAACAGGTAGGAAGTCTGGCAATAAGAACAGCCGAACGGACAGCCCCTGGTTATTTCTATAGGCCCGAATTTTCCCCATTTAAGCGAAAAAGGCGGATAGCTGTCCAGGTCTTCGGTTTTTCGCGGGATGATGATCTTTTTATCCGGCCGGCGCCTATTGATAAGGCCTTGTGCCAGGTCTATTATGGTTTTTTCCCCATCCCCCGCTGTCACATGGTCAAAACCCATTTTAAGGACTTCTTTCGGCGCGCCGCTCGGGTGGGGCCCGCCGGCTATCAGTCTGAGCCTGTCGCCGAACTTATTCTTCAAATAAGCCGCCAGGCGTTCCATATGGGGGACCTGGGAAGTAAAGAATGAAAATCCCGCCGCCGTTATACGGCGGGCGGTCAAAGACTTTGCGATCTCCGCGATAAGCTTTTTCTCGGTTTCGGGAAACGAGAGATTTAAGCCGGGTATCCCGGCTTTTTCCAGCGCCCCGGCCAGAGCGTTAAAACTGTGCCGGTTCTCCCTGGTATAATAAAAAATGAGCGTTGCGCCGGAAGCGCGGTGTTTTGCGCCGATTGACGGCTGCTTGGCGAAAGGTTTTCGTGGCATATGAAAACCGCTTTAATTTTTTCCCCTCCTTTCAGGGCGTTGCGCGCCCTGAAAATATTTTCAGGCCTCCCGCCTTATGGTTCCCGCTTATTGCCTCCCGCTTCGTGATTTTTCACCAGCCAGACATAGGCTTTAGCCATCGTCATGTCCAGCCAGGGCAGGAAGACGAAAGTTTTCAGCACAAAAGCCATTATTACCCACGGCTTGAAATCCAGCGCCAGGCGGGGATGCATTAACCCGCCCCGGGCGCCGATAACGCCGGGAGTAAAGACCTCTATCATCGCCCACAGCATGAAAATAAAAAAAAGCCTGTCCTTGAACCCGTAAGTTATGGCGGCGCTGTACACGAACGACTCCTTTATCCCGGTTTTCCTGTCTAGCACGGCATATTGGGAAAAACCGTACATGACGCCCCAGATCAGCCCCGGCACGATAAACATCATGAATCCCCCCGTGACTATGATCCCGAAAATGATGGAAACGGCTATAACGTTCACGAATGCGAAAAAACCTTTGAAGATATCCCCGTATTCCGCTTTCCCGCCCCGCGCTATGCCGATAAAAAAAAGGTTCATGCCGATCGTCAGCGGCGCGCCGATAAAAAGCTCGTATGGAATCGCGTACCAGCGGTTGTCGAAATATTTCCAGATAAGCAGCATCGGCAGCGTCGCCAGGATATGAAACGCGATAACGGCCGGCAGGATCTGTCTGAAATTATCCAGATATGAATTCCAGCCTTCTTTAAGCCAGGCATGCGTGAGGTTTTCGGTTTCTTCCATATAGTTGACAATAGGCAGTATAAGCAAGCAGACAGTATGTAGTATACAGTATACAGGGTTTAAGGAGTTCCTAAGCTGTCTTTAATAGTGACTGTTCAGGTTGTCAGAGGTTCACGGTTCAGGGGTTATCTTTTCCCTGTTCTTTTTCAACCGTTGAACCTTTGAACCGGTGAACCGTGAACCTGAGCGGCTGTTCTGTCTACTTCCCTCGCCGCTTGATACAGCCGGCCCGCCCTGTATGAACTCCGGACCAGAGGGCCGGCCAGGACCGCTTTAAAGCCCATTTTTTCCGCTTTTTCGCCCCGGCGGGCGAATTCATCGGGCGGAAGGTATCGCACAACCGGCAGGTGAGCGTTTGAAGGAGCCAGATACTGGCCCAATGTCAAAAGCTCGCAATTATGATCCCGGAGATCGTTTAAAACCGCGTCTATTTCTTTTTCAGTCTCGCCAAGGCCGAGCATAAGCCCCGACTTTGTGAAGATGTCCGGGCGCAGCCTCTTGGAAGCCTTTATGAGATTAAGGGATCTTTTATAATCCGCGCCGGCCCGGACTTTGGCGTAAAGCCCGGGCACGGTCTCTATATTATGACCCAGCACGTCGGGATTTGAGTCCAGGACCGTTTCGAGGGCTTTTATCTCGCCGTTAAAATCGGGGATCAGGAGTTCCACTTTAACGCGGGCGTCCGCTTTTTTTACGGCGGCCGCGGTCCGCGCGAAATGTCCCGCCCCGCCGTCCGGAAGATCGTCGCGCGTGGGCGACGTGAACACCGCGTATTTCAGCCCCCATTTTTTTGAAAGCTCCCCCACGCGCTCCGGTTCGCCCGGGTCAGGGGGCAAAGGGGCCGCTTTTGAAACGGCGCAGAAGCGGCAGGTCCGCGTGCAGGCGGCGCCCAGGATCAGGAAAGTGGCTTCGCCTTCGGCGAAACAGCCGCCTTTATTGGGGCACAGCGCTTCGTCGCAGACGGTACGCAGCCGGTGGGCGGAAAGGTCGGCGATGGTGTTCAGCGAAGGCTTTTGCCGCAGGGCGGCCTTGTTTTTGCGGGCTTCGTCAATTATCCATTCAGGGAATCGGGGCATATTGAGAGGAAGGCTTTCAGCTAAACTTTGACTTACCTTCCCGATTTCTCCATGTACAAGGCGACAATACCGGCAGAATCATCCGGCATTTAAGTGTTTAAGCAACGTCCCGCCTGTCCTTGCCGTCAGGCGCGGTATACAGGATTATGGGGTTTTGCCTGCGCGGGCCTGTGTTGCCGGTGGTCATATATTCCTCACTATAAACTGGTGTTTTTTCTCACGATTGTTTTCGTCTTGCCACAATCGGGCAGCGGCCTCCATCTCCTTGAACAAGCGGCCCCCGGGCAGCGCGTGGGGTGGACTGGGCCATCGAAGGCTTACTGGGACACTTTGGTGTCTGTGCCCGGCCGGCTGCTCCAACTTGCCGGCAAACTTCTTCCCGCCCGGCTTCCCCGGATTCCTGATTTTTAATCATGAAGACTTGAAGCGGCGACCCTTATCTTCCCCCTCCTATATAAACACAACGTAATATTCAATCTTTCAACAACGTCCCCTGATACCACTTATCTTCCATCACTCACGCTGAAAAAGTTATTAAGATATTGAGAACCGTCCCCAACAGTCTCCCTCGGACTTTCGTAATAGTTTAGCCTTCCTAAAAAAATATGTAGTGGCAAAGCTTGCTTTGCCTATTGCTCGCAGAGCAAGCTCTG
>JAHJSU010000281.1 GCA_018829985.1 Elusimicrobiota bacterium | reverse complement strand
CCACCGGCGTTTTCTATGCCCAAGGCGTAAAAGCCAATGTTCTCTTCTTTGATAAAAAAGAAGCCCGCGAAAAACCCTGGACCGACAAACTGTGGGTTTACGACTTCCGCACCAATATCCACTTCACCCTTAAAACCAACAGTCTGAAGCTGGACGATCTGCAGGACTTCATAAAGTGCTACAACCCCGAAAACCGTTTCAAACGCAAAGAAACTGAAAGGTTTAAAGCCTTCACCTACGAAGCCCTAGCCGCCCGCGACAAAGCCAACCTGGACATCTTCTGGCTAAAAGACGACAGCCTTGAAGATTCCGACAATCTCCCAGACCCAGATATTATCGCCGCCGAAATCGCCGACAATCTGGAAACCGCCCTAGAACAATTTAATTCAATTTTGGAGAAGACAAAATAATCCGTTGTTTTTTTATGGCAAACGTTAAAACTAAGTAGTTAAAGTTGAAAAGGATAGGGGGGCATATGAGCGATGACTTAAATGCAATTATAAAAACACGAATCGACCGAATTAAATACTTGATAAGTGATGAGCAAGGGACCAATGAATATTATGAAGCGGCTGGGTTATCTTTAACTGTGCTGCACGATACTGTCGGAGGAAGTCATCCTTTGTGTGGAGTTCTGTAAACAAAGGGAGATTGGGGACGGTTCTTAATAACTTAATATTCGGCGTGAGTGACGGAAGAACGGGATTATTGCTTCAAGTCTCCATGATTGGCCGCTTGGCCGTCTGAAGGCCATAGGCCCTGATACGGCACTGGCATAGCCTTGATACGCATAGCGCCTGATGCGGCACTGCCATAGGCTTGAAAATCAGGGATTCGGGAAAGCCGGGCGGGAAGAAGTTTGCCGGCAAAGCTGGAGAAGCCGGCCGGGCAAAGGGTAAAAAGTAGTAGGCACCTTTTCCCCTTGACTTGTATATACAAATGTATTACAATATAACGGAGGCGTAGGATGCGCTGGGATCCGGGGAAGAGCGAACGGCTTAAGCGGGAGCGGGGCGTTTCTTTTGAGGAGATCATCCATGCCGAGCTTGTAGGCGCGCTGAAGCACTCAAAGCGGGCTAACCAGAATATCCTGCTTTTTCGGCACAAAGGCTATATCTGGATTGTGCCGTATGTTTCACGCGATGGCGAAATATTTTTGAAGACGCTGTTCCCGAGCCGGAAGTACACGAAGATGCTGGAGAAAGGAGAACTCCCATGAAAAAGATAAAGCTGAGTGAAAGGGAACTCGCTGCGGAGAAGGCGCTTCTGCGCGGGGAGTATATTCCTGCCGGCGCTGCCGAGGTTCGCAATATAGCCAGAGCTATTGCCGCGCGCAGGAAAGACGCCGTGTTGAATATCCGCGTCAACAGCGAAGATTTAACCCATCTCAAGCAAAAGGCCCAAAAGCTGGGCGTTCCTTACCAGACCTTCATCTCCGAGATACTTCACCACTACGCCGGATAACCTGTGGGGAAGAGTATGTCGGGGGGGCGTTGTTGAAAGATTGAATATTAAGTTGTGTTGCACAGGGAAGATCGGGGCCGCCGCTTCAAGTCTTCATGATTGAAAGTCGGGAATCCGGGAAGCCGGGGGAAAAGTAGCAGGTACCTTTTCTCGGATTGACGTGGAAGCAGAAGCGCGGGAAGACGCGGCAGACTCTGGAAAAGGATGCCCTGTGGCAACGTCTGCGGGATCGCAGCGTACAACCCGCGCCGCCGGGAGCAACGACCGCGCGCGAGAAGACGGAGGAGGATTATGGCAAGTCCAACGGTTAGGCTCTGGGACAGGCGGGGGGAAAAGTAAGCAGGTACCTTTTCTCTTAAAATTTAGCATTTAGAAAGTGCGCCACCAAAGACTCTAAGAGTTTATAGCCGCCACAATGCCGAATTGCTAAAATTAAAGACCTGACCCTAAAATTTGTTAGAATCACGGATTATGGCCGATTTTCAGAAATAGACCAAAAGCGCGCTTGGATATGAGACAAAAAATGAGAATGCCGCGGTTACTTTTCCCCTGTTGGTTTTTTATTGCTTCTTTCTTATGTTCTTCACTGGCGGCTGGGGAGAAGCGCATTACCCCGGAAGGGTTTGAATGGATTTCCAAGACTTCGCTCAATGTAATGGCTACGTATCAGCGTTATGATGAATTGATAAAAAGATATGACCCGAAGTTATTATTCAACATTGATGCCGTTCGGGGTTGTGAACACGACTACATCACCCCTACAACCATTGGCGATCTTACCGTGGTTCCGGTACAGCTGGACTTTGCATTGTATGGCAACTGGCGCATCAAGCAAACTTCTTTGGGTTTTTTGGCGGTGGCCAACACTGTTGATCTGAGAATATCTAAGGAGGCGCACCCCGATTTAAACTCCGGCGATGGTCCTTATGGCATTCTCTACGGTTGGTACAAGCGGTATATCCTGGCTGCTTTTAGAGGCAGTTTCGGAGAGAATATTAAGCTTGCCATTGGGGAGGTATATGCGTATTCTCCTTATGTTGTGACCGCCCTTGATGGAAGCAAGCAGTTCGGCCTTATCGAGGAGCAGGGATATAAAGAATATAAGACAACCAAGGGAGAGAAAGAGTCGTTTCTTTATGCCAATTTTTATGGGTACGAAGTCGGAGGTATTCATGATTTTAAAAAGGTCAACCCCAAACTCTTTCAACTTCGGAAGTTTTTCAATATTGGCAAAGACTTGGGCGAGTTGATTCCCGGGGTTAATTACTACAGGCTTGCCGATACGACCCAGGCGGGAATCGAGCATAAGGATTTTATGCTTACCCCCAACGTTTCTTTGGGAGGGAAGTTTTTTTTAAATATCCATGAGAGAAACCGAGGCGCCGGTTTAGCGTATATCACAGGCACTATGTCGGCATACTTTCTTAAGGATAAAGCAGCCGGCGAGGATGATTCAAAACGGGATCTCTATATCTCATTAACTCCCGGATTATCGTATTCGAGGGATATTTTTGATGAGGATCTTTGGGGGTATTCCCTGGATATAGCTTTGGAAAATTTCCCGATGGCCCCCGGCCATGAAAAGAATTTTGGCCAGGGAAAATTCGCTATCGGTGTCTCGCGCAATTACCACGGCACGCTTCACCGCGTCCCCATAAAGGACGAGATGCTTTTATCCGTTGCCTTTCAATGGATGATTTAGCGAACTAGCCATGAAGACCAAAATGAGCTAGGGGACGCTGCTTAAACGCTTAGCGGCAGAAGCTTGTTTTTGCAGTTTCTTTTGGCGCCGGAAAACTTCGGGCGGGGGGAAACTTGCGATAGTTGTCTTATGCCGCCCGCAGTAATCGCAATCGTAAAGCATGGACGGGAGGCGGAAATATATGAACGTCAAAATCACGATGAGCGGGCTGAGCCTCGCACTGTTTTTCGCGGTCCACTCTGTCGATGCCGAACAGGCCGGCTCTGATGCCGCTTCAAAAAACCGCCGGTTAAAACCTTTGCCCGCGCCGCCGGGCTGGGTTCTTTACCCGGCCCCTGAAGCAGACAGCGCCTCCTTGCGCTGTGCCGGCTTTTCCGGAAGCGCCTGGAGCGTGTCGCTTGTCGGCGGCAACGTAAAAATAAACCCGCGATCGGGAGCTCCCGTTGACGAGCCCCTGCCCTTTGAGATCCGCCCAAAGGATACTGCCGCCGGTTTGGGCGGAGACCGGCGCGTGAAGCGCGTCAAAAACGGCTGGCTTATAGGCTTTGATGCGGGTGAATTCGGCGGGGCGTTATGGTGGTTCAGCGCTAACGGCGGTAAACGCAAGAAACTAATAAAGGAGAACGTCCTGGGCCTCGTCGAGAGTTCCGCGGGCGTGTTGGTTTTAGTCGGCATTGCTCATTTCAGAACCGACAAAGGAGAGGTTCTGCGCGCCCGTAAGAACCGCAAAGGCGACTGGCAGGTTACGCGTCTGGCCGACCTGGGTGGTGAGCCAAAGGCGTTCGCGAAGGAATCGCCCGATTCGCTGCTTGTGCTTACAAATCACGGGCTCCTTAGGGTGCTCGCCTCCGGCAAGGTGGAGCGGTTGTTTACAACCAGGTATGGAGGGCTTTATCCCAACTCCATGACACTCTCAAAGACGGGGGTGATTCACTTCGGAATGCGCCATTTTGTCACAAGGTTAACCCCGGCAGACAACGCCTACAAAGAAGAATGGTTCGTACCGGCCGATTGCCGGCGGTTTGAGCTGCGGGAACGCGAGTGTGTCTGCATATAGAACCCGCCCCGGCCGATATTATTGGATAAGCCTATTTTTTCTTTTTTAACTCTTTCGCGGATACAAGCTGGTCGGTAATTCTGAGCCATTCGGTCATCAGAACTTTATATCTCACCAGGTGGTTTAATTTATTGAAATTATTGTCATCAATGCGGTTTACCGCGGTTATAAGGTCATTAAGCGAAACCTTGCCATAAGAATAATTGACGGTTTCATCGGCCAGGATAAGCCTTGAAAGATCTATTTTCTCATCGCTCGTTTCAATGAGCTCCCTCTCCCTTTCAATCCGGAGAAAGAGATTCTTCAGGTCGGTTTTAAGCCTGGCATATTTGCTTGCGTTTGAAAGACGGGTCGTCTTATCGGAAATCCTGGCGAGTTCATGCCTGGCTCTGCCCGCCTGGTCTGAAAACAGCCACTTGAGGGACACTCCCGCGTACAGGTCCGAATCGGAGCCTTTAACGCCGAAATCATCCCCGTTGATCTTAAGACCGAATAAAAGATTTGTCGAAGGCAGAAGATTGTCGGCATATTTATCCACGTTCAGGGAACTTGTTTTCTCTAAAAGTTTCAGAATCTCATAAGTTCTGCTTGAATCGGCGAATTTCCGATACTCCTTTTCAAAAGCTATCGCGGCCTTATTGATTTTAAACGGACTGGCCGGTTCAAGAAGAGCTTCTCCCTCGTATCTTATCGCTTGTTTTATTAAATTGAGCGTCGCGTCATATTCTTTCTCAAGAGTTATGAGATTTTCTTTCTTCCCGAGAACCTGGATCCTGATCTTGTTCACGTCTATGGGCAAAGCGATATTGCTTTTTTGCCTTTTTTGTATATTTTCAAGAAGTTTCAGGCTTTGTTCATAGGAAGAATTCCCTATTTTCAGGTTTTCAAAAGCTGAATACCAATTGTAATAGACGACCATCGCCGAAGCCAGATAATCCTCATATGCTTCCGTTATCTGATAGCCCGCTATCTCCGTTTCAGCTCCCGTTATCCTATCCTGCAGAAGGGTGGCTTTTCCGAAAGCGTTTTGGGCTATCGGCTGGGAAAAGTAAAGCGCGATCAGCGAGGACACGCCTTCGGCGCCCGAATAAGGCGTGGCCGAGTATTCAGCCGAAACCTCGCTTCCGGAATAGGGGAATAGTTTGCTTAAGGAAACGGCGATCCGGGGATCGCTTCTGTCCTGATTGAGATAAAACTCATTCTGGCTTTTTATGGATAAGATCAGGTCTTTGGCGGGCAGGGCCAGGTCCTTGCTGTATTTTAAAGCCAGTCTGCCGGTAAGGATCTCCTCAAAAGAGCTGTCCTTTGCAACCGTGGTCTTTATGAAGTCATCCATGGTTAAAGTCTTTCCCGGACCGGCCCCGGAATCTCCGGCGGATGCGCCCGCCCACATAAGGCCGGCCGCAAGAACGGCGGTTATCTTAAACGGCGTTTTTTTCATTTAAATCCCTTTCAAAAAGAAACTGGAAGTCTTTGCTTGCGCCATAGATGCAGGGGACGATGACCAAAGTTATAAGCGTCCCGAAGATCAAGCCCCAGGCTAAAGCAAGCATCATCTCGGCCAGCATGGCATCATAGCCGGCAAGGCCATAAGCCGTCGGGAAAAGTCCGGCGACGGTGGTTAAAGTGGTCAAAGTAACGGCCTTGAGCCTTGTTTTGGCAATGGAAGAAATCTGGAAGATCGATTCTTTTTTATCTTTTGAGCCGTCATAATTATTATCAAGCTTGTCTATCAGGATTATAGAGTCGTTGATGACAACGCCGGAAAGTCCCAGCACGCCTATGGCCGCGAAAAATCCGAATAAAAGTTTCCCATGAAGCCAGAAGGCTATGATCACTCCTATCACGCCGAAAGGAATGGTCGCCATGATAAATAAAGGTCTGACAAGCGAACCGAAGAACAGGACAAGAATGAAATACATAAGCACGATAATAAAAACTATCGCTACAATGAAATCTCCTTTGGATTCCCTTGTATCCTGCACTTCTCCCTCAAAATTGATCAAAGACGTGGGATATTTCCCGAGTATTTCCGGGAAAACCCGGGCTTCAAAATATTCGGCGATATCCATGGGGGTTTTGCCTGAGTTTTTCCTGATATCGGAGAAAATCCTGGTTATCCGCTTGCCCTCTTTTCTTTCTATGGAATTGGGCGTGTTAACGGACTTGACCGAGACGATATCTCTCAGGGGCACCAGATAATCTCCCCTGTTCCCTATAGGGATATCAAGTATTTCCTCTATATTGTCCTTGGCCGCCTCAATGCAGGTGAACCTCACGTCTATTTCCTCGTCGCCCCCGGTAAGCGTGTAAAGTATAGTGCCTTGTAAAGCGGCCCTTATGGTGGCGCTTATGTCAGCCGAATTTATGGAGAGCCTTTTTATTTTCTCCCTGTTCAGGCTTATTTTGTATTCCGGCACTTCCAAAGGCTGTTCAATTTCAACATTTTCCAGGGAGCCGTGTTTTTTCATCTCTTCAGCCAGACGGGAAGAAACTTCCTGCCTGAGCGAATTATCGTTTTCCTGCACCACCACTTCTATCGGACTCCCGCTTGACTGCCCCCAGCGGCTTTTTGAGAATTTTATATTGTTTATCCCGGTCAGGCCCGAAACTCCTTTTTGCCATTCCCCGATAATGTCATCCGCGCTTTTCTTCCTGTCCTCTTTCGTCACTATTTCAACCGAGATCCTGAACCTGTTTTCCTGAACCGCCCCGCCGTGCCGGCTTCTGGCTATCTGTGTTCTGAAACCGACGGCTTCTTTCCCGATATACGGCTTTATTATATTCTCGACCAAAGTGGTAAGCCTGGCCGTAGCATATCTGTCGGAGCTTGCCTCGCCTTCACCGGTAATTAAGATCTCTCTGGTCTCTTCGCGGGGGAACATGACAAATTTCATTTTTGACTTCGCTATATAAGCGGAAAATAAAGCCAAAAGGATGAAGCCCAGGAACACAAGGCTTTTAAATCGTAAAACCCTCAGCAGGATCTTTTCATAAACATCTTCAACGGCTTCGAACCAATGCCGCTTTGCCGCCTCTTTAGTCTTACGGAATCTTCCGGCCAGTCTTTTTATCAGGGGAATTTCAAAACGCATATGGCTGGGCAGTATGAACAGGGATTCAAAAAGACTCGCCCCGAGCATAAGAAATATTACGGCCGGAATATACTTGTTCATCTTGGCGAACCTGCCCTCGAAAAAGAACAGGGCGCTGAAAGCCACGCAGGTCGTCACTATGCTGGCGACGATCGGCATGAATACCATGCCCGTTCCCTTTATCGCGGCTTCCTCGGGGGCCATGCCTTTGGAACTCAAACGGGAAATATTCTCGGCAACCACTATGGCGTCATCCACGACCATTCCCATTACCAGGATAACCGCGGCCAGGGTGATGTTATTTATGGTATAGCCGATAAGGGTCATGCCGGCCAAAGTGAAGAGAATGGTGAAGGGCAGGCCCAGGGCCACCCAGAACCCTGATTTAAAATTAAGGAAACTAAAGAGCAGGATCAGGATAAGAACAAAACCTATTGACCCGTTAATAACTATTAAACTGAGCCTGTTCTTCAGATCAAAGGACTCATCATCAAGCGTGATAATTTCGATGGAAGCGCCCTTGATATTCGATTTGAAGGCTTTGACCATTTTGTGGACGGCGTTGATCGAGTCCAGGATCCCCGAGGAGCTGTTTTTTACCACGTTCAGGATTATGGCCTCATGGCCGTTAACTTTGGTTATGGATCTGTTCTTTTCAAAACCCTCAAAAACCGCGGCGACTTCTTTTAACCTCACCGCCTGCCCTTCAAAGCCGCCCTGCACTATAAGGTCATTAAGCTTGGCGGAGGTGTCAAGTTCGGAAAGCAAAGTGACTTTCGGTTCCCGCATAGCTTCTATGTTTCCGGCCGGCTGGCGTATATGATTGGCTTTCACTTCCTGCATTACCCTGCTGAAAGGAATATCAAATTTCCTGAGCTTGGCGGGATCCAGCATTATCCGGATCTCTTCTTTTAAATAGCCCGATTTGTTAACGCTGTTAACCTGGGGAAGATTTGAAAGCTGGGTTTCCAAAGAATAGGCATATTCCTGCAGACGCTTTCTTGAAGCCAGGTCCAGAAGATGACGGCTGGCGTCGTAAAGGCAAATATCGATGATCGCCCTTTTGGAAGTTTTAAATACGCGGATCTTGGGCTCATCTCTGACCTCATCGGGCAATTTGGCGTCAAGAACGGCGTTTCTTATGTCCATTATCGCCTGTTCTTTATCGGGATAGTCCTGCTCAAGTTCCACGGAAACGCGGGCCGACCCTTCGCTGGAAGTGCTGGTAACCCTGTAAACGCCGTCAAGCCCCCTGACCTGCTCCTCAAAAGGTTTGGTTACAAAATGCTCAACCTGCTCGGCGGAAGCTCCCGGGTAAGAAGCCGAAACTCTTACAAAATCAAACGCTATATCCGGCATTTCTTCTTTTCTTATATTTCGATAGGCGATCAGGCCCGCGAGAAAAACAGCGAGGAACATTAAATTAGTCAGGAGATGTCTGTTAACGAAGTAGGCCAGTATTTTTTCTAAAACGCTCATCTGAGGTTCAGTCCTAAGAACACAGGATCCTTATTTTACCATTTTGCTCTGTTAGGCAGCCTATCAGTATGAAAAAAGGAGCCCGCAGGTTGCGGTATAGCGCGTATTGCGCATCCCCATAAGTCTAGGAGCCGGGCCGGATATTTGCTATTTTATATGTGTGGAGCTTAAAACACTGATGCTGAAAAACCGGATGATCTGCCCGGTCATTTTTTTCCTCCTCGCCGCTCCCGCTTTCCCGCAGGGGTTCGACCCCGCCGGCTGGGAGACCAGCGGGAATTATCCCCTTATCGGTTCCACTAAAGCTAAAAAGGGCGGTACGCTGCGATATTTCTGGTCCTCCTTCCCTCCCACGCTGCGCACCGAAGGACCCAATTCCAACCTTTCCACCACCAGCGAACTGCACGGCCTGATATACGAATCCCTTGTGGGCCTGCACCCGGAAACGCTTGAGTATATGCCGGGGCTGGCCGATTACTGGAAGACTTCCCCGGATAAGCGCACTTTCTATTTCCATATAAACCCCAAAGCCCGCTGGTCCGACGGCAGCCCGGTAACGGCCAAAGACGTGGTTGCAACCTGGAAATTCCGGGTGCGAAAGGATATTAAGGACCCTTATTCCGTTATGATCTGGGACGGCAGCTTCGAGCAGCCGGTGGCCGTAAGCCCGGACGTCGTTTCGGTGCGTACGAAGAAGGTGCACTGGCGCCTTTTCCTTTATTTCGGCGGAATGCAGATCTATCCCGCCAAAGAGATGAGCAAACTCACCGGCGAAAAATACCTGGAAGAGTATAACTGGAAGCTGCAGATGGGCACCGGGCCTTACGAGCTGAAAAAGGGAGACGTTACCAACCAGCAGTCGGTGACGCTGACCCGCCGCAAGGATTACTGGGGTAAGGACGAGCGGGGGAGCGCCGGCCTCTACAATTTCGACAAGCTGAACTGGCAGGTCATACTCGACGAGGAGCTGGCCTTCGAGAAGTTCAAGAAGGGCGAGCTGGATTATTACGTGGTTTCCAAGGCCCAGCGCTGGGCCGAGGAAGTAGCGTTCGACAAGATAAAGAAAGGCTGGATACAGAAGCGCAAGATCTTCACCAACACCCCGCAGGGCTTCGGCGGCTTCGTCTTTAATATGCGCAAACCGCCCTTCGACGACCGCAATGTCCGCAAGGCCTTCGCCTACCTGTTCAACCGCGAGCGGCTCATAGAGAAGCTTTTCTTCAACGAATACAGCTTCATAGACAGCTATTTCCCCGGCGGCATCTGGACGAACCCGGATAATCCCAGGATACGCTATAACCCCAGGATGGCCCGGCTGCTGCTGGAGCGCGCCGGCTGGAAGACCCGCAACAAGGACGGCTGGCTGGAGAAGGACGGGAAGATCTTCGAGATTACCCTTGAGTACGGCGTCCCGAGCTTTGGCCGGATACACAAGGTAATACAGGAAGATTACAAGCGCGCCGGGATCAAGATGAACCTTAAGCTGCTCGATTACAGCACGCTTCTGAAAAAAGTCGGCGAGCGCAACTTCACGATACATTTCCAGAACTGGGGCGGGCTGCTCTTCCCCAACCCCGTAAGCTCCTGGGGCGCCGAGCTGGCCGACGCCACCAACAATAATAACCTGCCCGGCTTCAAGAACGCCGAGGTGGACGCGCTCTGCAAAAAATACGACCTGACCGAGAACAGGGAGGAGCAGAAGCGGATAATACGCCGGATAGACGAACTGATCTTCAGGGCGCATCCCTACGCGCTGGCCTGGGGTTCCAATTTCAGCCGGGTGCTTTACTTCAATAAGTTCGGCCATCCTGAAAAATATGTTTCGAAGATAGGCGATTACAGGGACATAAAAACGATGTGGTGGCTGGACCCGCAAAAAGACAAGGCGCTGGCCGGGGCCATGGCGGGTGACGGGGAACTGCCGGTCGGAGAGACCGATCAGCGGCCCTGGAATTAGGAATTTATGCACGGAATGACCACTTATTTCATACGGCGGCTGCTGCTGATACCGGTTACCTTCATCGCCATTACCTTCATGGTCTATACCGTGCTGAGGGTGGTGCCCGGCGGGCCCATAGAGCAGGCGCAGCTGCAGATAAAGCTGGCCATGATGCAGGAGGGCGGCGCGACCGTCTTGGGCGGCGCGGAATCGGAGGTGCAGATCCCCGAGGCGGCCATGAACGAGCTCAAGAAGTATTACCACCTCGACAAGAGCATCCCCGAGGGCTACGCCCGCTGGCTCTGGGGCATAGTGCGGCTGGACTTCGGCCGCTCCTATGTCTACGGCGAGCCGGTGCTTGACGTAATAATTTCCAAGTTCCCCATCTCCATCTATTTCGGCCTTATCGGCTACTTCGCCTCCTGGCTTATCTGCGTGCCTTTGGGCGTCAGCAAGGCCATCCGCCATAAGACAGGCTATGACACCGCCACCTCGGTGATCGTTTTTATCGGCTATTCCATACCCGGTTTCGTCGCCTGCCTGATGCTGCTGGTGGTCTTCGGCGGCGGCAGCTTCTTTGACTTTATCCCGCTTGGCGGTTTCAGGTCCGCTAACTGGGCGGAACTGGGTTTCTTCGCGAAGATACTGGACCAGCTCCATCATACCATCGTGCCGGTCATCGGCTACCTGATAGGCGGCTTCGCCACGATGACGATACTGATGAAGAACTCCCTGCTGGACAACCTGGGCGCCGACTATGTGCGCACGGCTTTCGCCAAGGGCCTCTCCGAGAAGCGAGTCATCTTCCTCCACGCGATGCGCAATTCGCTGATACCGCTGACCGTGGGCATCGGTCAGGCGCTGGGACTGCTTTTCGCCGGTTCCTTCCTTATAGAGAAGACCTGCAATATCCCCGGCATGGGCCTGCTGGGCTACACTTCTATAATACAGCGCGATTACCCCATAATACTCGGCGTCCTGGTCTTCATGGTCCTGATACGGCTGACGGGTAATATTATCTCCGACGTGGTCTGGGCGCTCATAGACCCGAGGATAAGGTTCGGCAAATGATCCTCAAACTCATAGGGACGGCGCTGGTCTTTGCCGCGGGCTACCTGCTGACGCACCGGGCCCTGCCCCTCCTTTTTGTCGGGGCCGGCAAGGCGCTGGGGTTCGACATGAAGCCGGCCCCGCACTGGCAGAAGCGCGTTAAGCGTTTCAAGACCATGAAGCGCGGCTATTATTCCTTCCTTATCATAACCACGCTGTTCGTCACCTCGTTCTTCCTGGAGTTCCTCGTAAACAGCAAGCCGCTGCTGATCCGTTACGAAGCGAATGTCTCTTTCCCGGCCTTCCGTGAATGGTCTGATAAGCTCTTCTTCTTCGCGGACCTGCGCCGCATGGAAAAGAGATCCGACTTCGGCCAGGTGGGCGATGCCGAGGTGGATTACCGGCTTTTCGCCGCCTCCCGCAGGGACCCCGGCATCTTCGACCGGCAGCTGGAGAAGCTGGACGCCGAGCTGAAGGACGTGAAAAAGCAGCTGGCCTCCTCCAGGCCCGGCAGCGGCTCTACCGCGGAAGAACGCCGGGACTACGCCGATCTGCGGGAGATAGTGCCGGCCATAGAGGCGGACATAGAGCTGGTGGCGCGGGCCAGGGTCGCGTTCGCGGACGGCAAAGCCTCCATCATAATGCCCCTTTACCCCTATTCCCCCGGCGAGCATCTGCTGGACCTGCCCGGCAGCCCGCCGCATCACCCGGACAGGACCCACATACTGGGCACGGACGATTCCGGCGCGGACGTGTTCACCCAGCTGGTCTACGGTTTTCGGATCTCGCTGTCTTTCGCCCTGATAGTCTCCGGTACCGGCTATTTCATCGGCATCATCATCGGCGGCATCATGGGTTATTTCGGCGGCTGGGTGGACATACTTACCCAGCGCTTCATAGAGATCTGGGGCTCCATCCCCTTCCTCTTCACCATCATGATAGTGGCGGCCATAGTGCAGCCGACCTTTATCCTGCTCGTCGGCATGCTGGTGCTCCTGCACGGCTGGATAGGCATGACCTATTATATGCGCGGCGAATTCTACCGCGAAAAAACGCGCGATTATGTGCACGCCGCGGAAGCCATGGGCGCCACGGATTGGTCCGTGATGATGAAGCATATCCTGCCCAACTCGCTGGTGCCGGTGGTTACCTTCGCCCCTTTCGCCATAGTGGCCTATATCGGCCAGCTGGTCTCGCTGGACTACCTCGGTTTCGGCTTGCCCGTGGGCACGCCCAGCTGGGGCTCGCTGCTCAGCCAGGGGATGCAGTACATCAAGTATTACCCGAGCCTGATACTGACGCCTTCCGTCGCGCTGGCCGTCACTCTTTTCCTGGTGGTGCAGATAGGCGAGGCGGTGCGCGAGGCTTTCGACCCCAAGGTTTTTTCGAGGCTGAGATAATATGTCCGCGGAAAAAAAGAAATTGCTGGAAGTAAAGGGCCTCAGGACCTGCTTCCACATAGAGGACAAGACCGCCAGGGCCGTGGACGGCGTGGATTTTCACGTCTACGAGAACGAGGTGGTGGGCCTGGTAGGCGAGTCGGGCTGCGGCAAGTCCGTGACCGCGCTGAGCATACTGCGCCTCATCCCCGACCCGCCCGGCCGCATAACCGGCGGCGAAATAATTTTCAGGGGAAAAGACCTGCTCAAGCTCCCCTATCCCGAGATGCGCAAGATCCGCGGCAAGGACATCTCGATGATCTTCCAGGAGCCGATGACTTCCCTGAACCCGGTCTTCTCCGTCGGCTGGCAGCTTAAGGAGGCCATACGCTTCCACCAGCGCCTGACCGAAAAGCAGGTGGAGGACAGGGCCGTGGAGATGCTGGGCCTGGTCGGCATCCCCTCGCCGAAAGCCCGGCTCAAGGATTATCCCCACCAGTTCTCCGGCGGCATGCGCCAGCGCGTGATGATAGCCATGGCGCTGTCCTCCGACCCGGCCCTGCTGATAGCCGACGAGCCGACCACGGCGCTGGACGTTACCATACAGGCGCAGATCCTTGAGCTGATGCTGGAGGTGAAAAAGAAGACGCATGACGCGGCCATCCTGCTGATAACGCACGACCTGGCCGTGGTCGCCGAGACCTGCCAGCGCGTGGCCGTGATGTACGGCGGCAAGATCCAGGAGGTCGCGGAGGTCAAGCCGCTCTTCGACGAGCCGCTCCATCCCTATACCAGGGGCCTGCTGCTTTCCCTGCCCGGCTTCAAGAACGAGGATAAAAACCGCCTCCCGGTCATAGAGGGCATGGTCCCGGATATTATGAGTTTCCCCAAAGGCTGTAAGTTCAACAACCGCTGCCCTGAGGTTATGCCGGTATGCCGCGAAGAGGAGCCGGAGCTCCGAGAGGTAAGCCCCGGCAGGCAGGTAAGGTGCCATAAATGCCAGAAAAAATAGCCCCTAAACCGGTTCAACCCGGAAAGAATATTCTGGAGGTCAAGGACCTCAAGGTCTATTTTCCCATACACGGCGGAATTTTCCTCAGGAAGGTCGGCGAGGTAAAAGCCGTGGACGGCGTCTCTTTCTCGATGAAGCCGGGCGAAACCATGGGGCTTGTGGGGGAATCGGGCTGCGGCAAGACCACTGTCGGCAAGGCGCTTATAAACCTCGTCCAGCCCACCGGCGGCAGCGTCATGTTCCCGGACCTGGACGGGAACATGACTGACATAGCCAATCTGGGCCGTCCCGCCATGCGCCCCTTCCGCTCCCGCATGCAGATGATCTTCCAGGATCCCTATTCCTCGCTGAACCCCCGCATGTCCGTGGAGGCCATCATAGAGGAGCCCCTTAACATCCACAAGCCGGACATGAAGCGCCGGGAAAAAGCCGACAAGGTGGCCTGGCTGCTGGAGAAGGTGGGCCTGAGGGCCGCCCATGCCTCCCGCTACCCGCACGAATTCTCGGGCGGCCAGAGGCAGCGCATAGGCCTGGCCAGGGCGCTGGCCACGAATCCCGCTTTCATAATAGCCGACGAGCCGGTGTCGGCGCTGGACGTTTCCATACAGGCGCAGATAATCAACCTGCTGCAGGACCTGCAGGAAGAGTTCAAGCTAACCTATCTCTTCGTGGCCCATGACCTGGCCGTCGTGGAACACATCAGCGACCGCATAACCGTTATGTACCTCGGGAACATGGTCGAGTCAGGGACCAGCCGGGACGTGAACAAAAAACCCCTCCACCCCTACACGAAGGCGCTGCTCTCGGCCGCCCCGCACCCCGACCCTTACAAGAGAAGGGGCGAACGTGTAATACTCAAAGGCGACGTCCCCAGCCCCCTGGCCAAGCCGTCCGGCTGCGGCTTCAGGACGCGCTGCCCCATAGCCGGGCCGGAGTGCGCCGACCAGGTCCCCGAGCTGCTGGAAAAAGAGCCCGGACATTTCGCCGCCTGCCCCTGCGTCTGACGATCAGCCCGGCAGGATCAGCAGGGAACCGGCGATAGCCAGGATAGTCGCCGCCAGGCGGCGGCGGGTGAAAATTTCTTTTAAAAACACGGTGGCCAGGATCACCACGAACACGGTACTGGTCTGATTCAGGACCGCGGCCGAGTTCACCGACGTGAATTTAAAGGCCGCCACCCACAGGGTCATGGCGATCAGATTGCCCAGGATGGTCCCCCAAAAGGCGTAAAAACGGCTGCCCTTCCGCCACAGCGGGGCCAGCTGCCGCCGGCGGTTCTTTTGCAAGGCGAACATGACCGCCAGGGCGGCCAAAGCCGCCAACATACGCAGTTCTATCACCCAGAAAACCGGGGCGTGGTCAAGGGCCGGGCGCATGAGCACGATGCTGACGGCCATGACGGCCATGGACGCGGCTCCGTATAAGATGCCGCTGAGAATTCTTTTCGGCGGAAGCGCGCCGCCGCTTTTGTAAGCGGCCAGCAGCACCGCCGCGATGACCAGCGCGCCGCCGCCCAATTGCTGCGGACTCGGTTTTTCATACAGGAACAGCCAGGTCGCGGTCATGACAAAAGGGGAGTACAGGCAATCGACGATGGCGGTCATGCCGGCCCCGATGCGGTTGAGGCAGGCAAAGAACAGGGTGTCGGCGACAGCGATGCCCAGGATACCGCTGGCGATGAGCGCCAGCCATTGGGAATGAGGGAGCGCGGGCGGGACAAGCGGAGTTCCGGTCAAAAGCAAAAGCGGCAGCAGGATGGCGGCGGTGAGCGCGGTTTTATAGACATTCAAGGCCAGCGGCCGGATGCTGTCTCCGGCCAGTTTAAAAAAAATGACCGCTCCGGCCCAGATGACGGCGCTCAGCAAAGCCAGTAATTTTCCCAGCAGGTCCAGCTGCATGGTTTCTCCTCTTAAGGGAATACGGGAACATACGTAACTACTCAGGTTGTCGGAGGTTCACGGTTCAGGGTTCACGGTTCAGGGTTCACGGTTCAGGGTTCACGGTTACTTTTTTTCAACCGTTGAACCTTTGAACCATTGAACCGCCAAACCTGTTTCATAGCTTTTTCAAGGCTATGCCAGTGCCGTACCAGAGGCTATGCCTATCAGACGGCCAACCTCTGAACCGTTGAACCCCTGAACTGTGAACCTGAGTAGTTACGAACATACCGCATATTCCGCACAGCGCTACAATATTTTAACTATTTCCGGGGTAATAATCGGTGATATAATAATATTTAATACTGAACACTCCGGGGAAACAGGTCTTGTGTCACCGGATTATCCCGTCTTTTTTTGTATTATAGCTTTAGCGACCCTGTCCGCCTTAAGCGCCGGGGAATAGTCAGGAGGAATTATGCCTGTAAACGTAACCTGCGCCTGCGGCGCCGCCTACAACCTTAAAGACGAATACGCCGGCTCACAACTGTCCTGTCCCAAATGCGGCGCGGTCATAACCGTACCGGCTCTTCCCCCGGCGCCGCCCGTGCACGCCCAGACCGGCGACCCCGCTTTTGCGCGGGACAAGTTCCTGCTGAACCAGAAACATTTCGCGATACGCGAAAAATATGCGGTGGCCGGCGAGGACGGCGCCGCGCTGATGTACGTGGAGCGGCCGCGCCATTTCTTCGTGAACATGCTGGCGATATTCGGCGGGTTAACGGCCGGATTCGTGAATTACCTGGTTTTCGGGTTTATGGCGCAAGCCATCACAACGAACACTAAGTCGCTGCCGCTTGCGCTGCTGCTTCTCCTGTTGTATCTTTGGATCATCTTTGGGAGCTTTTTCGTGATATTCGTGGCCTCCATGGCGCTTTCCAGGAAGCGCCACGTCACGGTCTACCGCGACGAAAGCAAAGAGGAGGTGCTGCTGAGCGTCCTGCAGGACAGGAAGATACAGCTACTCTCCGCCTGGTATACCGTAACCGACCCGCAGGGCAATGTCGTGGCAAAACTGGGAAAGAAATACCTGCATAATATCTTCCGCAAGCGCTGGTACTGCCGCGGGGCGGACGGGGCGCTGCTGTTCATAGCCAAGGAAGACTCGATAATCCTTTCCATACTGCGCCGCTTCCTGGGCAGCTTCTTCGGCCTGCTGCGCACCAACTTCATAATTTACGACCGGTCCGAAAACATGCTGGGCGAATTCAACCGCAGGATGACCCTGCTGGACCGTTATATTCTGGACATGACCGCCGATCCCCTGCGCGCCGTTGACCGCCGCCTGGCGCTGGCCCTGGGCGTTATGCTGGACACCGGGGAGAAGCGCTGATGGCGGAGGCCCCTAAAAAAATCATGCGGGACATGCTGGCGGAGGACCCTTTCCATCCGTCCAAGGTCGATTTTGAGAAGGGGATGTCGTCCGCGCCGGTTTTCGCGCTGGTCCTTATAGCGGCGAATGTAATAGTGTTCGGCTGGGAACTCGGCACGGGCGCCCTTAAAAGCAAGGAGGCCATAATTGCCGCCGGGGCTGTTTACGGGGAAAAGGTTTTTTCCGGACAGGGCTGGCGCCTGGCAACGGGCATGTTCCTGCACGGCGGTTTCGGGCATCTTATAGGCAACTGCCTGGCGCTTTACGTGCTGGGCCTGGCTTCGGAGCGGGCCTGGGGCAGCATGCGCGCGCTTCGTATTTATTTTGTCAGCGGGCTGGCCGCTTCCTTTATCAGCGCCGTAATGCAGCCCAAGCCGGCCGTGGGCGCTTCCGGCGCCATCTTCGGCCTTATGGGGGCGGCCATAGTTTTCTTCTACCGCTACCGCGGCTCCTTCCACATGCGCGACCGCCGCATAGGCGCCGCACTGCTGGGCTGGGGCGCTTTTCAACTGGGCCTGGGCCTGCTGATACCTTATGTGGACAACTGGGCGCATTTCGGCGGCCTGGCGGCGGGAATTGTTTTTGGCTTCACGCTGCCGGCCGGCCTGTTTGAAAAGGCCGGGCCGTCACAGAACCCGCCCCCGGCCGGGCTATAGGGGAAATGCGGCCAGGTCCTGCGGAAAATAAGGCCGGAGACCGCTTGCCCGCTTGGCCCTTACAGCCTATAACAACGCCGGCAGGCGCCTTTCCAGGGCCAAGGCTGCGGGCAGCCCGGGCCAAATCCTCAAATAGCCCATAGAGTTTTCACCTGCAAATAACCCCAGGCGCCCTGAAAGCGGGGGGATTTTTAACCCAAAATTCCCTCTTGCCCCGCCCCCGTGTATTTATGGTAAAATACTACCATGAATATGGTAATATAATACCATGATGGGATATCGCGGGGGCGCAGGGAGGCCAAATGGTCGGTTTCAGGTCCAAAGTAGCCCGGAAGGCGCTTAACTATTTCTTCCATAATGAATACAGCGAGCTTTACGTGAACGAGGCGGCGCGCCTGTTCCGGGAAGAGCCCAAGAACGTTTACCGCATGCTGGTGCTTTTTGAGCGGGAAGGCATGCTTAAAAGCAGGTTTAAAGGCAGGGAGCGCTATTTCAGCGCGAATAACGCCGCGCCGGAGTATAAGAATTATAAGGCCGTTTTTCTGCACACCGCCGGCGTGGAGCGCCTTATAAAGGACGCGCTGGCGGGGCTCCTGGGTTTAACAAGCGCGTATATCTTCGGCTCGTACGCCAATTCCCGCTTTACCGCGCAGGGCGGGATAGACGTCCTGCTGGTCGGTTCGCATGAACCGCATGAGGCCGAAAGGGTGTTCGCCGGGCTGCGCAAAGACCTGGGCCGGGAGTTGAACCTGGTGAATATGACCTGCGAAGAGTTCGAACGCAAATCGGGCGGGGACCAGTTCTTTAAGAACGTTTTTGAAAAAAAGACCATTGAGCTCTTTACGGCGCAGCCGGGCTGATGACCGGGGCAGAATTGCGGACAAAGATTATATTAGTCTATGCTATAATGTAAACAGCAGGTAAAGATACAGGTGCAGGTACAGTAAAGGTAACAGTTTAGTCAAACCGAAGGTGGTTGCAGAGCTTGCTCTGCGAGCAATAGGCAAAGCAAGCTTTGCCACTACATATTTTTTTAAGAAGGCTAAACTATTACCAGTAAAGAGACGGAGTGGAAAACAGTTTTTTCATTCTTTTACCTTTACCTCTACCTGTACCTGTCGTTAGTAGTTGCTACGGAGGTGACCATGCGTAGATTTCTGCCGTTCTTTCTTGCCGTACCCGTTTTTCTGTTCGCCGCGCGGACCACGGCGTCTTCTCCCCTGGACTTCGACCAGGGCGTGGACGTGCGCCCGGTGATACAACAGGCCAGGGAGGCCTCCGTGTCCGGCGGCGCGGCCGTTCCGGAGATGCCCCCCGCGGACTCCGACAACCCGGTCTGGATAAGCATCACCCGCAATGACGCGGCGGCGCTGGGCGGCGAGTTCTTCAAGCGCGCGGTCGCCGGCCAGAACGACAAGATTTCCATCTACGAGCTTAAGACCTCCGAACTAGACCTGCTCTCCGACGCCATGCAGCGCAAGTTCCGCAGGTCTCCCGGGTTCTTCGCCCATGATTCCCTGCCTTCCGCGCTGCAGGACCTGGAGGAGCCGCCGGCCGTCGCGGCAAAGACCTACAGCATAGACCAGGGGGAGAAGGTGAAGGCCATGCTGAAACTGGTGAAGGAGGACTCCATCATTTCCGCGATAGACCGCCTGGCCTCCTATAAAAACAGGTACTACCGCAGCGCGACGGGCATAGCCTCCTCCAAGTGGTTGTACGACCATTGGAAGGAACTGGCGGCCGGCCGCCCCGATATTACCGTTGCGACTTTCCGTCACAACGCCTATCCCCAGGAGTCGGTGATCCTGACGGTGCGCGGGACCGCCGAGCCCGACAAGGTGGTGGTCGTCGGCGGGCACCTTGACTCCGTCGCGGGCGGCGGCGACAGCCCGGCGCCGGGCGCCGACGACAACGCCTCCGGGATCGCGGTCACCGACGAGGTCATCCGGGTGCTGGCGGCCTCGGGCTACAAACCCGCGCAGACGCTTAAATTCATCGCGTTCGCGGCGGAGGAAGCCGGCCTGCGGGGTTCCAGGGAGATAGCCGCGAGCTTTAAAAAAGAAGGCGTGGCCGTGCAGGGCATGCTCAACCTGGACATGACCAACTACAAGGGCTCCGCCGAAGACATCTATTTCATCTCGGACAATACCAGCGCGGACCAGAACGCCTTCCTGGGCAAGCTGATCGCCGCCTACACCGACTACACCTGGTCCACGACCAGGTGCGGCTACGGCTGCTCCGACCACGCCTCGTGGACAAGGAACGGCTTCGCCTCCTCCCTGCCCTTCGAGGCCAAGTTTTCCGAATGCAGCCCGAACATCCACACGGTCAACGACACCCTGGCCCAGATGGGCGGGCGCGCCCCGCACGCTTTGAAGTTCGCGAAGCTCGCGGTGGCTTATATCGTTGAGATGGCAAAATAGCCCTGGGATAATTTTCGGAAGGCGATTAGGCAGCCAGGAAAACTAATAGCCGAGTTGCCTAATTACCGAGTTGCCTAATTGCCTAGTTGCCGAGTTGCCTAATTGCCTAGTTGCCTAATTGCCGAGTTGCCTAATTTGAAACCGAACATGCTGTGGAGCCTCCTGATCTCGCTCACCATCGCCTATGGCGTGGTGCTGGCGCTGGTTTACGTGTTCCAGTCGCGGCTCGTTTACTTCCCGGAGATCGGGCGCGAGGCCGCGGGGACGCCGCTGGACCGCGGGCTGGCGTTTGAGCCGGTCGTCATCGCCACCGCCGACGGCGAAAAGCTCTCCGCCTGGTGGGTGCCGGCCGGGAGCGCGCGCGGGACGGCGCTGATCTTCCACGGCAACGCCGGCAACATTTCCCACCGCATAGACTACCTCGCGATGTTCCACCGCCTGGGCTACTCAAGCCTCATCATCGATTACCGCGGTTACGGCCGGAGCACCGGCTCCCCGTCCGAGGACGGCACCTACCGCGACGCTCAAGCCGCCTGGCGCTGGCTAACCGCCGAGCGGGGCGTGAAGGCGGGCGACGTCGTGCTGCTGGGCGAATCGCTGGGCGGCGCGGTCGCGGCCTGGCTTGCCGCGCGCGTGACCCCGCGGGCGCTGGTCCTCGCCTCGGTCTTAACCTCGGCGCCCGGGCTCGGCGCGCAGGTCTACCCGTTCCTCCCGGTGCGGCTGATCAGCCGCTTTTCCTACGACACCCTCGGGGCCCTGAAGTCGGTGAACGCGCCGGTGCTGGTGGCCCACAGCCCCGAGGATGACATTATTCCGTTCACGCACGGGAGGACGCTCTACGAGGCGGCGAAGGAACCCAAACAATTTATTGAGATGAGCGGCGGCCACAACGACGGCTTGTTGTTCACGCGGCAGGAATGGGTCGCGCAGCTGTCGGCGTTCCTGGAGCGCGCCGCGGCGACCGGACGCTCCCGGCCTGATAAACCCGCCGGCACGGACATTAAGGAAAATGCTCCTTAATATGGCGCCGGGCGGGACAAAACCCCAAAAGATGCCAATACGGATGGCAGCCGCTAAATCCCCGGCTCCCTTGTAAATTGTAGCGGCGGGATTACTATCCCGCCCTACAAAAGTGATTCTTCCGTAAAAAGTCAATTTTGCTCAAAAATCGCCTTTGTAGCCGCAGGCTTCAGCCTGCGTTCTCGTCGGGGAATAGCTTACTGTTTTTCGCAGGCTTCAGCCGGAGGCTGATCCGCCGGGCTGTTTGGCGGAAAAGCCTGCGGCTACCATTTAGAACTTTTTACGAGAGAATCAAAAGCGCGAAATGACTTTTTACGAATGAATCAACCCTTACGCCGCCTTCAGGACTCCGCTTGATAATATGCGAATAACGACGTTTTTTGCCGACGAGTCTGAGGTTTGTATCCGAAAGCAGAAATGACACAGCCGGGAAAGGCTGAAAAATATGACAAAACGTGAAGAAAGCAAAATAGTCAAAGCTAATCATCGAAAGTTTTATCTTAAAACCTGGGCTGAAGAAAAAGCCCGGGGCATGTCGCTTTCTGCTTTTTGCAAAGCCTATGGCCGGGCGTATCAAAAACAAACAATACCGCGGCTGAATGTATGTCCAGCCGCGCCTGCGAAACAGAAGACCCGCCAGCGGCTTCCATCAAGTCTGAAAATCTCCGCAACAGGGGTTAAAAAATCAACGTTCCCCGCCCATTGTGCTCGTCGAGAAATTGGCCCGAT
>JAHJSU010000280.1 GCA_018829985.1 Elusimicrobiota bacterium | reverse complement strand
TGCCAAGCCGCCAAGCTGTCCAGCTTTGTATATGCTTACCAAAAGCGATATCGCCGACGTCATCTCCGAGTACCTCTCAAGAGGCTCAAAGTCAGCCCCGGCCTCGGCCAGGGCTTCAAGACCTTTGCCTAAGCGTGTATTTATAACCGACTGGGAGATGAAACGCCTGGTCAAGCCCGGCCAGAAGTCGGTGAAGGTCCCCGCCAACGCCATAGTCAGTCCGCTCTCGCTGGACTGGCTGGACTACAATGGCATTAAAGTTATCCGCCGGTAAGTTTCATATCCAGCCTCTGTCAAAAAGGTAGCAGCTATCTTTTTGATGCCGCGCTCACCTTTTCGGTACTGGGATCTTCCGGGTTTAGCATGGGTAAAGATGAATTTCTTAATGCGGCTTCCCGCGAAACCTTGTGTCCGCCCCGGGTGGGGTTTTCCCGGGCCCGGAGCCTGCGCGCTTAAAACCGGCCTTGCGAACTCGCCTGTCGCGCATAGCGCTCCGGCTCAAACATTCGCGGCCGTCCCGGAGGGATTCGCTTTAAGCGCTTGTCTGAAAACCCCCAAATGGGTCGGCTGCAAGGTCTCGCGTGAATCCGCTGGACCCATTTTTCTATTGACTTTTACGCTTTCGGATGGTACACTCTGAATATCACGGTTTCGGGGTTGATTTTTATGAAAAAGGTTATTCCGATCGTTATAATGTCCGCGCTTTTATTTGTGGTTTGTCCCATCTGTGAAGCATCTATCATGAGTCGGCTGTGCTCGTCATTTGCCAATGTCCTCGATAACGAGGAGACCAAATCCGCCGCCGCTGTAAAAAACTGTAAAAAAAACTGCGCATTGATCCAAAAAAAGCATGGTTTAATAAAGGCCGCTCAGAAAAAGGTAGATGATTCCTGCGCAAAAAACATTGCACCCGATATAACAAAGGTAAGCGCCGGGCTTGATAAAAACGTCCAGGCAAAGCTCCGCAAGCAGTATAATCAGCTCAGCAAAATGTATGACGGCACAAAAGATCTCCCCATCAAGGACTTCGGCCTAACCACAAAATCCAACCAGTCGCCCGTTTTGGGTAAGGGCGGCCGAGTCACCGATTTAAAAACATCCGATCCGGACATTAATAAAACCCCCACAGAATTCAGCCTGAGCGGCACAAAATTATCCGGAGAGACGCCGGGTCAGGCGACAACAAAACAATCCCCCGTTCTATTGGCGTCCGCGTCGTCGGCAAAATCCCCGGCCGACACCGCCGCGGCCGCAAAGACCGCCGGTTTAACGCAAAAAGCCGAAGCGGCTTCTGAGAATACTCTGCCTATATGTTCCGAAGGCGCGACAATCTGCGCGGGAGGGGGAGGATTGTCTTGTCAAAAACCTTGTCAATCTCCTTCTAATCCTGAAGCTCCAGGATGGTTGATGAGTTGTGTGAGTGGAGATGATTGTGTAGGTGGAGAAACCGGCGATGAATGTCCTCCAGGTCAAGTCCGCACTGGGTGGCTCTTTTGGAAGAAATGCGTCCCGGCCTGCGGTGGCAAGGAATACAATCCGAACAAAGAATGCTGCGTAAACGGAAAGAAGGTTAAGAAATGCGGCGGAGAGTGTTATAACCCCGAGACGGAATGCTGTAAAGACGGCAAGAAGTATGAAAAGTGCGAGGGAGAATGTTACAACCCCAAGAAAGAATGCTGTAAGGAAGGCACGAAGTATACCGATAAAATAAAAACCCTAGACGAATGCCCCAGCCGGTATCAAAAAACAGCACCCACATGGAACGGTTGCGGCGGTAAGTGGTCTCATTATATTGTCAGAGACAATCCCACACGTGGCAGACACACTAGTTTTCGGGAGCCATGTAACGAACATGACAGGGATTATGATAGATGTAAAAGCGACGCCAAACAAACCGATGAGATATACAAAGCAGCCGCAGACACAAAATATCTTAATAGTATGTACGCCATTTGCGATAGTACGAATGTTCTCAACACAGAGTGGTCGAGATGTAGGGAAAATGCCGGGAAGTATCAAAATATGGTAGACCCCGGGATTATAAATGATAGTTATCGGGATGCGCAGTTGAAAAGTTGCAAATGCTGCCCCAGAGGGGCATTGTAGTAAAATGATGGAGCATAAAAGGTTGACAGGTATTTATGCGTAATAGAAAAACCATATTCTTTGCTTTTTGGGGTTTATTGTTAGTTACAACGTCTTGTTGCCATGCATTAAAAGGCGTAACCTATGATAATGTCCCTGAACTTCTTAAAGGAATGGCAAGCAAAAATCCGAATGTCTACCGTAAGGCTTATAAGGATGCTCAAATGCTGGAAAAATCCGATATCCCGGCGCTTTTTAAGGAATTGGAGAATGAAAATCCAACCATCTGCGCGATAGCTATAAATATGTTGGTGGGCACGATTAATGATAAAGAGGAAACAACTACAGCATTAAAGAATCTTCTCAAGAGTGAACGCAAAGTGGTTCGCCAAAGCGCGGCACTGCGCTTAACGACGATAGAGCCTTCTCTGAGAAAGGAACTGATGCCGATCCTTGTTGAAGCTGTAAAAGAAACGCCCGAGTATGAAATAATAGCGGCATCACTTCTCGGCGACATAGGTCCGGAAGCCAAAGATGCGGTACCGGCAATCATTGAGTCAATGAAAAGACACCCGGAAACGCTGTACACTTATCTTGCTGCATTACGATTTATCGGAACCCCGGAAGCCTTGGAAGCGATAAAACCGTATGAGCAAGAAAAAGCGCGACGAAAAAAACTGATAAGACCTGTTTCTATGCTGGCGGATAACAGAATCGGAAGTTTTTTGATAACAACTGCTTTTTTAGGTTTGTTTTTGTGGAGCCGGGCCCGGCGCAAAAAAGGGGACAGGTTAATCTGCTGGCCGCTGTTGTTCCCTGTGTTTTTTTGGGGTATATTCGCTCTTTTCCCATTGATGCGCGATCCATTTTTCTATGGATTATACGGGTTTGGAACTTGTATCGGCCTGGTCATTATAACCCTGACTGCTCTGATTCCGTGGCTGGCAAGCCTGCTGTGGCGGAAAAAGCACACAGCGCCCAGCACGCCAACATCCTGAAGCGGTAATTTAGCCCTGCCCGTTTCATCCCAAAAAAACTTATCCAACAAGCGTTTGGGGTTTGGGGAGCAGCTGGACAAAAAACTCGCTTAAGGAATTAGCTCCCCGGTTTTAAACACCCGTCTAACCACCACCGGCGGCGGTTGTAGGTCCAGAACCAACATTCGTATGCTTATCCAGACAGTACCTGTAAATTAAAATCTATGCCGGGCCAGTATTTGGCAGAGTATACATCCATATTCAACCGCCGCCATGATCCAGACTCTATCTTCTTCAGGGCACTCTATGCATGCGCTAACGCAAAGCCAAAGACACTAAAGGTACTGTCTGGATAAGCATACGGTTGGTTGATAAAAACAGACAAAGATAATCGAGGAGATTAAATATGCTTAAAAATCCTGCGAATTGTGTAAATTATCTGAAACCCAATCTTTGTAGTCCCAAGATAATTGAAAGGGATGATCTAAAGCCGAGCAATTCGACAAATCCCATCCCTTCTTATGGTCCAAGCGAAATGCTGAAGCAAGAGAAAGAAAACTTGGAAATATGTAGCAAGTGTCCAAACTTTTTGCAAAAACCCACAAAACTGTAACAACATCTATTTTATAAGCGGTCCTAAAATGAAATCTGATCCGAAGACAAATCACAAAAAAGTCATTGTTTTAGGAACTGGCGCGTCGGAACCGGCGGGAGTTCCGCTCATCAGTGAATTCCTGCAGGCGGGAATGCAGGAAGCTTTTGCCGGAAAATGGGAAGAATTGAAACCTCTCAATGAATATTGGAGGAAAAAGTACAGTTTGGACCTATATCCTCCACCCACTATCGAGGACGGGATACCTTACCACAGCGCCCCTAATTCATCCAGCCTGAAAACCGACATAGAAAAAGTTTTGGAGGACACGGAGGCGCTGGCTGAGCAGGGTGAACTTGACCGCTCCGTTCCTGAAGGGATTAAACAGTTTATATTCCGTGTTATTTCTAGCCGGGCAAATATCGGGAAACGCGATGCTATAGTTTACGATAAACTGGTACAACGAGATATCGTCCCATATAAAGGACAACTGACGATTATTTCCTTCAACTACGACACCATCCTCGAAAAATTTCTGCTTGTGCCGAACGATCTCGCATCACAATTCTCATACCGACTGCCTCATCCATTTATAGAGGGCTTTAACTCTTATGAGCAAGATTACACCGGAACCTTCGATTACCTAAAACTGCACGGCTCGCTTAATTGGCTGCGGTGCCCACGCTGCGGTAAGTTTTTCGTCCGCTGGGCTGGCACATACCTCAACGCTTCCATCCGCGGCAATTGTTGTGGTGAGCTGCGTGAAATGGTGCTGATTCCTCCCCAAAAGGGAAAGGCTGTTTATATGGGTGCGCTTCGTCCTATTTGGGAACTTGCGGAAAACAGCTTGTCCCAGGCCGATGAAGTGATTGTAATTGGTTATTCATTTCGCCCCTCTGATGTGGAAGCCTGCAATCTCTTCGCGAAAAGCCTTTGTTCTGACATGAGGAAAAATTTTAGTTTAACTATCGTAGACAAAAACACACAAAACATAATAAAACGGTTGTCAGAGTTGGGGATTTCGGGGCAAGTTATAAAACAAGCCCAACGTGTCGGCAGTTTCAAAGAATACACGGAGCCCCTGATTTCTAGTGGGGGGGAGATAGCGATGGTTAATCGGAGGGATGGTCGCAGGGGTTTGTTCGCGGGCATCCGGAACCCGACTTGAGCTTGCAGTCAGGGGAGGTTGAGAGTCGGAGGGGCCGACGCGCTGGATGACCCCGTTCCTGCGCTCCAAACCGCCAACATGCCCCCAAACTTGCAAGCCGACGGCAGAATCGAATTGTTAAGGACTAATTCCCAGTTTTAATTCCCGCAGGATTTGGGGGAATTTAAGCCAAGAGAGGAGCTAATCATGGCAAAGATTGATGTTCAGGGGAAAGAAATCACCGTCATTACCAAAGCTGATGAGGATTATATCTCACTGACGGATATCGCGAAATATAAAAACAACGATGCTCCGGCAGATATTGTAAAAAACTGGATGCGTAACCGAAGTACCGTTGAATTTCTCGGACTTTGGGAGAAGCTGAATAATCCAAATTTTAAACTGGTCGAATTCGACCAGTTTAAAAGTGAAGCTGGCGCTAATTATTTTGTGCTATCGCCGCAGAAATGGATAAATGTAACAGACGTTATCAAAGAAAATCTGGTGCCTGACGAATTATCCAAACAGCAAATAAACAATATTTACGCATCCGAAGCCGATGTGCTCAACATGGCTTTGTTCGGCAAAACCGCAAAAGGATGGCGAGATGCTAACCCCGATAAAAAGGGAAACATCAGAGATTATGCCGATATTTCTCAGCTTGTTTGCCTATCCAACCTCGAAAACTTGAACGCTCATTTTATCAACGATGGACATTCACAATGTGAGCGTCTTGGGAAACTGAATAAAATAGCTATTCAACAGATGAAACTTTTAACCGAAGACCGCAGCATTAAAAAACTGAAAGGCAGCAGATAACAGATAGGAATAGATGTCGCCTAAACGCTTAAATGTAAAGGGATACAATGACTGACACTCAACTTGGCGTTATCGAGGGATTTTACGGCGAGCCTTGGAGCTGGGAGGAGCGGGAGGAATACGCGCCTTTCCTCAAACAGCACGGGTTCTCGTTCTATATCTACGCGCCCAAGGCGGACGGTTATCTGCGCAAGAAATGGCGCGAACCTTTCCCGAAAGACCTTGAAGACAAGCTCTCCCGCCTGTCCGCGCGGTGCCGCGCGGCCGGCGTAGAGTTCGGGGTCGGCTTCAGCCCGTACGAGATATATCTTTCGCCGTTCGAAGACGGGGTCAAGCGCCTGCTTGGGAACCGCATTGACGCCTTTAACCGCGTCGGTGTGGATAAGTTCGGCCTGCTGATGGACGACATGAAGGGCGATTGGCCGGAGCTGGCAAAGCGCCAGATAGAGATAGTCAACTGGGCGGCCGGGCGCGCGACCGCAAAGCAGCTGATCTTCTGCCCCACGTATTATTCGCTCGACCCGGTGCTTGAAAAACTTTTCGGCAAAAAACCGGAGGGCTACCTGGAACAGCTCGGCGCCCAGCTGGACAAGAAAGTCAGTCTCTTCTGGACCGGCGAGGCGGTATGCTCCAGGGGCTATAGCGAAGAGCACCTCCGCGCCACCGCCGGGACCCTCGGCCGAAAGCCTTTCCTTTGGGATAATTATCCGGTCAACGACGGGCCGAGGATGTGCAAGTTCCTGCATCTGCGGCCGATGACCGGCCGGCCCTCCGGCATAGGGGAATGGCTGGCAGGCCATTCGGTGAACCCTATGAACCAGCCGACGCTTTCCAGGATACCGCTGCTGACCCTTAAGTTCAGTTATGAGCAGGGGGCCGCGTACAGGCCCGACGAGGCTTTTTTGAAGGCTGCGGAGATCGTCACCTGCCCGGAAATGGCCGTTCAGCTTGAGAGTGACCTGCCGAATTTTATGGACCTGGGCCTGGACCGGCTGGCGGCGGCGGAGCGGGCAAAGATGAAGGACGCCTATACGCCGTATCTGGCTTCCGCCGTGAACCGGACCTCCGGGGCGGCGCGGGAAATCATAGATTGGCTGGACGACCGCTACACGGTAACCAAAGACCTCTTCCTCACGCAATGAAAATATTGCTTATACAGCCGAATCCGCGGAAATTTATCCCATATACCTGCTCCAGCGTGCCTCTTGGCCTCTTATATGTCTCCGCCGCCCTCAGGCAGGCGGGCCGCGGCGAGATAATGCTCGTGGACGCCAGGGTTCAGAACCTGAACCACAAAGAGCTCTCCGCGCGGCTTAAAGATTTTTCTCCGGACGTGGCGGGGATATCCGGCTTGAGCACCGAGGCGCAGGAGGTCCATGAACTCGCGGGCTTGGTCAAAAAAACGGCCGCCGGATGTAAAGTCGTGGTCGGCGGCCCCTACGCGACGACCAGCCCGGAAGCCGTCATTCAAGACCCGCACATAGACTTTGCGGTAATAGGAGAGGGCGAAAGAACGATATGCGAGCTTGTCGGCGCTTTAGAGCGGGCGAGCCCCGTCTCGGGTATTGACGGGCTTGCTTTTAAAAACGAGGGCGAACCGGTAGTCAATCCGCGCCTGACCACGATAGACGAGATCGATTCCATACCGTACCCCGCCTGGGACCTGATCGAAGCGGAAAACTATTTTAACCTGTGGGCCAGACATTCGGAAAACCCGTTTCCGGCGTCCGACAGGATAGTCCCCGTATTCACCTCGCGTGGCTGCCCGTTCGGGTGCATATATTGCCACAATATTTTCGGAAAGAAACTGCGGTTGCGCAGCGTCCGGAATGTCATCCGGGAAATAGAATTCCTGATCGAGCGGTACGGCGCCGGCGAGATCGAGATAGTGGACGATATTTTTAATCTGGACCTGGCGCGGGCCAAACAGATCTGCGATGAGATAATAAGCCGCGGCCTGAACATAAAACTTTCCTTTCCGAACGGCCTCAGGATCGACAGGATGGACGAGGAACTGCTCGTTAAATTAAAGAAGGCGGGCACGCACCTGATCTTTTACGCCATCGAATCCGCTTCGCCCAAAGTGCAAAAACAGATCATGAAAAATATCGATCTTGAGAAAGCCGCGCGGATCGTGCGCCAGACGGCCCGGCAGGGCATTGTTACCGGCGGTTTTTTCATGCTGGGGTTCCCCGACGAAACAAAAGAGGAGATGCTGGAGACGATAAGGTTCGCGAAAGAACTGCCGTTCCACCTGGCAAGTTTCTTTTACGTGACCCCCAGGCCCAATACGCCGATACAGGCGCTTCTTAAAAAGAAGGGCGTCGACCTGGAAAAGATCCCGCTCCTTGATTATTTCAGGTTTTCCTCAAATTACTCCGCGGTTCCGGATGAGGAATTGCAAAGGCTGATAAAAAGGGCGAACAGCGAATTTTATCGGCGGCCGTCCCAACTGCTGCGCCTCTGGAAGGCCCTGCCGAATAAAAAGTATATTTTAAAGGCGCTGCTGAGGGCCTTTATTATGCGTAAATATGCCTGAGGCTCCTAACCGCCGAAATCTCAGCTGGAAAAAAATTGTGGTATAATCCTGTCCGCAAAAGTTAAATGGAGCCCGGCTAAGAAAAATGAAAGCATGGAAACACGGTTCCTTGATACTTTGCGGTTAAAGGGCCGGAAGTCAGGTATTATTTTCGCCGAATCGGGTCAAAAATGGGTCGTATCCCAGGAAATAAAGATCATTCCGCAGGGAAATATGCACGGTTTTTTCTCCCAGCGAGTGGGCGGCAATCTGCGTGTTCTCACAAAAGACGGCACGCTGAAAGCGTCCTGGAACAATACCGCCGCCGGCGCACAACTCACCGCGGAAGAAGCAAATATCCAGGCTGTGGACAGGCTGGCCGATTCGGCGTTACCGTATCTCATGCTGTGTCTGCTGGAAGAGACGAACGATAGAAGGAAACAAAAATAATTTGTTTGTAACAAGAAAACCCGTCAAATAGTATATAGCCGTCAGCGTCCCTGCAAACAGCCCGCAAGGGCGTCCGCTTATAAATCCGCCAGCGCCTTGTACAGGTCCCGGGCGCCGGCGTATCTTTGCGACGGTTCCGGCTGCAGCGTGCGGTCCATGACCGCGTCCACCCCGGCCGGCAGCCAGGGCAGCTTCGCGCTTATTTCTTTGTACTCCTCGCGCAGTTTCTGCCCCAGGATATCCGGCCCCTGGAACGGCAGTTCGCCGGTAAGCATTTCGTAAAGGCAGACGCCCAGGGAATAAATGTCGGACTCCCGCTTGACTGTCCCGGAGTGCTGCTCCGGCGCCATGTAGGCCGGCGTGCCGGACACCGTATCGTGGCTCACCCGGGAAAAGCTCTCCCTGAGCTCGCTGGCCAGCCCGAAGTCCATCACCAGCGCCCGGCCGTCCCGGTCCAGCATTATATTGCCCGGTTTCAGGTCGCGGTGTATCACGCTGTACCTGTGCGCGTAGTCCACGGCCCCGCACACGTCCCGTAAAATGTCCAGGCATTCCTTCAGCGGCAGCCGCTTTTTTTCCCTGAGCACGTCGGACAGCGCCCGGCCGTCCACGTAATCGAAGACCAGGAAGATATCCCCGTCATGCTCGACTATGCCGTGCACCCCTATGATGTTCTGATGCCTCAGCCGCGCGACTATCTCCGCTTCCTTCCTGAACCGGCTGTACTCGGCCGGGTATTTCTTCAGCCAGGAATGCATCCGCTTTACGGCGGTTTTGCGCTTAAGCTGCCGGTCCCAGGCCTCGAAGACCACGCCCATGCCGCCCTCGCCCAGCGTGGTCTTCAGCTCGTACCGGTTATCGATCACCAGCCCCGCGGCCTCGGTCTTTACCGGCGGCGGCGTCGGCGCGCGCCGCTGCCCGGCCGGCGGTTTTTTCAGGGTTTTATATCGCTCGGCCGCCCCGGGCCAGGGCGGTTTGAGCTCGGCCAGCCGTCGGAATATTTTGAGGGCCTGCTCTGTTTCTCCTTCTTTTTCCATGGCTTCGGCCAGCGCGTGGAATTTTTTCGGCTCCTCCTGCACGGACAGAGCCTGCAGCATCCAGTCGACGGCTATCCCCCTCAGCCGGCTCGCCAGCGCGTCCTCGCCCTTTCCCCGGCATTCGTCGGAGAGCGAAAGATACAGCGCGTATTCGCAATCGCTTTCCAGCCCGTCGCGCAGCGCCCCGGCTATCTGGTTGGCGGTCAGCTCCGCGCGCATGAAATCGTCGAGCCTGATATAGATTTCCAGGAAGAGGTCGTAATCCGGCAGTCCGAACCTTTTTTTGCGGGCCAGCAGGTCCCTGGCTTCTTCATATTTTTCTTCGCTCATCAGGGCCTTTATCTCTATGGCGGCCGGCCCGCCCGCGCCGGCCGGGGCGGCCGGGCCCTGCCGGCCGTGCGCGGCTAAAGACGCTTTTTCAAAAGGTACGGCCGGCGGCATAACTGCGGCCGGCGCATCTTCCGGCGCAAAACCGGGGTCCGGCGGCGGGCTTCCAGGGGCGCCGGACCGCCCCTTTGCCGCCCGGCGTTGAAGCCAGGACAAAAAAACCGCAAAAGCGAAGAGCGCGGCTATACCGGCCGGGAGCAACACCTGCCGGCCTCCGCCGGAGGATTTATTTACCGGCGCGGCCGGGGCGGGCGCGTTCAAAAGAGGGGCTTCCTTACCGCGGTCCTTCGCGGCCGGCGCACCGCCGGCCCGCCGCGCCTTTCCCCGCTCCCTGTAAGCCTGGCGCCGGTTTTCCCGGACATCCTGGTCCCGGGGGGCCAGCCATAGCAGCTCGTTGAAATCCGCTATGGCCGTGTCGTATTCCCCTTTCTGAAGGGCTTCGGCCGCGCGTATACGGTACGTCTTGAGAAGGTGCGGCATTATCTCCGCTTTCAATTCAGGATTCTGCACCGCGGCTGCCTTATAATCCGTGATAGCGTCGCTGTATTTCCCTTCCCGGAGGTAAGCCATGCCGCGGCTGAAACGGGCGAGGCCTTTTGCCGGTACCGCGCATCGGCCGGACCGGTCCAGCTTAATGGCCCCGCTGAATTCGGTAATAGCCGCTGGAAATTTCTCCGCCTTTAAATGCTCGCTCCCGCGCATGTAATGTTTGGCGACGGAATCGCAGTAGTCCCCCGTCTGCGCCGCCGCCCACAGCGGCGATAAGACGAGCGGCAAAACGGCCAATACTCCTTCGTAAAGATATTTCATAGCGGTTTAAGCGGCGTACTGAATGCGGGATTCGTAGGAAACATAAGGCCGGTTATCGTGGGTGCGAAGCACAATTTCCGCCATACATACTGGCGGACCCCCGCCAATACTGCCCGGCGGGCGCGGCGCCGTGCTGTTTTCCGCCACACAGCTTCGGCGGATCCGCTTGCCCGCCGGCTGTTTGGAGGGCCGGTTGTTTTCCGCCACACTACTCGGCGGACCCGCCGGACTGTTTGGCGGGGGCGGGGGCGGAGGCGGGCAATAATCAGGTTAAGGCTTCAAAAACCCCTTCCTCTCTTTGCCGAATCCGCATGTTAAAGGTTATAATACCAAAAAGGCGGTTGAGGAGTCTGTCTGGCGTGGTTTTTGGCGGCGCTGCCGCTGCCGGGCGGGGGGGGATTACCCGGCGGACGGTGTCCATCAGACGCCGACTGGCAACCGTCGTTAGGCGGGCCTTCCGCCTGAGGTGGACATCCGCTGACCAGGTTTTGTGGAGCGGGCCGGAGTATAATTGTTTTAGTCGGCAAAACCTGATTGGCGCAGAACTTCAGGGGGCGGAAACGATGGAAATAAAGTAAAATGGTTTTATAAAGGAAATTGAATTTCCCCCGGAATATATGTTTAAGAATAACGCGCGAAAAATACCGCTGGCCGCACTAATGTTCGTGAGCGTGCCGGCGCCGGCCTCCGCGGCATTCGCCGCCGACGCGTTCGATCCCAAAAACGCCTACGGCGTCGTCGCCGGGGTCCTTTCCTGGAAAGATAAATCGTTCACGGCCTATCCCGTGAAGAACCGCAAGGATAAAGAGCTTTACGACGCGCTTGTCGCGCGGGGGGCGTCCGCGGAGAACCTCGCCCTGCTCCTTGACCGGGCGGCGACGCGGGACGCCGTTTACGCGGCGGTCAAGGAAAAAGCCGCCAAGGCTCCGGCAGGTTCCACTTTCATCTTCTATTACGCCGGCCACGGCGTGAACCGCGAGGGCAAGGGAGCATTCTTCGCCGGCTACGATATCGACAGGAAAAAAGCGGAAGAGTCGGGCGTTTCCCCGGAGGTAATCGGCGGCATCATCGGGCAGAATTTCAAGGGCTCTAAAGTCATCCTCCTCGCGGACTGCTGTTATTCCGGCGCGCTGCAGACTACGGCGCAGATGCTCAGCGGCGGGCCGGTGACCGCTTCGGCGCTGACCTCGGCCTCCGCCTCGAACACCTCCGCCGGCGCCTGGACCTTTTCGCAGACCGTTATCGACGCCGTAGCGGGGAGGGCGCTGCTTGACCGCGACGGCGACGGCTTTATAACGTTCGGCGAACTCTCGCTGGAGATAGCGGACGCGATGAAATACCGCGAGCGGCAGCTGTCGGGGAGCTTCGTCCCGGAGGCGATGAAGAACGCCGTCGTTTCGGAAGTGAAAGAGCGCGGCCCCGCCCGGACAAGCTCCGGCGCCTTCTCCACGGGCGAATATATCAGCGTCCCCGGCAAGGCGGGCGCCAGGACGGCGCAGATACTGGAGATAAGGGGCGGCGATTACCTGGCCGAGTTTTACGACTACAGCGATAAGGTCGTGTCCACCGTGCCTGCCGCCGGCGCGGCAAAGATAGAATTCAAGAACTATCCCGCAGGTTCGGATGTGAACGTCATGTGGGGCGAGCGGCCCTATGCCGCGAAAATTCTTAAGGTCCAGGACGGCTTCCACTGGATAACCTATCCGGGCTGGTCGCATTCCTGGGACGAGTGGGTGATGAGCGACCGCATAATAGAAACGCCGGCCGGGAGCGGGGCCGGAGGCCCCGTCCTGAGCGGAGCAGAAGGACAGGTCTCGGTCGAATGGAGCGGATCCTGCTATCCCGCCGTGGTCCTCAAAAAAAAGGCGGGGCGCGCGTTCGTCCATTATGCCGGATACGAATCCTCCTGGGACGAATGGGTGGGGCCGGAAAGATTGAATTGCAAGTGAGCCGGGAAAATATGGTTCTTTCGTAATTATTGTGGACACACTCAACAGATATCCGGCACAAGTGAAGGCGCAGCGCCGGGAATCCGGATATTCAAAATCCCCCTGCCTGTAGCGGGCGAATTACCATTCGCCTGAAAACAAAGTAGCCTGTCCCCTGCCCTCTTTTGGAAAGGGTGGAGCGAAACGACACAATTCAACCGTTCCATTAGGTGGAAGGGGGGTGCGAAGCATAATTCATGAGAACAGGATCCGGTTTTCAGACTCATGTTGCGTTAGCCAATTTTGTCCCTTGACAAGTCAATAGGGGGGGGTATACTATAGGAGTAGCGGTGGTTTTCCGCCGTCGGTCCCGCTGAAAAAAAGGAGGAGGCATGTTTTCGCGCCAGAAAGGAATACATGCAAGTTTGTTTTGCGCCTTTTTTCTGGCTCTTGTCACCTCCAACTGCCTCCTGGTTTGCGCAGCCCCGCCCGGATATGAAGATATTGCGGTTCCAAGACCGCCGAAGATAATAAACGGCAACATTGAGCCGCAACCCCCCGACCAGATGATAGTGCCCTCCACCGGGCTTGTGGTGAATGCCACAGGATATAGTTTCACGGTATCCGACATAAACGGCGCCAAAATCACGCTCACAAGCGATAAATTGCTTCAGGCAATGGTGACCACCATAGGCTATCCGCTTATGGCGGTGGTTGAAGGCATACAGGGGAAACCCTCCGCTACAATCAATGTTGACGGGCTTGAACCGAACACTGAATATTATTTAACACAGGATGACCTGATTGTCAGCACTGTCGCCACTGATAGCGCCGGAAAAACCTCTTTCGTCTATAAAACAAAGCCACGCCGTATACTGAAGCTGAAACATAAAAAAAACACCATCGTCATTAATGCAGATGGCAGTGTAACCCCGGATAAAGCGCTGACAATTTCAGGAAATGTCTATTTTTTCCCGGGCGACATCCAAGATCTCATTGAGATACGGAAATATTCTGTTATACTTGACGGCAACGGCTATTCCCTTATAGACCCGGGAGAGGGCTGGAGCGGTATAAGGGTGACAGGATGGGGGTATGTCACCATACGTAATGTAAATATCAAGGGCTTCACATACGGTATCAGCGGCTATGAACCGAATTATCTTGTGGTTGAAAATAGTACCATAGTTGCGAAAGCCGTGGGGCTGGCTTTGATCGGCGGCGAGAGTATAACGGTACGGAATAATGTTTTCAAAGGGCACTCAGCGGCGCATGTATTGATGTGGGGCGGAGTGAACAATTCTTATTCAAACAATTACCTGGGGCCGCCCGCTTCCACCGCCACTACCGTAGGATTTTTGTGTTACCAGGCAGGTATAGACACCCGCAATGTGGTATTTGAAAGAAACACCATTGATAGCGCGTATATCGGTTTTATGCTGTATGGGGGACGGGATTATGTGATAAAGGGAAACAAGTACACGGTGGATTCTATAGGGTGCCCCTACCCGCCGATGTGGGGCAGACAAACATTCATGGTTTTAAGGGATTATTACCCTTATCCAGGTCCGGCCGTGACAGTGACGAGCAACAGCGTGAACGGTTACAGAGACCAAACCGCCTGCGGCGTTTTTCCGCGGGGTTACATTTCTATCGGCAGCCCTGACAATGTCATAGAGGGCAACACTTTCAACCTTACTGAAACCGGAATTATGACTTCCGCAGGCGGAAACGATACCATCTCATCAAACTATTTTTACTCGGAGACGGGAATATACGCCAATTCGCCTTCACAGAAAATAGTGAATAACACCGCTTTTGAAAATGTCAGTTGGGGAATCTATGCTGACCGGGGGAACAACCAGATAAGTTCAAACACCATCACAAACACCTTTTCTTGCGGCATCGGCGCACGTTCAAACGGAAATATCATTTCCTCCAACAATATCACCGGCAGCGTCTTTGCCGCAATCTCGATAGGCGGGGGCGGCAATACTATATATCACAATGATTTTGTTAATAATACGGCACATGTACGCGTGGAAGATTATTGGCCCCACTCGACTAATGTCTGGAATTTGCCGTATCCCGCCGGAGGCAATTACTACAGCGGTTATTCCGGCGCCGACGATTATTTCGGCGCGGCGCAGAACCAGGAAGGGACCGACAGGGTGGCGGATACAAAACAGGTTTTTGACGCCGTGAACATTGACAGTTACCCGTTCACCCTGCCCGGCAGATGGAAAGAGTCCGACAGGATGCCGCCGGGAAAAGCATGGAATGTTAATCTTGAAGTAGATCTAGGCTTGAAGACGAGCTCAATCACAGTGCACTGGACAAACACATATGATGATTTTGGAACTACCATCTCAACAACAGGTTTTGCTGATGTCCGCCTCTCAACTTTTCCTATTACCGGCAATGCTGATTTTGACTCTTTAGCACTTTCAATAACCACCCCTACTTTCCTTAATGGACTGGGCGACATCACGCAGTTTTCCAATGTTTCTTTCAACACTCTGTATTTCGCTGGCGTAAGATTGCATGATGACGCGGACAATATTGCCTATGTCGGCGTTTCACCGGTTAGCGCCGGGATTTTTGTTTCATCGCCTTCCGATGGCCTGGTTTCAATTATTTCGCCAGTACCGGTTCAAATATCCACCGCCTTGCCCGCCGAGCAGGCAACTCTGATAAGGATTTCAACCGAAACTCTGGGGCTGGTTCCAGGCAGTCTGGTTTATAAAATTGAGCCGTCAGGCATCGGTTTTACGCCGCCGGCCAGAATCACATTCATTTTTGACCCCGCTGTTGTAACCGACATCGCCACCCTTGCCATATACAAATCCACCGCGCCGGATGTTGTTCCGGGCAGTTCAACTGTTTACAATCAGAAAATAGATTTGCTTGCAAATACCATAACCGGCGACATAGATTCGGCCTCATATTTTGTCTTGCTTTACAAGCCTAAAATCACCGATTTACTGCCCCCAAGAACTTCGCTGCTGGTCGGCGAGCCAAAATACGCGCCTGACACCTCCTTGTTCATAAGTTCAGAAACCCTGCTTGGTTTCCTTGCCGTGGACGACAAACTGGAGTCCGGCGACGGCGCTGGCGTGGGCGTTAGTGAAACTCATTTTGCGGTTGATTCAGACACTTTCAGTATTTTCGCCTCCCCGTTCAATATAACGGGCGAAGGCGTTCACATCGTTAAATTTTTCAGCGTGGACAGGGCCGGCAACGCTGAAGCGGTTAAAACGCGGGATATCGCCGTTGACAATACTCCGCCGCTGACGCAATTGACCGTGAACGGCTCAATAGTTTCGGGCGATTCTATAACCGTTCCCCTGGCGGGTGAAATCGGCTTTATATCGCAGGACCCTGTAAGCGCCGGCATTGCTTCGGGCCGGAAACACACCATGTTCAGCGTTGATTCGCTCCCCTTCAGCGTATTCATCGGCACCTTCACATTGGCGGCCGCAACCCACACAGTCGTGTTTTTCAGCGTTGATAACGTGGACAACGCCGAAGCCCCGCGCCTTGTTCAAATTGAAGTCTCTCCGGAAATCGGGGTCAGCCTTGACATAAACCCCGACACGCTCAACCTAAAAAGCCAGGGGCAATACATAACCGCGTATTTTGAGGTCAGGGGCGCTACATTGACAGCCGCCGATATAGAGGATTCATCGCTCAGGATAACGGAGGCGAACGGCCAGGCGCCGGCCGTCCCGATAGCCGCGGTCCAGGAACCGGCCGGCAAATCGGGAAAAATTAAATTTGGAACAATCGGCGACTATGACCTGGACGGCATCCCCGACCTGATGGTAAAGTTTGACCGACAATTGGTTATAGATGTACTGCCGGTGGGCGAGCAGGTGGGGATTAAAATTGAAGGCAATTTCAAAGACGGCGCGGTGTTTGAGGCCGAAGACTTTATAAGGACGATACTTCCGGGAAGCGTGGCGGCGGGCGCCGGCGGCGGGGTCACGCACAATTCCCTCGCCCGGGTGGATATCCCGCCCAACGCTTTGCCTTTGGATACCGGAATTACCATTGTTAAGCTGACAAAAACGCCCAAATCAGACGAGGACAAGCGTAAAAAATCATCAGCCGCCGGCGGTTTTACCGAAGTAGGCGCGCCGTTTGAATTCGGGCCGGAAGGCACGGTATTTAACGCGGCGGTTACGCTTACCCTGCCTTACGATGTTACGCCCGGCGGGGCGGGCGAAGTTGATTTAAGGATCGCCTGCTGGAATCCGCTCCGTGAAACCTGGGAGCCGCTTGTTTCCATAACGGACTGGAACAATAAAACGGTAAGCGCTAAAACAAGCCATTTCTCCGTTTACCAGATACTTTCTGAGGCAAAGCCGCAGATAACCCTGCCGGAAACGAAAGGCTATGCCTATATTTTCCCGAACCCCGCCAAACGAGGGGCCAATCCAACCGTTCACATAGAAGCGGGCTTCGCGGACAGCATAGACATAAATATCTACGATATCGCCGGCGGCCTGGTAAAGAGCCACAGTTTTTCCGGTCCGCCGGCGCTTATGGACGACGGCTCCGGCAGGGGACCGCAATACGCCTATGAATGGACCTGGGATGCCTCGGGCGCGGGCAGCGGGGTTTATCTTTGCGCCATTACGGCAAAAAGAACCGGGCAGAAGGATTTTAAGACGGTAAAAAAGATCGGGGTGATAAAATAGAGGCCAGTTCGGCGCGCGGCGGATTTGCCGGGGAAATATTTATGAGGAAGACGAACTATCACTTTCGGAAAATATGGCTGTCGGCTGTATTATTTATGGCCGCCGGGCGCGCTTACCCGGCTGACACGACGGCCGCTTTCCTGAAACTGGGCTTTGACGCCAGGACAGAAGGGCTTGGCAATTCCTGCGCCGCGGCAACGGAAGGCGCGGGGGCGGCCGCCTTAAACCCTGGGGCTCTTGCGTTAATAAAGGCGCGGGAATTCGGCTTTACGCATTCGGCGCTGTTCGGCGACATAAGGCATAACTCCGCAAATTACGCCCAGCCGCTTGAAAACGGCGCGTTCGGCCTGGGTATCCAGTATCTGACGCAGGGCGCAATAGAGCAGAGAGACTCCGACAGGCGGATTATAGGTGAATATAAGAGTTACGACAGAGCGGTAAACCTTGCCTACGGAAGGAATTTCGGCGGTGATATCAGGCTTGGCCTGAATGTAAAATACCTTACAAGCGTGATAGAAGATGAAAGCGCAAGCGGTTTTGCCTTTGACCTGGGCGGTGTTTACGAGCTTGGTAAAGTGAGACTGGGCCTTGCCGCCCGGAATATGGGTTCCGGCCTTAAATTCATGGACCGCACAGGCAGGCTGCCGCTCTCCCTCGCCTTCGGCGCGGCTTACCGGCTTAACAACGGCCTGCTTCTGGCTTTTGACATAAAGAACAGCCCCTACGACAGGAAAACGGTTGTAAGTTTAGGCACTGAGTACACCGTGTTTTCCAGGGTGTTTTTAAGAGCCGGTTACACAAAAAGCGCGGAAAGCTTAAACCCGGGCGGCAGCGGCATTGGTGACGCTTTGACCGGCGGGATGGGCTTAAATTTCTTAAACTGTAAACTGGACTACGCTTTCAGCCCATACGGCGAGCTTGGCAATATCCAAAAGCTCAGCCTGGCGGCAGGATTTTAATCAGGCCCCTGTATCTTATGCCAGAACAATATGCCAAAATATATTGCCTTGATTCTCCTGCCTTTCTTTGCCGGCACAGCCGGGGCCCTTGACTGGACCCAGGACGCCTGGCAGGGCGGGGCTGTTGCCGGCTCCACTGCCGCCCAGTTGAGCGGTTGGGATAAATACGATTCCGATGACGGAGACCTCCTGCCAATAAGCACGGGAATCACGCTTCAGAATATAAACAAATCCATTTTCCGAACAGATGAAACGTCAGGAATTTATGGATTCAACGAAGCAGGAGCCGTTTTAAATGGAACCGTTTTATCAGGAACCGGCACAGCGGCACAACTGAAAATGGATGCGGGCGGGACCGTTTCTGTTATCTCAACATCAGCGCTTGCTTTGTCAATGAATATAGAGCAGGCAATTTATTATCCCAGTGATAAAAAATTCTACATTGCTGGCATTAGCGCCGGCGGATTAACAGATCTGATTATAGATTATAATCCGCAAACAGGCAGTTCCCGTGTAAAAAATTCAACAACAACGTGGATAAGCAGGTACGGAATTGCCTATCACCCGCAAACGGATAAAATTTACATTTTCGGCGGAGAAGATTACTACGCCCATGGACGTAAAATTCTTGAATATGACCCTGTTAATGACGTGCTCGCTGAAAAATCAGCGCAGCTTCCTGAATCCCGCGATTTTCTTGGCGCTGTTTACTGCCCGGCGACTGGTAAAATTTATGTTTTTGGGGGAGAAACGGAAACGGGAAATATAGAGGTTAACGACACCACTTTCACATATCATCACGATATTTTGGAGTATGACCCGCTTACGGATGTGCTGGTTAAAAAATCAACCGGACTTCCTGTAGCGGGTTACATGCCTGACCCTGTTTATTATCCGGGAACAGGTAAGATTTATGTCGTTTACGCCAATTTTTATCACCCAGACGACCTTTATCCATATTTTTCCCGGATCATGATTTACGACCCGCTTTCTGGCACAATAGCATTAAGTTCCCCTTTCCCTGAAAAATTGTACGATACTCGGCAGGTTTACAACCCAAAAACGCAGAAAATATATGTTTTCGCTACGACCAATCCCGAGGATTCCACAGCTGACAGGATATACGCATACGATATTTCGACAGACACATTCACACTGACAGCGTCCAGGCTCATTATCGGCAAAAAGGGAGGTAATTCGCTCGCATACAGCGAAGATACGCAGAAAGTTTATATTTTTGGCGACGGCGCCGAGACTTTTTTTGCAGGTACTTTCGATAAAACGGTTCAGGAATATAGCGTCGCCGCCTCGTCGGAAATGTATGTATCTCCTGTTTTTGACGCGGGTAATTTGGCATCTTTAGGAAACATTTCATGGAATCCGGCGCTTCAGTCTACCGCGTCGGTTAATTTAACCGTGGGATTTAGGGCCGGCGGCACGCCCGCGTCGGACGCCTCATGGTCCGATTCCGGGAATTTCGCCGGGGTTTCAAACGGCGCCCCGCTTTCCGCCTTCGGCCCCGCCCGTTACATGCAGTATACAGCCACCTTTACCACCACTGATGTTTCCACAAGCCCGGTCCTGGACGATATAACAATTACATACGCCCAAACGGCGCCAAGCGCTACTTTGGTGTCCAGCGCTTTTGATTCCGGCAGCGCGCTTAACACTATAAGGAGGATGGGATGGCAGGGTAATTTTCCCACAAACACTTACGCCATGTTCCGGATACGGACTTCAAGCGACGACGGTTCAGGCTTCCCCGCGGCCTGGGGGAACTGGCTCGGCCCGACATCAGACACGGATTATTATACCGACCCTTCGGGCGGCCAGCCGGTAAACACCGGGCAGCGGGACGGCATAAACGACCGCTGGTTCCAATATAAGGCGGTTATGGTTTCCTCAAACACACTTAATACGCCCGTGCTTTCCACGGTAACCGTCACTTTCGCCTATTTGCCGGATGCGCCCGTCCTGAATTCGCTTACGGCGGGCGGCACAACCTGGCTTACGGCGCAATGGACGGACAATTCAACCGCCGAAGATGTTTTTGTGATATCTTCAGGAACTTTGCCCGCTCCCGTAAACACCGGCGTTTCCGCAGCCGCTTTAAACAAGCCCGGCGCGGGCGGGGTTCAGTCCGCGGACATTGATAATCTGGCGCCCAATACCCGCTATTACGCGCGCGTAAGGGCGAAAATATTGGCCCCCGAAGAGCTTTACTCGCATTATTCAAATGAGCTGAACGCCGCCACTTTGGTAAATCCGCCTTCGGCTTTTTCCGTTTTAAAAGCTTATGTTTCAAGCGCCGCTTTTGCCTGGGAGTCAAACGGCAGCCCTTCCTGGACGCCTTATGAGATATCGGTTTCAACGGATAACTTTAATACTGTCCTGACAACCGCTGTTCCCTTTTCAGGTAACCTTACGGCCCTTAGCACAACCGCATATAACCTAAACCCCGGAACCGCTTATTATTTCAGAATACGCGGCCAAAACCTGGACGGCATCGCCGGCGGATTCGGCAATGTCGTTTCAACTGAAACTTTACCTTTGCCTGTTTCAGGCCTTTCCGGCGCGGCTCTGGGTGTTTCTTCTACGGTTTGGACCTGGAATTCTTCCGGCGGGGCCGCGGCGCGGTACCGGGTTTATCCGGCCTCCGGCGGGGCCGTAATATACGATACGCCGGATACCGCGTACACGCAAACCGCCCTTTCAACCAATACGCCGTACGGGATAAAAGTGGAAGCCTGCGACAACGCCGGCTCTGCCGGCTTAAGTTCTCCGGCCACGGTATATACCCTTGCGGCCGTTCCGGGCGCCCCGGCGGCCGCAAACGTGACTTCACAAAGCGCCGCGCTGAGTTGGGGCGCAGGCGGCAATCCTTCCTGGACGCCCTATGAAGTAGCCGTTTCAACCGACGGTTTTATAACGCATTTTTCAACGCCCGTTCCGTTCGCGGTCGGTTTAACCGCGAACACAACGGCTGTTTACAACCTCTCGCAGGGAACCGCTTATGATTTCAGGATACGAGCCCGGAACGGCGACGGCCTTGCTTCCGGTTTCAGCAATTCAATATCCATGCAAACCCTGCCGGGCGCTCTTGCCCCGCCGTTCGGCGCAGCCCTCGGAGTTTCTTCCATAACATGGAACTGGAATAATACGGCGGGACCGTCGGTTAACCGCTACCGGATCTACCGGCCCGGAACAGGTTTTTTCCTTGGCGAAGCAGTATCGCCGCTTTTTACCGATACAGGGCTTTCAACCAATACCGCTTACGCCATAGCCGTAAAAGCGCTCAACGAGTCGGGCGCAGGGCCGCTTTCGCCCGCTTCAACTGTTTACACGCTTGCTTCGGCTCCGGACAGTCTTTCAATTTCAGCGGTTTATTTTTCAAGCATAACGATTGTCTGGAACTCCAATGGAAACCCGGCAAACACGGTATTTGAAATCCACCGTTCCACGGATAATTCGCTTTACCTGTCCGTAGCGGCAACCACCGCCTTATCGCTTATTGACCCTGAGTTGGCGGCCGGAAACACTTATTACTACCGCGTCAGAGGCATAAACGGCGCGGGTTTGCCCGGTAATTTCAACGTCGCCGTGAGCGCTTTTCTTATAGGCGATGCGCCGCTTGCCCCAAGCGGACTAACGGCAAATGCGGACATTGCCGGAAAGATTACGCTTGCCTGGACGCATTCGCCTACTTTAAAACTGCCTTATTACAATATTTACAGGGATTCAGGGACCGGCGGCGTGGATTACACGGTTAAATTTGCAAGCGTGCCCGGCGCGGTTGATTCTTTCACGACCGATGTCCTGGCGCCGGGAAATTATTGTTTCGGCCTGCGCGCGCAGAATCCGGTGCTTGAGGAAAAAAACACCAACCTCATTGCCTGCGCTTCAATAGCCGCGAGCGAGCCTTTCGCAGACTGGGTTCAGGCGTCTATAAAAATACCCAAGTCCGGCAAAAAAATATGGGGCAACAGAATCACCGTGATGGCTGAAATAGCGAGAGGCGCGCTTTCCGCGGTCAAGCAGGTGGAATTTGAATACCGCGCCGCGGGTTCAACGACTGCGCCGTGGGTTCAGATACCGGCCGTGATGTTCAACAACCCGGACCCCAAAGCGCCTTATTTCATCCACTGGGATGTGTCCAGCCTGCCGCAGGGGAACTACGAAGTTCGCGCCGTTGCTATGAATACCACTGATAAATCCGATCCTTCGCCTTCCAGTATATTGCTTACGACAAATAATTTAGACCCCGACGTTGAAGAAAACGCCCAGGGCATTTCAATATATCATCGTGAGAGAATCTACAAAGATATTGACAATAAGATCTTTTTCGGCAGCCTATACAGCGACCAGGCCGCTGAACTCAAACTGCCGGCCGGCGCGTTGAGCCAAACGGCGTCAACTCTTTTGAGCGTTCTATCGCCCCCGCTTTCGGTCCCTTCCTCCCCGCGGGAACTCTTAAAAACCGGGATATATTACGGGATAAGCCTTGAAAGCGGGCAAAACTCTTTGGGAAAGCCGGCCGTCCTGACCGCCACTTACCGGGACGACGATAACGACGGCCTTGTGGACGGCACTCTGGCAAGAGCCGACCGGCTGATTTTTATGGTTTACGACACTTTAAATGAAGTGTGGAAACAGGAAGCGCCGGCCTCGGTGGACATGAAAAATAAAACCGTCACCGGCCGGACCAGCCATTTCAGCACATTCGGCGTTTTTGCGCAGGCGGCCTCAAATCTGAAGAATGTCAGGGTTTACCCTGTTCCATTCGTGCCGAATGACGGACTCCAGGACAACGGCAAGCCTTATAACTGCGCGGATCCGGACAGCGGCATTATTTTTGCTAATTTAACACAAACCTGCCGGGTGGAGATATACACCGTTTCCGGAGAGCTGGTCTGGGAAAAAGCGACCGATGATTCAAGCGGTAAAATACAGTGGAATGTGAAAAATAAAAAGGGCGAAGACGCTGCTTTCGGGGTTTATATAGCCCTGATACTCGATACATTGACGGGCGAAAAGGCGGTGAGGAAAATTGCGGTTATTAAATAGGTTTACTTTGGCCCTGCTCCTGGGCCCGGCTTTCAATGCCCCGTGCTTTGCCGGCGGCGCCGGCGGAGCTTCGCCGTTTAATTTTCTTTTCCTTGACCCCAATGCCGGGCCCGCCGCTCTTGGCGGGGCCGGCGTGGCTTCGGCCTGGGACGGCAACGCCCCGTTCTATAATCCGGCCGGGCTGGGCTTTCTGGAAAAACATGAAGCGACTTTCACGCACAATCAGCATGTTCAGGGTATTTCACAGGAATATTTCGGGTTTGTGTGGGATATAGGTTCTGATCCCGGCGTGCGTAAAAAAAACAGGGAGATCAAAAATGACAACGGCGCGCGGATTCGCCACGGCTGGGGTATGGCGTTTAATATTCTAAATTACGGCAGCATCAAAAGAACCACTTTGTCAAACCCGGACGGCGCCGGCCTGGGTAAATTTGAGGCGAAGGATTTTTCCATCGCCGCCGGGTACGGCCGCCGGGTCCGCGACACGATTTCACTGGGCTTTTCCGGCAGGATTATAGAAGAAACTATTGATTATGAAAAAGTCAGCGCTTTCGCCTTTGACGCGGGCCTGATGATTAAACCGGAAGTGTTCCCTGTCTCTTTCGGCCTGGCGGTCCAGAATATCGGACCCAGGATTAAATTGAAATTGGAAAGGTTTGAATTGCCGTTGAATGCGGCGGCCGGAGCGGCATGGCGTTTCAGTAAAGCAGGCCTCATCGCTTCCGCCGTAAATATTCCAAAAACGGGCGGTCTGACCGTCCACACAGGCATTGAATATTCCTTTTTCAGGACGATAACTCTGCGGGCAGGTTATAACGGGAGAAATGAAGCCTCTAATGGCATTACTTTTGGCGGCGGCCTGAAAGCCGGCGAACTTTTTATTGACTACGCGCTTATTTCATACGGGGACATCGGAAATTCAAACCGGTTAAGCCTGACATACCGATTTAGATGAACTTGAAAATAAACACCTTCGGCTTAACCGTTTGTCGGCGCGGCTTTTGGCGGATGATTTAACCCCTTTTTTCGGCGGGGCTTGAAGCAGATAAAGACCACCGGCAAAAAACACGAGTTGTGCACGTTCCGCGAAACCGGCTACCCGAGGTCAAAAGAATGACCGCCAATTACTCCAAATCAAGTTCAAGGCGGACGCCTCCTAAAGTATCTTGAGCTGCCGATAGAATTTCCAATAATCCGTCCTGTTCCCAAAAACCTTGTCCGCGAATGTCCGCCGCAGGCGGAAGGCCCGCCTGACGACGGCTGCCAGTTGAGCCCGGCGGCGGACCTATACGATGGCATTGACGCGCCGGCGCCGAACGACCGAGCTTCTCCCGACAACCCGCCTTAACCTGGGGAATTCACACAGCCCTGATGGGGCATCATTGCTGAAAACCCGCCCAATAACTGACTCTCCGGCCATCCTTTTTGCTATTATAACCTTTGATGGTAACTACTCAGGTAGATAGGCTGTAGGCAGTTAGACTATTAGGTAAGAATTCGATTTGACTAACAGCCTAATAGTCTACAGTCTAAACAACCTGAGTAGTTACCTTTGATGAGTGTTTCCAGCAAAAAAAATCGGATGATTCGCGGGGCTCAACTTACGATAATATTATACTGTATCCAGCTTGCTACACGGGAAGACAGGATTCAGTAGTCAGAATTCAGAATGGTGGAACCTTTGACTCTCTCGTAAAAAGTCTGTTTTGTAAAAAAATTTCATTTGTAGTCGCAGGCTTTAGCCTGCGTTCTCGTCGGCAAATGGTTTCACGTTTATCGCAGGCTAAAGCCTGCGACTACCATTTGGGACTTTTTACGAATG
>JAHJSU010000279.1 GCA_018829985.1 Elusimicrobiota bacterium | reverse complement strand
GCGAGGTCTTGTCCGGACGCGCCAGGGCGCGTATTTTTGAAATCAGGTTCCTGTCGCATACCCAGCGGGCCGAGGCGTCGTATTTCGGGGCCCGTTTTGAGAAGTGCGATTGCGAGGTTTCGGCGTGTTTATTTTTTTTCATATGCCGGGTCCCTGCGGCCTGAAGTCCCTGTTTTCCCTTTGCGTTCGAGGAAATCTATAATCTTTTTTACCGCAGCTATGGCGTCGATCTTATCCGTGCGCAGCGTTATGTCGGGCCTGACCGGTTTTTCATAAGGCGCGTGCACGCCCGTAAAATTCAGAATTTCGCCGCGCCGCGCTTTTTTGTACAAGCCTTTGGGGTCCCTTTTTTCGCACACCTCAAGCGGGCAGTCCACGAACACCTCGATGAAATTTGCGGCGCCGATCGTTTCCCGCGCTTTTTTCCGGTCCGATTCAAAAGGGGAAATAAAGGCCGTTATCACGGCCAGCCCCGCGTCCGAGAAAAGCCCGGCTATTTCGCTCAAGCGCCGGATATTCTCGGCCCGGTCGGCGGACGAGAACCCCAGGTCCCTGTTTATGCCGTGCCGTATGTTGTCTCCGTCCAGCGCGTAAACCTGAACGCCCGTCTCGAACAGCCTTTTTTCCAGCTCCCTGGCTATCGTGGATTTCCCGGAGCCCGGAAGCCCCGTGAGCCAGATCGCGAAGCCGGGATGCCCGTTGCGTTTTTTGCGCGCTTCTTTCGTGATGCCGCTCTTCTCCGTGAACACTTTCCGGTCCTTTATCTCCCGGCCGGGAAATCCGGCCCGCGTATCCCCGAGGATTATGCCTCCGCCGGATACGCGTTCTCCGTCCACCAGCACGAACCTGCCCATAGCGGCTACTTTTGAAAACTCATCGTACACAAGGGGCCTGTCCAGCTGGAGGGTGACGTCCCCCATATTGTTCCTGGCTATCGCGTCTTCCGACGCGTCCATTTTTTCGAAAGTGTCCGCGTCTATGACATTCTCGACCGAAACCAGCCTGCAGCCGGCTTCCTGCGCGGCAAGCCTGAACTTGTAGCCCCGGCCGGCCGTCAGCGGCTGGTCGCCCATCCAGAAAATGTTCGCGCGCACGAGATCGGAGACGATTGCGCGCTGTTTGCGCCCGACCGCGACTTCCCCGCGTTCCACGGGCAGCGGTTCCGCCAGGGTAATGCCCACGCAGTCGCCGTGTTTCGCGGTTTTAATTCCGGGCTCACGCCATTTTTCTATGGTTTTAACGCAAGTTCCTTTTCCCGAAGGCAAAAATTCAACTTCCCGCCCTTTTCTGAGGATCCCGGACTCGACCCTGCCGGCATAAATGCGCTTCCCGCCGGACTTGTAGACATCCTGAATCGAGAACCTGAACGGCTCCAGGCCCGTGTTCCTGGTTGCCTTTAAATCCAGCAGCGCGCCGGCGAGCGGTTTGCCGGCGTACCAGGGCATTCTGGGGCTTTTTTGGACCAGATTTTCGCCGTGAAGCGCGCAGATCGGGATGACCGCCGCGGGCGGGATGCCGATTCTGGCGAGGAATCCGCCCGCCTCTTTTTTTATCGCCGCAAACCTCCGCGCGTTATACGCGGCCAGGTCCATCTTATTGACCGCCACGATGATATTTTCGATCCCGAGCATGGCGAGTATGTGGCTGTGGCGGCGGAATTGTTCCCGGATCCCTTCGCCGGCGTCGAGAAGGATTATCGCGGCGTCGGCCTTCGAGGCGCCGGTCACCATGTTCTTGGAGAATTCCCTGTGTCCCGGCGTGTCTATAAGCAGGAAGCGCTTTCCCCCGAAACTCCATCTTATCTCGGTAGCATCTATCGTTATGCCCTGGTCCTGCTCTTCCTCAAAAGCGTCCAGCAGGAATGCGAACTCGAAGCGCTTGCCGTCCTTTTTGCACCGCTTTTCTATCTTTTCCTTCCTGTCGGCGGGCATCTGGCCGGTGTCGCAAAGAAACCGTCCGACCAGCGTTGATTTCCCGTGGTCGACGTGCCCCGCGATGACAATTTTAATCTCGTTTCCTGCCATTTTATTTGTAACTGCTCAGGTTGTCAGAGGTTCACGGTTCAGGGTTCAGGGTTACCTTTTTTAACCGTTGAACCGTTTCCGCCGGGGGCGCTGCGCCCGCCGGGTTGTATTGGCGGAGATCCGCACTGCGCCCGCCAAACATTCCGGCGGGTCCGCCTTCGGCGGAGAAAACCGCGGAACCGTGAACCTGAGTGGTTATTTTTATTTAAACAATTTGTCCTTCATCCTTCAGCCTTCATCCCTCATCCTTCCGTCCGCCTCGGGCGGACGGCTTACATGTACCCTTCCACCCGGAGTTTCTGCATCGCGTAATCGCCGGCCTTGTCCTGCGCGCGCCCCGCGCGCTCGCTGGTCAGGATGGTTTCAAGCTCCAGGATGATGTCGTCTATGGTGGCCGCGCGCGAATTTATCGGGGCGGTGCACGGCAGGCAGCCGAGGCTCCGGTAGCGCTTCCCGTTTTTCGCGAAGTAGAGCTTTATCACCGGAATATTTTCCTGCCGGATATATTTCCACACATCCGCCTCGGTCCAGTGCAGCAGCGGATGGACGCGGATATGGGCGCCCTCGCGGGAATCCGTCTGGAACTGGTCCCATAATTCGGGGGGCTGGTCCTTGAAATCCCATTCAAAACCGCCGCCTCTGGGGGAGAAGCAGCGTTCTTTGGCGCGCGTGCCTTCCTCGTCGCGGCGAATAGCCAGGAGAACCGCGTTGTATTTTTCCTTTTTCAACAGCTCGCGCAGCGCGTGGGTTTTCAGCGCGGTGCAGCATTTGAGCTTGCCCCGCGCCGGGGAGATCCCGGCCTTCAGCGCGGCGCGGTTCTTCACGACTACGAGGTCAAGCCCCCACTGCGCGGCTTTTTCGTCGCGGAATTTTATCATCTCCGGCATTTTATAGGTGGTGTCGATGTGGACTACGGGAAAGGGGGTTCTGCCGAAAAACGCTTTTCTGACCAGCCACAGCAGCGCGCAGGAATCTTTGCCCATCGACCAGAGCATCGCCGGTTTTTTAAATTTCCTGTACGCTTCGCGTATGATGTAAATGCTTTCATTCTCAAGCTCGCGGAGCCTGATCGTCTCGTCTGAAACCGGTATCGGACGCTTCATATGGTTTTATTATACGAATTTTCAGGCCGACCCAGCCCAGAAACACACGCTTTTTCAGCATCGCGGACGCGTTGCGGTCCGTGAACAGGGACCTTAGAAGAATATACGCCATCCTGCCTTTTTCCCGCAAAAAATACCGCGCTCTCCGCGCGGGAGGCGCCGGAGCCGACGCGGTTTTTAAAAGCCCGGCGCGGGGATTGTCAAGCGGATAGCCGAACTGTTCAAGCTCGGGGAACGACTCCGTTTCAAAGATCCTTATTTCGCCGGCGGAAAGGCTTTTTTTGTACTTTCCGGAGTTATCTTTAAGGATCGGCTTTGCGCAGTTGCCCCAGGACCTGCTGTAACCGGCCAATTGCTTCGTCTCTTCCGTTTCAAAATAGCGCAGCAGCCGCCCGGAGTAATCTTCCTCCAGAAAACCGCATATCGCTTTCACGGTCCGTTCGGGCTCCGATGTCAGGTCCTCGTAGCGGACGGTCAGCAATCCCTCTTTTCCCAGCCGGTTCGAGAGTCCGGCGGCGAGCTTTTGCTCGAGGCTCCACAGGCGGGCGACATAGTACGGGTGAAAATGGTTGAACACGGAATTTTTCGCGGAAACCGCCACGTCCCGCCCGTCGCGCACAAGATGGATGAACTTCGCGCCGGGACTGTGTTTTACCGCCAGATCGGCGTAATGGACCATGAAAGTGCTTTTGCAGCCCCATCTTTTCGCGCCTTTGAATAGGCGGTACTGCTCATAAAAAGCGGCTTTCACGCAGTAAAGATTCCTGGCGGCGGCCTGGTCAAAAGCCCCGGGCCTTGAGGGCGCTATTTCCCACGGGAAAAAATGCAGTTCTATCAGTTTAGCCGCGTCGTTTATCAGGCGGCGGAAGTTGCGGTCGTCTTTCAGGTCCCCGTACAGGTGTTCGAGGGGGCCCAAGTCTTTCATTATATGCGGCGGGTGCGGGATGTAAATATCGGGATGGCTGTTCAGGATCACGCGCAGGAGGTTGGAGCCGGATCTTTCCGTGCCCACTATGAAGACGGGGCCCTTAACCCGAAAATTGCAGTTGAAATCGTTATTCATGGCAAAAACATATGGACAAAAATATCCATGGCAATTTTCGGAAGGATGAAGGATGAAGGCTTAAGGATAAAGGAAAATACACGGAAAAACAAAGCAATTTTTCCATCCCTTAGCCTTTATCCTTTGTCCTTTAGCCTTCCCGAAAACTTCAACTGAAGTTTTCGGGTTAGCGGTCATACGGCGCGCTCGAGGATGCCGGTGGCGCAGGCCAGGCCGCCGGCGCCGTTGAGAAGCTGGCTTATTTCGACTTCCGCCTCTACGCTGAGGCCCGCCTTAAGATACAGCGCTTTAAGCCCGGGACACCCGGAAGGCATGAGGATCCTGCGCGGCGCCACGGTAACTATATTCATTCCCTGGCGCAGCCTGACCTCGTCCGTTTCAGGCGCCGGGATGACGGTGAAATTTTTCCGCTTCAGGACCGACTTCAGCCGGGCCGGGGCAATGCCTGCGCGCAGCAGCGCGAGTTTCCGGTCCACTATCTGAAGCAGGCCGAGCAGGTGCTGTACGCCGCCGGGAAGGCCGGTCTTCAGGACGTCCACACCCTGCAAAGCCAGCGTCTGGCGCAGCTGAACGAATCCTTCAGCATTGGTCCTGTTGCCTGTGCCGCAGAGCACGGTCCTTTCGTCGAGCCACAGCGCGTCCGCGCCTTCAAAGAGGCCTTTGCCCGCTATCGTCCTGACGATCGGGATGTCGAGGCGAGAGAGCGCGAAGGCCGCGAATTTCTCCTCGCCCGCGCGCACGGCGCTGGCCATTCTGGCGACGACCGCCCCTTCCATCGTGTTCAGGAACAGGTCGCGGACGTACATCAGGTTGTATTTATCCGGCTTTTTTCCGCCGCCCGGGAAGTCCGTTTTCATCGTGCGGACTGCGACGCCGCATTTTCTGAAAGCGGCCGCCAGTTCCCGGTATTCCCGGCGGATCTTCAGCGGGTTTATTTTAGCGAGATGCTGGACGGCGTTCGGGTCTTTGATGTCCGCCATTTCGCGGCCCGGACAGCAGAGCAGCACGGCCTTAAGCCGCTTGTATTCCGAATTGACGCGCGGGGCGCCGGCCCGGGCCAGTTCAACCGCCATGTCCGCCGTTCTGGGCTTCCACCCGCGCCCCTGGTACGCCGATAATTTCATTGCCATTTTTCCGGTTCCTCCGGGTCATAGCCGAGCCTTGCGGCCGCGGCCTTTACTTTACCGGAGCACAGCGGCAGCAGCCTCCGTTTGCGCTTAAGCCATTTCCCCGGCCGCGGCGCGGTCACCGCCATCACGGGACGCGCGGCCGCCGGGCCCCCGGCGAGCTCGCAGGTCCGCAGTCCGGCGAAATCCAGGATTTTTTCAAGTTCCCGGCTTAAAGACGAGCGAGACAGCAGCTCTTCATATTTTACGCTCAGTTTTTCTTCAAATACGCCGAGGCCCGAATCTTTAAGAATGTGTTCGTTCGCCGACAGCCACTGGAAGGCGCAGACTTCCCCGAGCGTTTTGCCCGTGTATCGGGCCCAGCCCGGCGGCAGGTCGAATTTCCACCAGGCCGAAGTCCACGGATGCGCCGGCGCGCGGTAGCCCTTTATGTCAAGTCCGGCTATGGCTCCTAAGTTTCGCGAGAAAAAGCCGCGCGACAGCCAGCCGTCCATCATCCCGTTTATCGAGGCCATAGGGTTGCGCGCCAGCAGTATGAACCTGAACCGGGCGGCGGGGAACAGCTTTTTCACGAAACCGGAGCGATAACAGTTCGAGGACGATTTAAGAAGCAGGGTCTTCACGCGGACCCCGCCGGCTCCCGGGAACGTCCTCGGCCCGGGAATGATAAAAGGAGTCTCCTCAAGGCAGCCGTCGTCAAAGGGCGGTCCCGCGGGCGGTTCGACGGAGGGGAATTTCCGCCGCACCGCTTCGGGAGGCATGTCGTAATAATACGGGTTCACGGTTATGCCGCGGCCGGCAAGGCCGGCCAGGAACGAGAGCCAGAACCGTGCGGAGTCGAATCCATGGCCCCGGCGGAGTTCCGGCTCCAGGGCCGCGGCGGCGCAGGAGTAAAGCGCGTCCGGATCGGCCTGGAGCCGCGGCCACTGCAGGATGAAACGCTGTACGCAGTCGGCAAGAAAATTTTCTTTCGGGAAGCGGCCCCGCCCCGTGTACAGGCAGCCCGCATCTTTCAGTATGTCCCCGGCGATGTCTTCAAGAACGGCCCTGCCCGGCCTGAAATCCGGGGGCAAAGCATCCGAGTCCCCGGCTGAATTTATCGCGCCGACGCCGTGCAGTTTATGAAAAACTATTTCTTCGCCGTTAAGCGAAATGATATCCGGATGCCGCGACAGCAGGGAATACAGGAAGCTGGACCCGCTCCTGGACGCGGCGTTGATGACAAGGATGTTTTTTATGTCCCGCGCGCCGCGGCCGCCGAGCCGGGCCGGGTTGTACCTGGCGTAAACATAGCGGCGCTTTCGCGAAATATCACGGCCCGGGCGGGCGCGAACGGGCGTGTCGGCTTTTTTGCTCATTTTGAGGCAGGCCCGATGCGCGGGCGGCGGTATTCGGCGTTGGCGGAAGCCTGTTCCGTCAGATGGGGCAGCAGGAAGCGTTCCGCGCCGGGCGCCAGCGGCGCCCCCGAGCAGCTGAACCCGCTCCGCCATTCTTTTTTGGGGTCCGGGTAGAACCGGGCGAAGTTCCCGGGCCAGTGTTTGAAGTCCATCACCGGGCCCTTGCAGTAGGAGTCGTAGATCCTCTGGTAGGCCCGCCGCATGACCTTTTCCGGCAGGCCGTTGTAATTCAGGAACTCGTCGTGGACCAGGGCCTGTTCCGTGGAGAGCCAGCGCAGGTGCTCCAGTTCGCCCCGGATGACCCCCTTCTTAAGGCCGTCGTTATAAACGTTCGTTCCGGGCAGCGCGGAAAGATATTTGACGCGCGTGATGCTCTGGGTCTTTTCGGCCCATTCGCACAGGTGTTCCAGCGACTCCTCGGTTTCACGGGGCAGTCCGACTATGGTCAGGCCGCCGAAAACTATGCCCGCTTCCTGGGTGTGCCGGAAAGTGCGCAGGACCAGGTTTTCCGTGTAGCCTTTCCTGGCCGCTTTCTGGGCTTCGGGCGAGAGGGATTCCACGCCGAAAAGGATGATGTCGCAGCCGGCGGCTCTCATGGCGGCCAGCATTTCCGGGTCCGCGTCCGTGCAGCGCGTCATGCAGGCCCAGCGTATCTTGAATTCTTTGATCACTTCGCAGATCTCGAGGGCCCGCTTTTTATCGGAGGTGAAGGTGAGGTCGGAGAACATTACGAAATTGGTCTTGTATACTTCCGTCAGGACCTTCAGCTCGGCACGGAACCAGTCGGGCGATTTTTCCCGCAGCTGGGGGGTCGTGCGGAAGCAGAACGAGCAGTCCATCCTGCAGCCCCGGCTGTGGGAGGCGATGATCTGCGGCTGCAGCCCCAGCGGCCCTTTCGCCTGCGGCCACAGGGAGAGGTTCATGGGCGGGACGAAATCCAGGCTCTTCATCTGGCCGCGGGGCGGCGTGTGCAGTATCTCCCCGGAGGCCGCGCGGTACCAGATGCCGTTTATCTGCGACAGGCGCTTTTCCTGCCAGCGGCCGGCCGTAAAGGAGTCCATCAGCTCCAGGATGGTGATCTCGCCTTCGCTGATGACCGCTATGTCGGCCTTCGTTTGCTCCATGAAGAGCCGCGGCACGGAGGTGACCAGGGACCCGCCCAGGATGACCGGCAGCTTCGGGTCTTTTTCCTTGAGCAGGGCTATCAGTTCTTCGGTGAACGGGTAGTCGTCTTCGCAGGCGGAGATGCCCACCACGTCCGTCCCTTCCATGACCTGCCGGAAGGCTTCCCGGAGCGGGTCCGCGGCGTAGCGGACGTCGATGATCCTGACCGGGTACCCGGCGTTGTGGAGCGCCGTGGCGATGCAGCTGATCCCTTCGTAGGGCGCCGTGATGAAGAATTCCCAGCCGCGCATCATGGTGAACGGCGAGGGGCCCACGACGAGCGCTATCCGGGGCTTGCTTTCGTCCCGGGCGCAGGGCGTTTTGGCCTGGCCGGCCATCTGTTCCATGTAGCGGGCGTCCGCCGGAGAGCCGGCCTGCTGATAGAGCCCCGGATCCAGCGAATATTTATCGGCCATCTTCATTCTCCAGCAGGGAAACAGGACGAACGGAGCAAAACGATCCTTAAACGGGGTGTGGTGTTTTAACCGCGGGTTCCCGCGATCAGGACGGGGACGGATTTTTGGCGGCAATACCCCTTACCTCGCGCCGTTTTCCAGCGAATTTATTGTATCAGTATGGAAATCGTATTGTCAAGGCAATGCCGGCGGCGCAACAAACGCTATGCGTAACAGGCGGCCAAGGACGACACCAAACCCCGAGCTCCTGCGTGGAGGTCCGGGTCTTCGGCACGAAGCGGACCTGTTGACGCTCTTTTTTATCCTTCCGCTGCTTGCGCTGTTTTTCAGTAACTACTCAGGTTCTCCGTATTTTTCACGTATTTTTTGTAGTGGCAAAGCTTGCTTTGCCTTTTTGGGCAGAGTAAACTCTGCCACTACGACGACAGACCTGAGTAGTTACGTTTTTCAACCATAGGCCTTTTGGCCCACGGCCTGCCGGGCCCTTCGCTTCTTATGTGACGCTTCCCGCCCCCGCGCAGCCCTCCCGCCTCATCACGGAGCCGGAGGACGGGCGCGCCCCGTTCCTGGACGCCATAAAATCGGCCAGGACCTCCATCACGCTGACCACCTACCAGATATCGGACGGCCAGATAGTGTACGCCCTGAAGGAAGCGCAGCAGCGCGGCGTGAAAGTGCGGCTGCAGTACAATTACTATTCTTTCGCCAACTACACCGCCGACCCGAACGAGCTGGGCGTCATCTCCTCCGAAAAACAGGTGCTGGACTCCCTCCAGAAAGTGTTCGACCAGGACTGGGCCCGGTAAGCCGCCCGCCTTCCCTGCTGAAAACCCGGTTACTCCCGCCAGCCGTCCGCTTTTTTTGATATTGTAGCCCTGGTGACCTTTCACGGCAATAAATTCCGGCTGATTTTCGCGGCTCCGCTTGCGACGATCTCCATTATGTTCGAAGAGTAAAGTGCCTTCTGGATCCCATCGGTCTCCCCCCGCCCCGGCCGCCTGCCCGCCGTGTCGTGTTGGCGGGACTGAACTCCCCCCTGACTCACGCGCTTACTGGTTATTACCCCGCCAGGCCGCAGATCTTTTGCTGAAAACCCGCTTACTCCCGCAAGGCGGCCGCAATTTTTGATATTATACCTTTGATGGCCGCTCCCGGCAAAAAAATTCCGGCTGATTTTGGCCGCGCAGCTGCCGATAACCTTGATTATGTTTACTATATTTCATATAAAAATAGACGGGAGGGGAAGCGCTTTCCGGGAAATTCAGGCAGCAGAAAAAACGGAATTAAAGTAAGAACTAACAAAAACACGCCTTAAGTTTCCTACAGATCAAAGTATAAATATCCAGCAGAATGGAAGGAGAATAAGAGTAATGCAAATCATTGGAATAATTATTTGGGTGCTAGGTATTATATGGGCTATTGCTCAAGGCTTTAATATACGTCAAAAAGCTAAAAATGAGCAAGCCATAGAACACACATTTGAAGTGCATGCGTTACTTGCTGCAGTTTCCGTAATAACCATACCGGTTATGTCTTTGTCGCCATTACATCTGCTTTGGATGTTGCCTGCGTCATTCATTCTTGGTTTAGCAAGCATGGTTTTTCCACTTAACCTACTTTGGATTCCTGCATCATTGTATGGTTCGTTGTGGTATATAGGGGCAAAAAATCCAGGGCGTGCCTTTTATCTAGCTGGCGATTATGTTAAGGCAATAGAATGCTACAAAGACACCGTCCGATTACAACCGAATTCTGCCGAGGCTCATTTTAACCTCGGGTTAGCTTATGACAAAGCAGGATACACGAAAGAGGCAAAAAAATCTTATGAAGAGGCTATTCGACTAGATCCAAATTCCTCAGTAACATATTGCAATCTAGGATTTCTCCATAAAGACTTAGGGGACAGACAAAAGGCGATAGATAATTTCAAAGAAGCTATCCGCGTTAAGCCTGACTATGATAAAGCACGAGGAATTCTTGGCATGCTTTATGTTGAATTGGGTGACATCGAAAATGCTATAAAGGAATATGTACTCCTAAAAAAGTCTAATGAAACATATGCTGCTGAGCTGTACACTGCTATCAAAGCAAAAAATGCGTAAAACAACGAGCCAAAGAAAATGGGTAAAAGGTAGGCACCTTTTACCAAAGTTTCCTACGTGACCGAGCAACAGACGCCCCGGTTTTTAACCTAGGGTAATTCATTTGTGTATGGCAGGGATATGAAACATTTTTAGTAACGGGGATGGGGTCAGGTCTTTACTTTTGACCTTTTGAGTTAGCAGCGGGTATGAGGTCAAGATGTCGAGTAGAACTCATAGCCACCTTCTAGGTTTTAGAGGACGCTATAAATCCCCTCACAGAACCGTGCTTGCGGATTTCCCGCACACGGCTCTTCAGGAAAACCTCCCTGCCTTACAGGCAAGTTTTGGTCTAGGTTTTGTTGACTTCCACTAATTTCCAGTTCTAGCCTGGGGGAAGTGTCCCCTATCCAGCGGTTTTTCTGTAAGCCCCTTCGCTCCATCCCAATTACGGGATTTCATCGCTATTATGAGCTTATCCGACTCCCATAATACCGTCTGTGTTGTCTCGCCGTTTATAGGCTTGCATAGCACATGCCTTTTCAGGAGTATTATGGGCCTCCCAAGTTCCTACATCATCCTTTTAACATCGTGCAACGGCCTTAGACCCCGTCGGGTTCTCACACCCTCGCACTTATTACCGGGTTTGAGAATGCTGTTTTCCTCATTCTTGAACCGAGTCAACCTCCGACACGCGTCAATTTCGGGGCTCAATACCTTCACTTGCGTTGTTGCCCGACATTCCAATCCCCTTAGCTTCACGATGACAGGTTACCCCGTCAGGTGCAAGGTTCTGTTCTGATGTGTTCGCTAAACTTTCATCAGGTTGGATTTTCCGCCTGTGTTTAGAAAACCACGCAGACAGGTCACCAACTGGATAACATAAACTTCTTGGCGCACTCAAGACCTGACCCCAATTTCCCGTCTGCCGCTAAAAAAGCGTGCCGCGCATTTTAATGCGCGGCACGCTGTCGAAACCATAATATCCGGCTTACTGGTAATGATATTCGCCGTATCTGTCCCGCCAGAGCAGCCTGCCGTCTTCGCGCAGCTCAAAGCTCTGACAGCTTGAGGATATCTGGGTCTTGTTCAGGTATAGCCGCGAATAAGAATCCATCCAGGCCACGTCGCCGGTCCACTCGGCTACCGAGAATTTGCTGCTATTCCCCAGCTCTTCCAGGTTCTTATAGAGGGTGCCGTAATTGTTAACCCAGACCACGTCCCCGGTGCGCCCGACTATCTGGTAACGGCTTGAATTGCCCAACTCCGTTCCGTTCTTATACAGCCGCCCGTAATTGTCGCGCCAGGCCACGTCCCCGGTATAGTCGGCCACCGCGAAAGCCTGCGCGTTCCCTATCTCCGAGGAATTCTTATACAATCTGCCGTAATTATCTCTCCAGAAAACGTCGCCCGTATACAGGGCTATCTCAAAGTTCCGGCTGGAGCCGCCCAATTTAATCTCATTTCTATAAAGCTCACCGTAGCTGTCCCGCCAGGCAACGTCGCCGGAACAGGCAGCCTTGTACGAGGAGACGTTGGAGCCGAGTTTCTGCCCGTTCTTATAGAGGTCGCCGTCCTTGGTGTACATGACCGGCATATTCTTGCAGTTTTCGGGGAGAGCGCGGGCCGCGGGAGGAAGAACGCGCGCTTCTTCCGCGGTCGGGAGCGGGACTTCCGTCGCCGGCGCCTCTTTAAAAGTATCCGGAAGGCCTAAAGCCTTCGCGTCGGAAAATACGCGGTCTTTCAACGCGCCGTCCATTTGCGCGAAAGCCGCTCCGAAACTTGCCAAAAGTAGAACACTGACCAGCATTTGCAGCCGGAAAACTCTCTTTTTCATTTTCACTGTCCTCCTGTTCCTTGTTTTTGGGAACAATATACTATGATGTTGTGACCCTATGTATAGAATATCCACGGTATTAGTTTAGCGTGTATTTTGCGCCCGAACAAAGGCAAAAGACCCGTTATTTGCCTGAAAAACGGCCTATCTGGAATTAGGCACAATGACCCAAGGCTGTCCCAAGATGAGGATTCAATTTAGGAGCACACTCGGGTTTGATATATATCTACAGAGACCTGAGAGTTGACCTAAGTATGTTATCGTGGGTGCGAAGCACAATTTCCGCCAAACTACCGGCGGACCCGCCGTGCTGTTTGGCGGGCAGCGATCAGGTTCCCACCTACGCCACCCGCTTTTCCCCCGGCTTTCCCCCCGCCCGCCTGCCCGCCGCGCTGTATTGGCGGGGCGGCGGCAGCGTTGCCGAAAACCTTGTTGGCGTGTCTCCCGCGCCGGTTTTTTGTTATTATACCTTTAACGCGCGGCTCCGGCAAAAACCGGAGGGGCGGTTGATGTGTGTCAACCCACGATAATCTTGTATTATGTTTCCTGCTTTTCTAATGACCGTCCCCCGCAAAAAATTTTGGCTGATTTTTCTGCCATCACCAACGATAACCGCCATAATGTTTCCTGCAAATTTGCCCCGGCTTACACAAAGCGGATCTCGAGTTTTTTATTGAAGATGCGGGCGACTTTTTCAAGTGTGGTCAGGGACGGCTTGTAGCGGTCCTGTTCCATGCGGGATATCACCTGCTGCTTGGTATGAAGCCTCCGGGCAAGCTCCGCCTGCGTCATATGGCTGCGCTCCCGAAGCACTGCTATCTGGTGCGACACCAAAAGCCGGGAAAGCTCGTTCTTGTAAGCCTCCCTGGTCTCGGGGTCGCCTAAGAGCTTCCTTTTTAATTCCTCGTGGTCATGATGTTTTCTATTCATATATTCATTCCTTGCCGTTCACCGCGCACGGAAGTATTCCGCGCTCAGCCCTATCGCCCTTTTTATCTCTCCCGGCGGAACGGCATCGGTCTTTTTCAGGAACCCGTGCGTCAGGACAATCTCGTTCTTGCAGTAAAAATACAGTATCCTTATCTCCAGGGCGCCATGGCTTAAGCGCAGTTCATATATCTTATCCCTCAAAAACCTGACATAGGGCGGCCTGGCTTCCGGCCCGTACCGCGCGAGATACTCTATACGCGCCAATATCTTACCGATGACCTTTCGCGGAAAGGACCGGACAAACTCTTCCACAAAATCCTCGCCGCGCGCCGATACGAACTGGACCACCTTATACATGGCGCCCTCCCGGCGCCGGGCGCATACAGCAATATTGCTGTAGATATAGTATACAGCAAATATGTTGTATTGTCAACCCCTGTTCGCCCGGCTCTTTATAGTGATTGGTTGCCTCTCGGGTGCGGCAAATATCCTTCCGGTTGCTTTTTTTTGTATTATAGTTCGAGCATGAAACCGAAAAAACTGGGAAACAGCCGGACCTTTAAAAATGTGAGAAAAGCCTTCGCTGAAGAGGCGGCGCTCGTTTTTCGCTACCTCTACTGCGCCACGCTGGCGGAATTCGAGGGGCTGGAGAAGCATTCCGCGCTTTTCAGGGAGATCGCGGAGGGCGGGACCTGCAATGTCCACGGCTGCCTGGATTTCCTGAAACTGGCGCAGGATCCGGATTCCGGGATCTCGGTCGGTGGCACGCTCAGGAACCTGGAGTCCCTAGTCCAGAGCGAAACGATACAGCACAACCAGACCTATCCCGAGATGGCGAAGACGGCGCGCGAGGAAGGCCTGCCCGATATCGCGAGCTGGTTCGAAACCCTTGAAAAAGCCAAGCGCGCGCACGTCCGCAGGCTCAGAGAGCTCTCTCATGAGTAAGGATTACTCCGCGCGCGAGATCGTCGTCCTGTCGGGACTGGAGGCCGTCAGAAAGAATCCGTGGATGTACGTCGGCTCGGTCTCCGAAGCCGGCTGCCATCAGCTGCTTTGGGAATTGGTCTACAATTCCGTGGATGAAGCCCTCTCCGGCGCCTGTTCGAAGATCGGCGTGACCCTGGGGGCCGATCATTGCAGGGTCGAAGACGACGGCCGGGGAATACCGACGGAGCTCCATCCCGCGGAAGGCGTTTCGGCCTGCGAAGTCGTATTCACCAAACTTCACTCCGGCAGTAAATTTTTCCGGGACTCCTACCGGTTCAGCGCGGGCCTCCATGGTCTGGGCCTTTCATGCGTCAACGCCCTTTCGGAGCGGCTCACGGTAGAGATCCGCCGCAAAGGGCGCCTGTATACCCAGGAATTCAGCCGCGGAGCGCCGAAACATCCGCTGAAGGCGGCCGGCAAGGCCGCCGGACGCGGGACGCGCATCTCGTTCCGGCCTGACAGGAAGATCTTCCGGACCTTCAGGGGATTCAGCGGGGAGATCTGCGGGCAGTTCCTTGAGGAGCTTTCGTTCCTGAACCCCGGCGTAGAATTCACGCTGGATCGCGGGCGGGATACCGGCTCCCGTTCGTTCAAAAACCGCTCCGGGATCGCGGGACTTCTTTCCCGGCTGAACGCGGCGGCCCGGCCGCTTTTCGCGGAGCCCCTGGAAGTCCGGCTGGAAAACAGGTCGCTTTCCTGCGCCGTAGTCCTGCAGTGGACGACCGACAGGGAACCGATGATCAGGTCGTACGTGAATTGCGTGAATACGGTCCATGGCGGCACGCACGTCTGGGCGTTCCGCCTGGGACTGACCCGCGCGATAAACCGGATCATGGCGGAAACGGGAAGGCTGGCCGGGCCCGGCGACGCGGCGGAGGCGGACGAGGTGACGGAAGGCCTGACCGCCGTTATCGATCTTAAGCTGGCCCATCCGAATTTTGAGGGCCAGACGAAAACGCGGCTTACGAACGCGGACGTCTCCAAAACGATAGAGAACGCGGTCTGCGCGCAGGTCCTGGCGTCCCTGAAAAAAAACCCCCATATCGCCGCGGTCATCGCCGACAAGATCCTGGAGGTGCGCAAAGCCAGGATCGCGGCAAAGCGGGTCGCGGAAAAGATCTACTTCCAGCGCATCGACAGGAATATCAATGAAGAGGTCTATAAAGAGCAGTTCGGGGCGAGGTCCAGGAACTGGCATGAATCGGCCGTCTGGATCACCGACGCGGAACTGCTGAAGACCCATGCCGGTCTTTTCAAACCGGACCGGAAAGCGCTGGCGCTGGACGTCTGCTGCGGGAGCGGCGTCGTGGGCGCCTCTTTCAAGGGCCGCGTCAAAAAGATCATGGGACTCGATCTGACGCCCCAGATGGTAGAGCTGGCGCGGTCCCGGATCGACGAAGTCCGGCAAGGCAACGTTTACAAGATCCCGTTCAAAGACAATATGTTCGACCTGGTCTGTACGCGGGAAGTGCTTCACCTGCTGCCCTGGCCGGAAAAGCCGGTGTCGGAGATTTTCCGGGTAATGAAACCGGGCGCCCAGTTCATCGTCGGGCAGATACTGCCTTACGGCCCGGGCGACGGGCCGTGGATGTACCGCATTTTCAAGAAAAAGCAGCCCCTGATCTTCAATATGTTCCAGGAGGAGGATTTTAAACGGCTCCTGACGGACGCCGGGTTCGTCGACCTGGAAATGAAAGAGCTCCGCGTCTGGGAGTCCATCGACGTCTGGATCGACAGCTACGAAACCACCAGCCTTCATCGCTACGAAATCCGGCAGCTGTATCGCAACGCCCCCGCCGAGGCCAGGGCGGTCCATCCGTTCAAGATCTCGCCGTCCGGAGAGATCCGGGACCTTTGGAGATGGTGCGTTTTTTCAGTGAGAAAGCCGCGCTAACGGCCCGTCTTTTTTCCCGCGCCTTTCGCCGCCTTTTCCGCTCCGGACGGACCCGGCGCCGGGGCGGCGCAGCCTACCCGGTCAAACTCTTTCAGCGCGTCCTCGGGCAGGAATTCCGCCTTCGGAAAAAAAAGCTCTATCTGCGCGAGCAGAGAGGTCTTTTCGCAGTAAATGTAGCCGAAAAGTCCCCTGTGGCTCACAAGGTCCTCCGCTCCCGCGCCGTAGGCCATGCCGGGCGTAGCCGCCAGCATTTTCGCCCTGTTGCCGTCCGGACCCGTCCTGATATCCACGGGCCGCAGGGCCTGGGGGACTTCGAATTCCGTCGTGACCATGCCGGGATAAGCCGCTGCCCCCGAATAGAGCGCGTCTATCCTGAGAAAGCGTTCGTCCATCGTTTTCCCGGCCTGCGCGCGGCCGATATTCTTTGTGAGCTCAAGGCGGAGTTTCGCGGTCCCGCCCGAGGCGGTCAGCGTCCAGAAAGCCGGCCGCGCGCCTTGCCAGTCGCCGCGCCTGTAATTTTTATTGATCCGGAAGGACCCTGTTCCTTTGTATTCCAATCCCGCTTCGGCCAGCGTTCTTTTAAAATCCGGGGCGCGTTCCCGGGCGCCGGACGCGGCCGGAAGCTGCGCGGCGAAAAAAAACGGCGCGCACAGCAAAAAAAACCTGAAAAATTTCATTACTGAACTTCGCATAAACAGCAGGAGTTTTCAAAATAAAGTTAGAAACTGCTACGGAATCATTATATAAGATTTCGGCTGTTTATAGGCCATTAGCACGAATTCCTCAATTGGAATTCGGAGCAATGGGGTATGAAGGGAAGGGCTGGCCGGCCTCTTTTTACGGCCGCTTTATGGCCGGCCTGGAAAAGTTCTGTCCCTTCTGCCGGGTTTATAGCAGGCTTTACAGTTCCCCAAAAACAGGTTCTTCCGGGGTTGAGCTGAAAAATTGACGGGGAGAACGATAGTTTGGTCTAATGATATAGCAATGAAAAAGCAGTTGGCAAGATTTGCCCTGGGCCTGCCGGCATTCGCCTTGTTCGTTATAACGGCGCATATTTTTACGCGCGCTTTTCCGGCGTCCACTGAAGACCTTATTCAATGCCGGTTCTGCTATGACTGAATTTCAGGCTGCGGTGCTGGGCATACTTCAGGGGGCGGGGGAATTCCTGCCGATCTCAAGTTCCGCGCACCTGGCGCTGGCCCCGAAGCTCTTCGGCTGGTCTTACCAGGGCCTGGCCTATGATGTCATGCTTCACATGGGCACGCTGCTGGCCGTGCTGGTTTACTTCGCCAAAGACTGGGTAAAGATTCTGCACGACGGGTTCGCGCACCCGCGCCGGAAGAGAGGCCGCCTGCTTTGGCTGCTGGCCGCGGGCTCAATTCCGGCGGGCATCGCCGGACTGCTGCTGCACGATCTGGCGGAAACGGCTTTCCGGGATCCGCGCTGGATAGCCTTCAACCTTATTTTTTTCTCGCTGTTCATTTACCTCGCGGACAGGAAACCGGCGCAACTATTGAATGAAACTTCTTTCACGCTGAAAGACGCCCTGTTGATAGGCCTGGCCCAGACTATCGCCTTAATGCCCGGCGCTTCGCGCTGCGGTATGACGATAATGGCGGCGCTTTTCCTCGGCTATTCCCGCCCGGCGGCGGCCCGGCTGTCGTTTTTACTGGGCACCCCGGTAATATTCGGCGCGGGACTGCTTGAGGCGGTTAAACTCACTCCGGCGGATCTTAACGCGGCTTTCGCCTGCGGGGTGGCAGCTTCATTTATTTCCGGCTTGGCGGTAATAGGGCTGTTCCTGGCCTGGCTTAAGAAACGCGGGCTTGCGCCTTTCCTGATATACAGGGTGTTGCTGGGCGCGGGAATACTTTGCCTACCAATGAATAACGAAAAACCGTCTTCCCGGAGTTTTGTTTTGCTTGCCCCCTCGCCCTGGGCCCCTTCAGTTTCCACCGGAGCTTTTAGGCCCGGCGACTCTTTGGATTCCGTCTTCGGGCAAAAGATTCCTTCTACTGATATCCTCGCCATAGAGAAAGCCCTGAAGAAGGCGGGGGCCGGGGTTCTGCAGCCCGGAGATATATACGCCGTTTCATTCTCCAGTTGCGGAGAGGTCACGGATTTTACGCCGGACGCCATCCACCCCTGCCCGCACTATAGAACTTCGAGAACGGTCGCGGATTTTGTGCTGGCGCGGGGGCAGGAGTTGTATTCTGTTTCCAGAAAGGGCCGGGAGTTCGGCGCCCAAAAGGGCGCCGTGCCGGTGATAACTTCCGGGCGGGAACCGCGGGGAACGGTGGAGAATTCTCTCTGGGAGGCTATGAGCGGCCAAAGCGCGCCGCCCGCCGTCATAATGGGGTTCGCGGATATTTTCGCCTGGAAAATAGACTTCCTGACCGAACCCCGCAAAGGAGACTCCTTCGCGCTTCTCTGGGAGGAGCGCCGGACCGCGCTCGGGGCGCCCTGCCCGGCTAAAATAACGGGTGCCGCTTACCGGGGGGAGGAGACCGGTGAGGAATACGCTTTTTATTACGGAAACTCTTATTATGATGAAAAAGGCGGATCATTGCGCCGGACGTTTTTGCGCGCGCCGCTTAGCTACCGCCGGATAAGTTCGTATTTTTCCCGCTCCCGTTTCCATCCGATATTGAGAATATTCCGTCCGCATAACGGCATAGACTACGCGGCGCCGTCAGGCACGCCGGTTTCGGCCGTGGCCGACGGAACGGTGACTTTCGCCGGCCGCAAAGGCGGTTATGGCAAATTCATTGAGCTGCGCCACGGCGGGACCTATGTGACCGGCTACGGGCATCTGCGCTCCTTCGCAAAAGGTGTGCGGGCCGGCAAACAAGTTACGCAGGGGGAGGTTATAGGGTACGTGGGCAGGACCGGCCTGGCCACGGGGCCGCATCTGGACTTCAGCATCAAGAAAAACGGCCGTTTCGTAAATTTTCTCAAGCTGGAGCTGCCCCCGGCGGCGAGCCTTAAGGGAGCGGAACTTAAAAGTTTCATTGAAACGATAAAACCGCTTAAAGATAAACTGAAAGATAATATAGGAATAGCGGCGAAGGATAGCACATTGAGTAGTTAAGGAGCCCGCATGAAAAAGATCGCAACTCTGTTGTTTGTTTTATGGTTTTTGCAGCTGAACCTCGCGGCAAAGACCATCTCGGTTTACCATACCAGCGACGTGCACGGCTGGTATTCGGCCAGGCCCGCGAAATGGGACAAGGAAAACCCGACCCGCATGATAGGCGGCTTCGCGGCCCTTTCCGCGCTTGTAAAGCGGGAAAAGAACCCCTATATACTGCTTGATTCAGGCGACATTTTCCAGGGCACTCCCGAGGGCAATTTCACCAAAGGCATGTCCTCCGTCATCCTTATGAACCAGCTCGGCTATTCGGCGGTGGTGGCAGGCAACCACGAGTATGATTACGGCGAAGACAACCTCAGGGTCCTCGTCTCCAGTTCCTCTTTCCCCTGGCTCGGCGCCAACGTTTATCTCAAAGCCGGCGGCAAACCGGTAGACTATCTCAAGCCCTACGTCATAGTGGAAAAAGCCGGCAAAAAGATAGCGGTGCTGGGGCTTGCCGGGAAACACACCGCCACTTCCACCCTGCCGGCCAACGTAAAACATCTCAGGTTCGGCGATGAAGCGGAAGAGGCCGCCGGCTGGCTGCCCGAGATACGGAAACTCAACCCCGACGCCGTGATCATCCTGGCCCATGTAGGCATAGGCGGCAATTACGGCGCGGACAAAGTGGATCTCTCTACCTGGACGCTGACCGGCGGGGGCGACAGACACCCTGCGCTTGCGGTGGCCCGGGCCGCCGGCGGAGCGCAGGTTGTGCTCGGCGGGCATATTCACCTCGGACTTACAGCCGGCTATTTCGACAGGCAAAGCTCCGCCCTGATAGGCCAAAGTTTCTGGGGGCTTACCGACGTCAGCAAAGTGGACCTTGAATTTGACGACGCAACGGGCAGATTCAAAGGCGCGAAAATAGCGCTGACGCCGCTTTGGACCGACAAGACCGGAGAAGACGCGGCTGTCACCGAAACCATAAAAAACTTCAGCGAAAGCGTAAACAGGGAAATGGAAAAAGTTATCGGAGAAAGCGAAGCGGACCTGGGTTTAAGCGAAGCGGGACTTGAGTCGCTCATCGGCGACTGGATGACCGACGCCATGCGCTCCCAGACCGGCGCCGACGTCGCGATCCAGAACACTTCGGGAATACGCGCCGACCTTAAAAAAGGCGACATACGGATGCGCGACATCTACCAGGTAATGCCTTTTGAAAACACCGCCGTAATACTTACGATGACCGGCGGGCAGCTCCATAAACTGCTGAACGACAATTTCCGCAACGGCAGGGCCAGAATACAGCTATCCGGCCTCACGGTGAAGTTTAAACTCTCCCCCGAAGGCAAGACTTCCGGGCTGAGCCTTGAAAAGGACGGAAAAGCGATAAACGCGGCGGACGAGTTTACCGTGGTAACCAATAATTATCTCACCGCCGGCGGCACCGGCGGAAAAACTTTCAAGGAAGGGAAAAACATGCGGGACACAATGCTCCCCATCCGGGACCTGCTTGTAAAAGAGATAAAAGAACATTCGCCGCTGAAAATACCCGTACAGGGAAGATTTGTCAGGCTGGATTAAAAACCGGCTTTATCTTAAAAACTCCCGTTACTTGCACAGTTCGGTTATGACTTTCCCCTGCATGTATTCCGGAACGGGCATTCCGAGAAGTTTCAGCAAGGTGGGGAATTGATCCGCGTTGCTTATATTGCTCTTCAGCCTGTAGCCTTTTTTCACACCGGGCCCCATAACGATGAACGGGGTCCAGAGAGCCGGGTTCTTATCGGCCAGGAGCGCCTGCTTGTGGCCGCCCTCCACGGAATCGCGGAACACATCCAGCCCGGCCGACATTTCCTCGGTCAGGCCGTAGCCGGGTTTCATTACCAGCAGCAGGTCGGGAATGCCGTCTTTAGGCATCCTGAGTTCGCCGGCGTCCTCCCAGTTCACCACGCGCTCTACGGGAGAGATTTCCCCGTCCTTCAGGTCCAGCAGCAGGCCTTTGACTTTTTCCCGCAGGGCCTCGTACTGCGGGCCGCTGCCGCGCTTCCACGGCCCGGCAAGCTTGTCGGGGCGAAGATAGACTCCTATCATTTTAAGGTGGGCGACACGGGTATCGGCCCAAGCTATGGCGGGCACGCCGGTAACCGGGTCCGCGCTGAACTTCAAAAGCCCTTCCCCGGCGAACAGGTTGTTCAGCATGACGTGGCGGTTCAGCGGCGCGATGCCGTGGTCGGAGCTTAGCGCTATCAGCGAATCTTTCCCCGCGTTCTTGATCGCCTCGCCCAGGATAGCGTCCAGACGCCCGTACATCTCCTCCAAAGCCGCGAGAGCCGAAGCCCGCTCTTCCGGTGTCGCGGCAGCGTAGCGGGAGCTGTTTTTGTCCGCGTAAGGCAGCCACCACCGGCTTTCCAGCATCTGGTTGGGGGTGTAGGTGTCGTGTATGAAAATATCCGGCTTCAGGGTGGAATACATGAAGGGCACCAGCGACCTGTGCCAGTCCAGGGCCAGCTTGGCCTCGGAAAGGAAAACGGCTTTTTCTTCAGGATAATTATTCAGCTGGGCCGGCCAGTTGTCCGGGAAATCCACCATCGGGCCCAGTTCCTTTTCCATGCCGGGCACGGCGTCGGAGGGCTGCACGGTAGTGCGGTTCATCGGGTCGAACAGCAGACGCGCTTTCATAAACCCGGAGGGCTCCAGGCGGATAAGCGAGACTTTCAGGCTGGACTCAAGCTCCTCCGTGCCCCATTTCAGGCTGACCGGAACCCAGCCGCTCCAGGAATCAGGCTTGTCAAAATCGGCCAGCGGCGAGTTCTTGTCAAAAGAGAACAGCACCCCGGAATAGTTTTCGGCCTTGTCGTCGGTATTGTCGTAAACGCAGGCGTAAACCGTGGTTCCGTACGCGGTCAGTTCCGCCTCCAGGGGCGGAGAGTAAGAAACCGGCGCGTTTTTCCAGCCCTGCGCCGGGACAGTCTTCACCTGCTGCGTCAGCCGCGGCCCCATGAAGAAAAGCCGGGTGGAGTTGCCGGCCCGGGGCCTGGCGCCGCGCGAGGCCTCGTAATTGACGGCCCAGAAATCGGAACCCCAGGAACCCCAGCGGCCTCGTATCGTCATTCCCGAGGACATCTCCGGCGGGGTGGAACCGGGGACCGAAACCACGGCCACGGTCCTGTCGGCGTCCTCAAAGATCTTCCAGGCGGGCGGGACCTTTTTGGCGGTGGAAGAAAAGCCTGAAACCGAAGGCTTCGCAAGCGCATATCCTTCCAGGCGCATCGGCCCGTCGCTAACGCCGTGCAGCTCCGGGTAGCAGCCGGTCATAAGAGTGGCGAAGTTCACCGGGGTATGGGACGGATAGACCGGCACCGAGTAGCCGTAGGCGCCGTTCTCCATCATTTTGCGGATATTGGGATATTTGCCCTCCGCGGCCAGTTCAAAAACGTCTTTCCCGCCCAGGTCCGCCCTCATGCCGTCCGGCACGAACCAGTAAAGCCCGGCGGGGGTTTCTCCGCAGCTGGCGGTCCCAGGCGCGGCCGCCAGTAATAAAAGGACCGGCAGCACACAGCGGGATTTGGTATTTGTGTGCGTCATTACTACTTAATTGTATAATATTTTTTAATCACCGAAAATGTGCGCGGCGGTCAGGGATATTCCACTGATGGATAAACGGGTAGACATAAAAATAAGCTTCCGCTGCAATAACCTCTGCCGCTTTTGCGCGCAGGGGCATAAGCGGGATCTGTATCCCGACAGAAGCGCTAAAAATGTCGTCGCGGAACTGAAAAAAGCCTATTCGAACGGCATCCGCGGCGTCGTATTCACCGGGGGAGAGCCCAGCCTGCACCCGGACATCCTGGATTTCATAAGGGCCGCCAAAAAAACCGGGTTCACAACCATACAGCTCCAAACCAACGGACGGACTCTGGCTTACCCGGACTTCTGCCGGAAACTTGTAAATGCCGGCTTGACCGAAATAGGCCCCAGCCTCCACGGCGCCAAAGCCGCCACGCACGAGGCGCTGACCGGCTCGGCCGGCAGTTTCACGCAAACCGTGGCCGGCATAGCCAACGCCGTCAAGACCGGCCTGTCCGTGATAACCAACACCGTGATAAACTCCGCGAACTACAAGGAGCTGCCGGCGCTGGCGGCCCTGCTGATAAAACTGGGCGTAAGCCAGTATCAGTTCGCCTTTATCCACATAGTCGGCACGGCCGTCGAAAACAGCAAACGCCTGGTCCCGCGGAAAACGGCAGTCATGCCTTATATTAAAAAAGGGCTGGACCTGGGCCTGAAAAAAGGTCTGCCGTGCTACACGGAGGCAATACCTTTCTGCCTGATGAAAGGTTACGAGGATTGCGTGGCTGAGCGCATCATCCCGGCCGGGCCCGTGGTGGACGCGGACCGCTTTATCAAAGATTACGGCGTTTACAGGCGCACGGAGGGCAAGGCCAAAGGGCCGCGCTGCCCCGCGTGCAGCTATTTTAAGGTCTGCGAAGGCCCCTGGCGGGAATATCCCGCGCTTTACGGCTGGAAAGAATTTCAGCCCGTAAGTCTAAAGTCGAAAGTCTAAAGTCGAAAGTAAAGAGAAAAGAGAAACCGGAAAGTATTTTTTCTGCACTTTACACTTTAGACTCTACACTTTAGACTTCCTTTACTCTGCTTTATGCCCAACGACTGCTACGAGCTCATCCTGAATCACAACTGCGACCTGGCCTGCGGGTTCTGTTCGCAAAGCGATTTCGACCCGAAAATAAAAAGCGGCATAAGAGACGCGGTGCGCCGTATCTACACGGCAAAAAAACTGGGCTACCGGCGGCTCGGCTTTTCGGGCGGCGAAGCCCTGCTGCGCGCGGACCTGCCGTTCCTGGCGGCCACGGCGCGAAAAGTCGGATTCAAGATAGTAAGACTGCAGACCAACGGCTTCAGGCTTGCCGACCCCGCCCTGTGCCGGCGCCTTGCGGCCGCCGGGCTTACGGTATGCAAATTCACTTTCCCGGGCCACAGCGCCCCCGTCCACGACCGCCTGACGGGCGTCGCGGGCTCTTTTAAAAAAAGCCTGCGGGGCCTTGATAACATGCTCGCGTTAAAGCTCGCCGTCGGCGTGAATATCCCGGTCATGAAACAGAATTACAAGGGGCTGAAGGCGGCCTTGAGATTTTTCATGGACCGCGGGGCGACAAATTTCACGCTGATCTACCCCATTTATGCCGGCAGTATGAAAACAAATTTCAGGCGGCTCGGCGTCGGCATGCCCGAAGCCGCCGGCTCCATTGTCGGCGCGCTGGATTTCGCCCGGGCCGCGGGCCTCGGAGTAAGGGACATAAAAGCCCTTAACATGCCGCCCTGCCTGCTGAACGGCCATGAAGACAACGCCGTAGACCTTTATAAATTCAACACGACGGTGGCCTCGCCGCTGGGGCTGGAGCTGGATTTGGACTCCAATGTCGCCGCGGACAAGGCTGCGGGTCCGGTATGCGCCGCCTGCCTCTTCAGACGCCGGTGCCCCGGCGTGGACCGGCATTACCTGGAGCTTTTCGGCTGGAAAGGATTCAGGCCGGTGCTTAAACGCGCCAAGCTCAAACAGATCAAACCGGAGCCGGGCTATTTGAACGGCCTGGAAAAATGCTTCATGGAGGTGCTGAAAAAACAGAACAACATTCCCACCACAAGGGTGCTTGCGCTCGCCATGAGACTGCCGCTCTGCCATGACTGCAGGGACGGCTCCAGCGTGCTGGCTACGGGAGAAACGCTTATAAAGAAAGGCCTCGTTAAAAGGGATTTTAAGAACGGGAAATATTTCTGGCGGCTTATCCCGGATTCCACAGCGGGAGTTCAGGACAAATAATGGATAAAAAAATGCTGGCAGACAGATTCACGGCAATAGGGGCCGGTTTCGCCATAAACGCCCGGAGCGCCAAAGTCACTCTTTCCCTGCTGGATGAAAACCGGGCGCTGGAAGCCAGGGAACTCTTTTACAACGCGCTCAACGGCCTTGAGCCCTTTTTCACGGTCTTCATCAGGGGAATGCCTTTCTGCTTCATGCCGGACGCGGCGGACCATATCCTGTACCGCAGGCGGGCCGGCCGTTCTTACGCCGCCATAAGCCAGTGTAAAGCCTGCGCGCTGAAGGCCCTGTGCCCGGGGATAGGGACCGGAAGCGTTTTTTACCGGGGCCTGCGCCGGGCACTCAAGCCGGTGCTCGCCGTGCCGAACGAAATAGTGTTCGAACTGACGAAGCGCTGCGGCCTGGCCTGCCGGGTATGCTTCGCCGGCGGGGCCGGCGGCGAACGGCCGCTGCGCGAGCTTAAGGCCCTGCTCCGGGAAGCGCGCGGGCTGGGAATAAAAAATGTCCGCTTTACCGGCGGGGAGCCGTTCCTGAGCCCCAGCCTGCTGCCGCTGCTTAAAGCCGCGAAAAAGACGGGTTTCTACACGCTGGTCAATACCAACGCTTGCTGCGCGGATACGGCCCTTCTGAAAAAGGCGGCCCCCCTGATAGACAACGTGCTGGTCTCGATGCAGGGCTATGACGCCGCCGGCGAAGAGGCAGCCACCGGGGTCCGGGGCCTGTTCCCGCGCAAACTGTCCAATATGCGCCGCCTGCGTTCAGCCGTTCCGGCCTTCAGGGTGGGCACGGTGGCGTCAAAAGACCTCTTGAAGAATTTCAAGGCTTACCGCGCGCTGGCCGTGAAGCTCGAGGCCGATATCTGGGAAATATACAGACCGATGCTGGATAAAAAGGCCGAAGCCGCCGGGCCGGAGTTCCGCCTGGCGGCCGCTGACCTGAAGCGCCTTTCCGCGGCGATAGCGGCGCTCAAAACCGGCGGCCCGCGGGTGCTGCTGGCCAACCCGGCGCCGCTCTGCCTGGTGCCGGCGGCCGAGAGGAAAAACCTGCTCGGCGCGGCGTTTGACGACGGGCACACCAGGCTGGTCTACGACCCGCGCGGTTTTTTCAAGCCGAGCTATTATATCGGGGAGCGCCTCGGCGGCGATATTAAGCGGGCCTGGAATTCGGATTACATGAGGGCGTTGAGGTCTTTTTCGTGGACGGCGCCGCGCTGCAAAGCGTGTGATTACCTGCTTAAGTGCCTGTGCGGCAGCCGCTTCCAGGCTGCCTCCGGCGGCGGAGATTATTTCGGCAGGGATCCGTGGCTGCCGAAATAAAAGGCTAAAGGATAAAGGCTGAAGGATAAAGGAAAAGCACTGGAAAAGGAAAACGCCCGCTATTTCAGCGGGCGTTAGTCTAAGGCGGACGATTATTCCGACCTTTAGCCTGAAGTTCCCCCGCCAGGTTAAGCAGTATCTACTGAAAAATCCAGCATAATTTACAAAATCCGTGTTCGCCGTTCTGCCTACACTACGATTGTCTCTAACAAACTGTACGCCCGCTGCTGCTCGGCGGTCTGT
>JAHJSU010000033.1 GCA_018829985.1 Elusimicrobiota bacterium | reverse complement strand
CTTTACGAGGTAATATTCGGTGAACCCATGTCTCTTTCACGTATCTGCGTAGTTGCAGAGCTTGCTCTGCGTAAAAGGCAAAGCAAGCTTTGCCACTACAGAAGCAAAGTGCGGCTGTAGAACTACTCACCACAGAGACACAGAGAACACGGAGTTTCACGGAGTTTTTTTCTCTGTGTTTCCGTGGTTTCGTGTTACTTTTATTATTGCTGGGTAATATTCTTTAGTAATCATCTCTGTGTTTCTCTGTGTTCTCTGTGTCTCCGTGGTTTTCTTGCTGCCGGGTGGTTACAGTTTTTTTACTATTTCCCTGAACTTTTTTCCGCGGTCTTCAAAATCCCTGAACTGGTCGAAAGAGGCGCAGGCCGGGGACAGAAGCACAATATCGCCTTTTCCCCCCTTCCGGAAAGCTTCCGACACGGCTTTGGGCATGGCGCCGGCGCGTATTACGGCGGCGGCAGAGAGCTCTTTTTCTATCCTGGGCGCGGCCGCGCCTATGGTCAAAACGAATTTTACGTATTTTTTGATATACGGCGACAGGGGTTTATAAGGGCTGCCCTTATCAAGGCCGCCGAGTATAAGCCAGATATTCTTGCGGCGGCCCAGCGCTTTTAAAGCCGTCAAAGTCGAGTCCACATTGGTCGCCTTTGAATCGTTTATAAAAGTCACGCCTTTCACCGTCCTGACCGGCTCTATGCGGTGCTCAACGCCCTTAAAGGCCCGGAAAGTCCTCTGAACGGTCCGGGGGCTTATCCCGCGGCTCAGGGCCATGAGTCCCGCGCACATGGCGTTTTCAAGATTATGCAGGCCGGGCAGGGCCGGCGGCGTCATGCGGCTTTTCTTCCCGTTAAAGCTGAAAATTATTCTTGTGGCTTTGGCCGTCTGCCCGCCAAACAGTCCGGCGGGTCCTCCTTCGGCGGAATGGCCATAGGCCTTTGTTACGGCGCCTGCGCAGGCATTGTGCCTTTGTGCCTCTGTGCCTCTGTGCCTTCGTGCCTTCGTGCCTTCTTCGATCCACGCGCTCAAAGCCCCGCCCGTTTTTGAAGAGGAAAAGAACAGGACTTTGGACGGGCAGCCGGCGGCCAGCCGGCGGCAGTGTTTATCGTCGTAATTAAAAACGCAGAAATCGTTCTCCCGCTGGAATTTGAACACCTTTGCCTTGGCCGCGATATAATCGGCCATGGTTTTATGATGGTCTAGATGGTCGGGCGTCACATTGAGCACGCAGGCGGACGCGGGCCTGATATAGGAGCTGTCCTGGAGCTGATAGCTTGAAACTTCCATGACTATGGCGTCGCGCCGCCTCGAAGCGCTTATCACTTTGGCCGCCGGCGTGCCGATATTGCCGCATACCCGGGCCGTGCCCGCCGCGTTGTATTGGCGGGCCGCCCCCCCGGCTGCCGGGGGGGCTTTCAGATGGTTCTTCATTATTTCGCCGAGCAGCAGCGTGGTGGTGGTCTTGCCGTTGGTGCCCGTGACGGCCAGCAGGTTTTTAGAGCGTGAAAACGCGAGCGCGGTCTCTATCTCGCTGAAAACCGGGATGCCGCGCTTTTTCAGCTTCAATATCAGCGGGTTGGAATGGGAGAGGCCCGGGCTCTTTATCGCGAACCCGCAGCGCAAGATCTTGCCGGTGTGGCCGCCGGTCTCAAGCTTCACGCCGCGGCGCAGCTCCTTCAGCATGCCCCGGACCTCCCCGTAGGGTTTGCTTTCCGTCAGCAGAACCCTGAAGCCGCGGGAAGCCAGGAGATTGGCGCACCACACGCCCGATCTCCCGGCGCCTATCACCAGGGCTTTTATATCTTTAAATTTTTCAGGAATGAACATAAATTCGTTGCTGGGCGGCAAATATCGCTAGACTGCTAGACGGCTTGGCAGCTAGGCGGCCCTTAATGTGTTCTAAATCTGACATTCCCTGCTTATGCTGTCCAGCCGTCCAGCCGCCTAGCCGTCTAGCGGATTTTCAGCGACGACAGCGCTATCAGCATCAGCATGATGCCGGCTATCCAGAAGCGCACCGTCACTTTGGGTTCGGCTATGCCGTTAAGCTCGAAATGATGATGTATCGGCGCCATCAGGAACAGCCGTTTTTTGCCCCGCAGTTTGTAGGAGCCCATCTGGAATATGACCGAAAGAGTTTCCAGCAGGAATATGCCGCCCGCTATCGGGAGGATCAGCTCCTGCTTCACGGCTATGGCGGACACGCCGATGGCGCCGCCCAGAAATAAAGAGCTGGTGTCTCCCATGAATACCTCGGCCGGATAAGCGTTATACCACAGGAATCCCAGGCACGCCCCTATCATGGCGGCCAGAAATATCGTTATCTCGCCGGCGCCTTCCACGTAGATGATCTTGAAGTAGGAGGCCAGCTTGATATTGCCGGCGGAGTAGGCGAGCACGGCGAAAGTTAAAGCCGCGAAGATTATGGAGCCGGCGGCAAGCCCGTCCAGGCCGTCGGTCAGGTTGACCGCGTTGGAGGAGCCTATGATGACGAACATGGCCAGCGCGGCGTAGAGGAATCCGAGATTAAGGTAAAGCTCTTTGGTGTAAGGAATGGCGAGGCTGGTGGCATACCCGGCGTTGGGCGGAGCGACCGCTAGATACCCTGTCACCGCCAGGGCCACAAACAGCTGAAGAAGGAATTTAAACCGCGAGGACGCGCCTTTGGGGTTCTTTTTGACCAGCTTGGTGTAATCGTCCAGCCAGCCGGTAAAAGCGAGGACTGTCGTTGTGAACAGCAGCAGAAGTATAAAACGGTTGTCCAGCCTGGCCCATAAAAGAGTGCTCAGGACCAGCGCCAGGAAGATCAGAAGGCCGCCCATAGTGGTAGTGCCCTCTTTTAAAAGGTGGCTTTTAGGCCCGTCGGCGCGCTGGAGCTGGCCTATTTTATATGAGCGCAGTTTGGCTATGAGGTAAGGGCCGATGAGCAGGCTTATCAGGAAGGAAGTTATAATAGCCCCCCCGGTCCGGAAGGTTAGATACTGGAACACGTTAAGCGGACTGAAAAAATCCCTGAAGTAGTGTATGTAATAAAGCATTTAAATCTCCCTCATATTTTTTATACCGCCTTACGATCTTTGTTGTTTTTCTTAGCTAGGCCGCTAGGCAGCTAGACAGCTGGGCAGCCAGAGTGTTTAAAATTATTACTCTTCTTAGCTGTCTAGCCGTCCAGCCGCCTGGCTGTCCCGCTGTCACAGTCCTTCAATTAACCTTTCAAACTGCATCGCCCTGGACGCTTTTATAAGAAATGAACCCTTTTGGCCGGTTATAAGGGCCCTTAACTCCCCAGTCCAGGCCGCCGGGTCAGAATCGTAGGCGACTTCGGCGGCGTGTGTCCCGCCGGGCGCGGGCCCGGTTTTTAGAAGCTCATCCGCCGCGGCTTTCATCTCCGGCCCGGCCAGAAATATCTTTTCCGCGCCGAGGCCGGCCAGATACCGGCCCAGTTCCGCGTGATAGGCCGCCGAATATTTGCCCAGTTCTTTCATGTCTCCCAGCGCGAGATACCAGGGTTTCGGGAAATCGCCGGAGTTGAAAAACGTTTCAAGCGCCGCGCGCATGGAAGCCGGGTTGGCGTTGTAGGCGTCAAGGATTATAACGGCGTCTTTTATCTTCAGCGTCTGCATCCTCATCGGCGGAGGCGTGAACGCCTCAAGCCCGGCTTTCACGGCGGCGAGGTCCAGCCCGGCTGCGAGAGCGGCGCCCGCCGCCGCGGCCGCGTTCAGGTAATTATACCTTACCTTGCCCGGCAGGTTTACTATTACCGTTTTGTCCTTAAACCGGAGCTCAAGCGCGCCCGCGCGATCGCCTATTTTCAAGTCCGCCCCGCCGCACCAGCCGAAACCGATCTTATTCATTTTTCTGGCTTTTAAAACTTCAAGATATTTGTCGTCGGCGTTATAGACAAGCGTGCCGCCCGGGGCCAGGCAGTCTATGATTTCGGTCTTGGTCCTGAAAACGGTCTCCAGGTCCCCGAAATATTCAAGGTGAGCCGGCCCTATATTGGTGATGACGGCCGCCGTCGGTTTTGCAAGCGTTCCTATTTCAAAGACATCGCCCTTTTTTGAGGCGCCCAGCTCGAATACGCCGAATTTATGCGCGCTTTGAAGTTCCAGCAGCGACAACGGCAGGCCGAACTGGTTGTTAAGGTTGCCGAGATTAGAGCAAGCAGGGCCGACATGCTCAAAAATGGACTTAAGCATCTCCTTGGTGGTGCTTTTGCCGTTGGAGCCCGTTATGGCCGCGACGGGGATAGGGAACCTGTTCCTGTGCCAGGCGGCCAGCCGGTGGAGCGCCTTTAAAGTGTCCCATACGCCTATGACGAATTCCGGATAGGCTGTGAAACGGCCTATCTTGTGGTCTTCCACTATCCAGCCCTTTACGTTTTTCTCCAGCGTTTCTTCCAGAAATACGTGCGCGTCGTGCGCGGCGCCTTTGAACGCCCAGAAAAACTCCCCGCTTTTAAGTTTGCGGGTATCGGTTTCAAAAGAGTTGAAAGGGGCTTTGACGGCGCCTCTTATCACCCGTCCGGTTACCGTCTTCGCCAGAGTTTCAATGTCAGTATTGAGTTCCATCATTATTCGTAACTGCTCAGGTCGCTATGAGATGGCGGAATAGAATATAGAACGCTGATAACGCTGATTTTTAGTAATTACTCAGCCACTAAGACACCAAGGCACAAAGAAAGTTTATGGATCAAACGGTTTGTTGTCTGATTTCTTTCGTGTCT
>JAHJSU010000278.1 GCA_018829985.1 Elusimicrobiota bacterium | reverse complement strand
GAATATAGAACGCTGATAACGCTGATTTTTAGTAATTACTCAGCCACTAAGACACCAAGGCACAAAGAAAGTTTATGGATCAAACGGTTTGTTGTCTGATTTCTTTCGTGTCTTTGTGACTTTGTGGCTGAGTAGTAACGGATTGAGGCCATAAAAAGCCGCAACGCGGCCGTTCACGCGCGCCGGCGGCTTCAACTTATAAAAGACGCCGGGCGGCGGGGCAGCCAGGCGGCTGGGCGGCGGGGCAGCCAGGCGGCTGGGCGGCGGGGCAGCCGGAATATACGGAATTGTCGGTTGTTGGGAGGGAGGATGGGTGTGTAACTTTAGTCACATTTAGTTTGTGCCGTCAATATTGTAAAATTAAGGTATGAAGCTTATGAGCGCCAAAAACAGCAAGTGGCTGGTTCTTGCCCTGGACAGCGGCGCAGTGCTGGTTTCCTGGTGGCTGGCTTTCCAGCTTAGATTTGATTTTGCAATACCAGATAAGGAATGGCCGCATTTCCTGAACGCCGCAGCGGTTATTTTAGTGGCAAGGATAATAGCTTTCAGTTACTTCGGCCTTTACCGCGGGATCTGGCGCTACGCCAGCCTAGCCGATCTTACTTCCATAATAAAAGCTGTCGGCTACAGCCAGGTGTTTATAGTCGCTTTGATACTTTTTATGCAGCACGCCCAGTTTCCGCGCGCGGTGCTTATAATAGATCCGGTCCTGACGCTTTTTATGATCGGCTTCATCCGGTTTTCAATACGGGCTACGCGGGAGTGGAGGTATTCCGATTGGAAAAAGGATTCAACTCTTCCGCGCGTAATGATCTACGGGGCCGGAGACCTGGGGGAATCGGTTCTTCGCAACCTCAACAGCGCGCGGCGCCCCGCTTACAATATAGTAGGCTTTTTGGATGATAATCCCCATAAGTGGAAACACCAGATACACGGGCTTACGATTTTAGGGGGAAGAAAAGTGTTTGCGAAAATTCTTGCCGAGCATAACATAGACCAGGTTATTGTCGCGGTCAATCATTCCCGGGGGCAGCTGATAAAAGACCTTATGGAACTTTGTTCCAAAGGGGAATGCGGCATGGTGCAGTTTAAGACCGTGCCGACCATTGAGGAACAGTTAAGCCATAAAGCGAGCGGCCTTTCCGTCAGGAAAATAGAGCTTTCCGACCTGCTCCCGCGGAAAAAGATCAAGCTGGACATGAACGCCATGGAAGGGATAATTTCCGGAAAGACCGTGCTTGTCACCGGCGCGGGCGGGACCATCGGCTCGGAACTGTGCAGGCAGGTTTTGAGGTATAATCCCAGGCGCCTTTTGATGCTTGAAAACCATAATACCGCCCTTTTTTACATTGAAAAAGAAACAATGGAGGTCGGCTATCCTACGCAGATCATTCCTGTTGTGGGTGATATTAAAGACGAAGTCCTGCTCAAAAACATATTTGAAACCTATTCTCCGGAGGTCATTTTTCACGCGGCCGCGCATAAGCATGTGCCGCTGATGGAATCCAACCCGCAGGAAGCTATTAAGAACAACACCCTGGCCACTTACGCTTTGGCTGAAGCCGCGGTAAATTATAAGGCTGAAAGGTTTCTTTTTATTTCAACGGACAAGGCCGTACGGCCTTCAAGCGTGATGGGCGCCTCAAAGAGGCTTGGCGAGATGGTGGTAAGGGCTTTTGCGGGGGTTAACGGCGCCAAGTGCATGTCGGTGAGGTTCGGCAATGTGCTGGGCAGTTCGGGAAGCGTTGTTAAAATATTCCAGGAGCAGATAATAAACGGCGGGCCGGTGACCGTCACCCATCCCGAGACCACAAGGTTTTTTATGACGGTGGAGGAATCCATACAGCTTATACTGCAGGCAGCCGCCATGGGCAAGGGCGGCGAGATCTTTGTTTTAAACATGGGAACCCCGGTTCAAGTGGTTGAGCTCGCCAAAAACCTGATAGTTTTAAACGGCCTTGAGCCCGGCAAAGATATTGAAATAAAGTACACCGGCCTGAGGCCCGGGGAAAAACTTTTTGAGGAGCTTTTCAGGACCGAGGACGTGCGCAAAGACACCGGTCATGAAGATATTTTTATGGCGGTTCCCGAAGAATCCGATATGGCCATTTTAAAAGAGCAGATGAGCGAGCTCAGTTTCCTTTCCGAGCTTCCCGACCCGGCCCCGATTATTGATAAGATACGGCAGCTTGTTCCGGCCTACACCGGCCAGCCAAAGGCCGGCAAAAAAGCAATTGATAAAATAATCAGCGGTAAGCAGCATCCTTAGCCCGAATCCTTCAGTTGAAGGATTCGCCCGAAGGGCTGGGTTAACCCGAAAATTGCAGTTGAAACACTTATACCGTCGTGGCAGCGCGGATTTTTTTGTCCACCCCCTCCCTCACCCTCCCCCCTCGCCTGTCCGCCGAAGTTGTGGTGGCGGAAGGGGGAGGGCGGGGGTGAGGGGGGAACTGAAGCTTTCAGGTAAAAAGATCATGAATAAATCGTAACTACTCAGGTTCCGGGTTCACGGTTCAGCGGTTCAACGGTTGAAAACCAGAGAACACAAGAAGATCGTGGGAAAAAATAACCTTAAACCTTGAACCTTGAACCTAATAACCTGAGCAGTTACAATAAATCTTAAAATTTATATGTCGCGGAGGCGCCGACGGTCAGGAAGGTTTTGTCTTTGCTGATGATATTGTATTGCGTGGGCAGGGGGTCGGTGTCGTAGTTGCGGGTCTTGTCCAGTCTTAGGTAGGGTTCAATGGTTATGCGATCGTATCGCTTGGAGCCGCTCAGGGTCAGGTAATATCTTTTCATGCTTAAAGGCAGGGTGTTTTCGTCTTTGGCTTTAAAGGCCGGCTGTTGGAGCCAGCCCAGCGTGTACTCAAAAGAGGAAGTGTCGTTTAATTTATGCCGCTGGGTGAAAAATGCGTGTATGATGTTTCTGCCGTAGGGCTCGCCCAGCGACATGCCTTTATAGGTGTAGCCTTCCCATGAATACCAGTGATGAGTATAAAAAAGCGGATTGGTATTCATGAATTCAAGCCGGAAGGCGTCTTTTTCCGTTTCCAGATATATGCCGCCGATATAGGCCGTGAGCATAAATCTGAAGCCGAACGGGAAGTAGTATTTCATGCCCCGGTCTTCCTTCTGCCAGAAAGCGCGTATGTCGGTGCCGTTGTCCGAGTAGTACAGCTTTGCCGTTTTCAAGGCGCCGCCGCTCCACTTTTCGGCCGGCAGATGAATCGTCGCGTCCCAGCCCACGTAGCCGTCGTTGTCGAACCTGCCGCCGGAGGTGTTTTCGTCTTTGCCGAAAAACAGGGCGGGGTATTCCCATATTTTATATTCCGGCCTGCCGGCGCCTCCGTACATGGTGTTCCTGGTCCCGGCCAGCTCAAGCCAGCCGGCCGGCTGCCAGCCGATCCTGACCAGGAATATTTTGGGGTTGGTCGTGTCCAGCCTTTTCTCGTTCAGCCAGCCGTTCAGCATGACGAAATCCCACAGCCCGGCGAACCTCAAGCTTTGCTCGGTCTGAAGTTTGATCAGCAGGAACGGTTCCGCGTTGTTGGAAAGCAAAATGCCGTATTTGCCGGGACCGAGGTTTATGTTGTCCTTGCCGGCTTCTATGGAGAATTTCGAGAATGAGTACCTGCCGTACGCTCTGAACACCTTATTTACGGTCTTGTCCGGACTGACGGTCTGTTTGAAAGAGTAATAAAATATGAGTTTGGAGCCGGGCGTCCACCAGCCGTCTTCAAACATGAAAATATTGAGCCCTTTGGCGAATTTCAGTCCGTCCCGCCCTTCAATGAAACTGCCCGGTTCGGGAGCGTAATAGATTTTTGAGGTTACCGTGTCTATCGCTTTATAGGCGGCCTGCGCCTGCAGGAGGGCCGGTGTGAAGAGCAAAGGCAGGAATATGGCATAACGCATGGCAAATGAAATTATACTTTATTACAAAAGGCCGGACAGCCGGGCGGCTTCCTCCCGGTTTATTATCCGGAAAACCGGCTAATCTTTTTATATAATAAGGTGATGAGATCCCGGCTTTATAAATATACTTCCAGGCTGAATCCGGAAGAAATTGACTGGCTGCGTCTTTCTCCGGCAAAGCGCATAATCGAATCCGCAAAGCTGTGGAAATTTTACCTTGCCCTAGGGGGGAAACTTGACTCTCAGCCCGATCCTCAAGGTCCTTTCAACTTTCCGAAAACAAAAAGTTAAATCCCTCCTTATAGGCGGGCAGGCCTGTATCGTGTACGGGGCGGCTGAATTCAGCCGGGACTCCGACTTTGTGGTTCTGGCTTCTGCGGAAAATCTCAGGGCCTTAAACGGCGCGCTGAAACTTTTAAAAGCCGCGCCGGTGTATTTCCCGGAACTCTCCCTCGCCTGTCTGTTGAAGGGCCACGCAGTCCATTTCCGCTGCGGGGCGCCCGGCGTCAGGGATTTGCGCGTAGATATTATGGCGAAGTTGAAAGGCTGCGACTCTTTCCCGAAACTCTGGTCCCGCCGGAAACGCGTTAAAGTTTCCGGCATCGGCGCAATAGATATTATCGCCCTTGAAGATCTTGTGCAGAGCAAAAAGACCCGGCGCGACAAAGACTGGCTTATGCTGGGCCGCCTTGTGGAGAATGATGTCTTTATACATAGTGGCGCCGGGCCGGCCTCCAAAATACGCTGGTGGCTTATGGAATCCAGGGCGCCGGAAACCCTGGCGCGGCTTTGCGCCGATTACCCGGAGCAGGCGTGCAAAGTTATAGCGCGAAGGCCGCTGCTGCGCGAGGCTGGTAAAAATAATCTTAAAAAACTTTCGGCCCTGCTAAAAAAAGAAGAGGCCGCTGAAAGGGCAAAAGATTCAGCCTACTGGTCGCCTCTGAAAAAAGAGCTGGAAAGACTCAGGCTTTCCAGGGAACGTCGGCCGTCTGATGAGCATAGCCCTTGAGACGGCACAGCCATAGGCTGGTAAAAATCTCCCCCGGCCCCTCTTTCAAAAAGAGGGTAACTGCTCAGCAGTAATACATGGAACGCAGATGACGCAGATGAATATGATGGACGCAGATCATGTTTAATCATAAAAATCGTTACTACTCAGCCACAAAGTCACAAAGACACGAAAGAAATCAGACAACAAACCGTT
>JAHJSU010000277.1 GCA_018829985.1 Elusimicrobiota bacterium | reverse complement strand
CGGGCGCGTACTACAAACGGGGTTCCGAGCCCGCCTCTTCCACCGACGGAACCTATACAACGGACAAGCCTTTCACGGCGTCGGCGTCGGCGGAGGGCGGGCAAACCATCTATGTCTGGCTGAAAGACGTCCTGGGCAATGTCAGCCATAACAATCGAAGCTCGACTCTTCTCAATTACGATGCTACCCCGCCGCCGGCGCCAGTCAGTTTGACCGCCACGCCAAGCGGCTGGACGAATACGAATTCATTCAGTATAAACTGGACAAGCCCGAGTGATATTTCGGGAATAGCGGGCGCGTACTACAAAGTGGGTTCCGCGCCCGGCTCTCCCACCGACGGAACCTATACAACGGGCCACCCTTTCACGGCATCGGTGACCGCTGAGGGCGGGCAAACCATCTACGTCTGGCTGAAAGACGGCGTGGGCAATGTCAACCAGAACAATCGAAGCTCAACCACGCTTTATTATGGCACCGGCTCAACTCCTCTTAACCCGGCTTTCACGGCGCGCACCCCCACCAGTCTAACTGTTTCATGGGCGACCGTTGCCGGCGCCAACTACGTGGCCGTCCTCGCTTCTGACAGCGGCTACTCAAGCATAGTGTCTTCGATCACACAAAGCGAAACCACAAAGGCATTCAGCGGGCTCTCAGCCGGCACAAGCTATTATTTTGAGGTAAAACTAGCCACTGAAACGGATGCCGCCTTTGCTTTAAACCAAATATCCACTGCAACAACTAATCCGCCCACGCTTGGCTGGACCGGCGAGGCAAATTACACCGCCGACGGCCTTAATCCTGAAACCGGCGACACTACAACGACTTTTGTTTATCGTGTGAATTATACGGATGCGGATAATGACGCGCCTGCGAGCGGTTATCCGAAAGTACACATCAAAAAGGGCGGCACGGAGATATCCGGCAGTCCGTTTACGATGACTTTTGTTTCGGGGGCCTACAACACCGGCGCGGTTTATACCTATTTAAAAACGCTGTCAACTGTCGGAACCGACTACACTTATTACTTTGAGGCGTTTAATTCAACCGGCATCCCCGCCACAGGAACACCGACATCCGCCGTTGACGCGCCGGATATCGCAGCGGCTAATAATTCCCCCACGCTTGTCTGGACCGGCGAAACAGATTACACCGCCGACGGCCTTAATCCTGAAACCGGCGACCTTTCAACAAGTTTTGTTTACCGCGTGAAATATACTGACGCGGATAATGACGCGCCTGCGAGCGGTTATCCGAAAGTACACATCAAAAAGGGCGGCACGGAGATATCCGGCAGTCCGTTTACGATGACTTTTGTTTCGGGGGCCTATAACACCGGCGCGGTTTACGCCTATTCAAAAACGCTGGCCGCTGTGGGAACGGATTACACCTATTATTTTGAGGCGTTGGACTCAACCGGCGCTGTGGCGACAGGCGCGCCCACCTCCGCCGTTGACGCGCCGGATGTTTCGGAGATTGCCCAAGAAGGGAATAAAACCACGCTGGGCGACAATCTGTTCAATCCCAGGACCGGCGGGACTTCCAAAGTTAAATTCAATGTGCCTGCGGCGGGGCGTGTTTCGCTGAAAATATATGATCTGTCGGGCAAGCTTATAAGAACGCTCTTTGATGGCGATTCAAATTCCGGAGATATGCAGCGGGATTGGGACGGCAAGGATGACAGCGGGCGCTATGTGGTGCCCGGCGTGTATTTCCTGCATTATATTTATCCTGGTGGAAAAGAAGTGCGCAAGATAGGGGTGAAAAGATGAGGGATGAAATTAACGCAGTTTCAAATGCATTCTATTTAAGCGGCATTTTTGCCGCTTATACGAAACGGAAAGGATAAACCAATCACAATCTGTGATCGGTTGCCGGCATGCGGCCGGTAAATCAACTCTCCGGCTGAAAGCCTATGGATTTGCGGGGTTGCTCAGGGTGGACGACGAGTGCTTAAGTTTCGCGAACCGGTCACAATTTGTGACCAGTTCACGAGTTTCTTGAGGGGAAAGCAGGAACTATGAAAATATCTAATCGCGACCTTGCTTGCTTAATCACTTTCTCGCTTTCCTGCTTTCTCACTAGCCCCTCTCTTCATGCGCAGGAGAGCGGCGTGTTTTTAAAGCTGCCGGTATCTTCGCTGGCCGGCGGCATGGGCGACGTTTCCGCCGCGCTTTCCGATGATCCTTTCGGCCTTTACTATAACCCGGCGGGGATGGTTTTTGTTAAACACCCGGCTGTCTCATTTGTTCACCATAAATATTTGCAGGACATAAGCGGAAACTCCCTGGGTTTTATTTACCCGTTTCCCGCCAAACAGCCAGGCGGGTCCCCGCCAATACTGCCCGGCGGGCGCAGCGCCTCTGGCGGAAATAACTGGGCTATAGGCATTGCGCCGACTGTTTTTAAGATGAAAGAGGAGCCGATTTATGACTCGCTTGGCGCGGATACCGGGGAAAAGTTCGGGTATGAATCCAAAATAATCCCTGTCGCCCTGGCGGGGAGGATAGGGAACCTGGCTGTCGGTGTTGCCGGCAAATCATACAGCGAGGATATAAGCGGGCAGACGTCCGCCACAACCGCCTATGATGTCGGCGCAATATATAGGTTCGGGGATTTGAGTTTTGGCGCGGCAATGCAGAATTTTGGCGGAAAAATATTTGGTTATAATGTGGTAAAAGTGCAGCGGGCCGGGATCGCTTACACCGGCGCTAAATATTCCGCGGCGGCGGATTTAAAGAAAGAAGGGGAGGATAAAAGCTCCCTTGGCCTTGGAGGATCATTTGCCCTTGCTGAGGCGCTGAAATTGCGCGGCGGCTGGCGGCTTAAAGACGAATTCGGCGGAATTACCTTCGGGTTAGGTCTGAAACTTGGCGCCCTGAATTTTGACTTAAGCTATGGAGACCTGGGCTCGACACATAAAGCGGGTGTTTCGCTGGTTTTCGGCGCCAGGAAAGCGAGTGAGCAGGAAAGTGAGAAAGTAATTATAGACTCCGCCCCGGAGCTTTTGCCTGCCGCCTTGCCAGGTTATGGAGTTGGAACGCCGCTGGTTAATACGGCTCCCGAGCTTTTGTGGACCGGAGAGGAAAATTATGTCTCGGTGGGTTTAAGCACCGGCGTGGGGAACACCGGCACAATTTTTGTATATCGCGTGAAGTACGCGGACGCGGATAACGACGCCCCGGCCGGCGGTTATCCGAAAGTGCATATCAGTAAAGGCGGCTCCGGGATATCCGGCAGTCCGTTTGTTATGGAGTATATCTCCGGTGACAACAGAACCGGCGTTGTTTACGCGTATTCAAAAACACTGCCTGCCGGAAATGACTATGCCTATTATTTTGAAGCTAAAGATTCGTCCGGAACGGCGGCTGCGGGCGCGCCTGCGATGCCGGTAAACGCGCCGGTGGTCGCTCAGATTGAGGCCGTAAAAATGGCAGGCGGGACCAATATAGCCGTGGCCGAATTTATCGGCAAGAACGTGTCGCAGGCGGACGCTTCAATAGTGGCCGACTTTTTACGGACCGAACTGGTGAACTCCGGCTTGTTCAATGTGATGGACAGGAACAACATGGATTCCGTTTTAGCCGAGCAGAAGTTCCAGAGCAGCGGCTGCACCGAGCAGCAATGCGCCGTTGAAATAGGGAAACTGCTTAATGTGAAACAAATGGTTGTGGGCTCGCTTTCAAAGCTTTTGGACACCTACTATATCACGGTGAATGTGGTGGATGTTGAAACCGGCAAAATAACGGCGTCTTACGACAGCAACGCCTCCTCTTCCCTGGAATTAAGGGACGCATGCCGAACAATAGTGGAAAAATTGTCCCGCAAGTGATCTTTGCGGGATTCCTGCTTGCTCTTTTGTCTTCTTGTATTCCGGATGAAAAGTCGATGATTGCAAAAGCAACTAAAATAGAAGGACTAATTAATGCTCGTGCAAAACCTATCAAAGAGCCGGCGAAAAAACATGTTATTCAGCCCAGTTTAGCTAAATCCACTGAAACCGTGAATATTGCCGTGGCCGAGTTCACCGGCAAGAATGTGTCGCAAGCGGACGCTTCAATAGTGGCGGACTTTTTGAGAACAGAACTTGTAAACACCGGGTCATTTAATGTGATGGACAGGAACAACATGGATTCCGTTTTGGCCGAGCAGAAGTTCCAGAGCAGCGGCTGCACCGAGCAGCAATGCGCCGTTGAAATGGGGAAACTGCTTAATGTCAAACAGATGTTTGTGGGCGCGCTTTCAAAGCTTTTGGACACCTACTATATTACGGCGAATGTGGTGGACGTTGAAACCGGCAAAATAACGGCGTCTTATGACAGCAACGCCTCCTCTTCCCTGGAATTAAGGAACGCATGCCGGACAATAGTGGAAAAACTGATTAAGAAATGAGGGTTTTTCAGGTTTGTTATGCATGGTTTAATGCTCAGGAATTTCAATGTTTTCTGTAGCGGTCGCATTGCTATGCGACAGCGGGATGGCAATCCCGCCGCTACAAAGTTGCCGCCGAAGGCGGCCTAATTTTTGCGGATTTACATCCGCCGCTGCCTTAGGCGAATGGTAATTCGCCCGCTACAACAGGCAAAGCAAGCTTTGCAACTACAACAACGAATGGTAATTCGCCCGCTACAACAGGCAAAGCAAGCTTTGCAACTACAAAAACGAATGGTAATTCGCCCGCTACAACAGGCAAAGCAAGCTTTGCAACTACAACAACGAATGGTAATTCGCCCGCTACAACAGGCAAAGCAAGCTTTGCAACTACAACAACGAATGGTAATCCGTCCGCTGCAGGCAGGGGGATTGATTCTTGCCGGATTATTCCTTTTAGTTTGCCTGCCTTGCCGGGCGGGGGGTTTTAATCCGGGAGACAGGGCGCCTGAATTTGAGGCGGCGGACCTGAACGGTAAAACCGTTTCGCTTGCCGAGATCCTCCGCGACAATAAGCCGGTAGTCCTTTCTTTTTTCGGCACCTGGTGCGACAGCTGCCTTGAAGAAATAACCGACCTGGCTGAAATAGCCCCGAAATATAATGCCGCCGTCTATCTTGTGGGAGTTGACGCGAATAAAAATAAGCTGGTCAGGTTCGCTGTTAAGCACAAGATCCCGTTCCCGATCCTTTGGGACCCCAAGGCTAAAATAATAGGCGGAAAATACGATTTATTCCGCGGCGCGTTTATTGTGGTTCCAAAAGCGTTCATTATATCGCCCGCCGGCACCATTGAATATGTTTCAGAGAGTTACAGCGAGAAAATAAAAGCCGCCTTGAAGGACAAGCTGGCCGGGGTGAGCGCAAAAAAGTGGAACAAACCCTCCGAAATCGCGGTTTTTTTCACCGGTCCGGCTAACGGCTGCCTGGAACCGTCTTATTCTCACAAACAGGCCTCCGGCGGTTTTGTTAAACTTATTTCTTTCCTTAAACAACAAATCCCGAAATATCCCGGCCATATCCTGCTGGATTCGGGTGATTTTCTGCCTTACGCCGTTTCCGCCTCCCAGGCCGGCACGGCGCTTAAAGCCATGGAACTGGCGGGTTATGACGCCATAGCGGTAGGCGACCAGGACCTTTATTTCAGCGGGTTTATGGATGCGCTCAAGGTGGGGAAACTTCCGTTTATCGCCTCAAATCTCGGCTGGAAGGCGGATAAAAGCGGGTCCCCGCCAATACTGCCCGGCGGGCGCAGCGCTTCCGGTGTCGCCGCGCTGCCGGCTGGAATGGCGGATAAGACCATAGTTGCCGGCGGGATAAAATTCAGGATCCTGTCTTTTACGAGCCCGGAAACATTTTCTCTTTATCCGGAGGCGTTTACGGGTAAGATAGAGTTCAAGAGCTTGAAAGAAGTTCTGAAAGGCGGTAAAAACGCCGATTTTCTGATACTTCTTTCCCACGCGGTTGCCGGGGAAAATAAAAAAATGGCCGAAGAATTTAAAGAGTTCGATTTAATAATAGGCGGCCATTCGCAGGAACTTCTTAACAAGCCGCTGAAAGCGGGGAACGCCTTAATAGTCCAATCCGGCGGAAATTTACAGTATGCGGGCAAGATAGTTTTAAGATTTGACGGCAATAAAAAACTCTCGGATTACGCCTATGAGCCGGCCCCGCTGACAAACGAAATCCCCAACGACCCTCAAATAGAATCCCTGATAAAAGCCCGTAAAACCGCCGCAAAACAAAAATAAAGTGGAAATTTGTCGTTTAATTATGTATAAATACATTATGCACTTATACATAATTGGAGGCGCATATGAATAATCCATTCGTTTACGGCGAGATAGCGGTGGGGAAGGCGTTTGTGGGCAGAAAAGAAGAGTTGGCCGATATTGCGCGCGGGCTCCAGGCCGGCGAGCGGATATTCCTTATTTCGCCGCGCAGGTTCGGAAAAACATCCCTTATAGTAAATCTGCTGGAGCGTCTGAAAAACAAAGGGCTGATGACCGCTTATATAGATCTTTATAGGGCCGCTTCGTTGGAGCAGTTGGCCGCGCTTTTCGCGGAGGAAGTGCTGCTGAAATCCGAAACCAGACTGGAAACATTGGCCAGGCTGGCGCGCGAAATAGTTCCGCTTTTGAGGCCTAAAATCACGGTGGAGCAGGACGGACAGTTTTCAGCCGCGCTTGACATAGGCAAATCCAAGAGCGAACAGTCGGCGGCGCTTGCGGAACTGTTTGACGCGGCCGAGAAAATAGCCAAAAAACGCGGTAAGCGGCTTGTGATAGCGTTTGACGAGTTCCAGGAGGCAACCGCGCTCGGCGGCGAACCGCTTGAGAAGCTGATGCGCTCGGTTTTTCAGGGGCACCATAATGTTTCATATATTTTCTCCGGCTCAAAACAGCATCTTATAGCGGACATGGTAAACAATAAAGACAGGGCGTTTTATAAACTGGGCCGGGTGCTTTTTCTGGGCAAAATTCCGGAGAAAGATTTAAGGGTTTTTATCACGGAGCGCTTTGCCGCCATGGGAGCGACGGTTGACGAAGCCGCTTTCAGGCGGATTCTGTCCGAGGCCGATTCCATCCCGTATTATGTGCAGTACCTTTGCAGTTTCCTGTGGAATAAGTGCCGGGAGGGCGCCGGGCTGTCGGAAAAGCTTGTGGCTGAGACAGCCGCGCACATAGCCGATACGCAGGCGCCTCTTTATGTCGGAATGCTTGAAAATATTCCGCTTAAACAGAGGAAAATACTACAGGTGGTTTCGCGCAATCCGGGGGAGAAACTATATTCCCATGAGGTCATAGAGCGCAACAGGCTCGGCCCGGCGCCCACAGTTCAGGTATCGCTGAATCTTTTAATAAAAAAAGGCATACTTGAAAAAGAAAACGGCGGGCACGTTTTTTGCGACCCGTTTTTCAGGTTATGGGTGGTTAAAAACTCTTTACTTAAGTCCGTTTAAAGTAATTTTCGGGGAAATAAAGTAAAATATTTTTATGAAAGAATCCAGGAATATCATCAAGGTCCTGAGCGAAGCCATTGACGGGGGGAAGAACGTGGGTTTTGTGATGGTGATTTCAGTTGACGGCTCTACTCCCAGGGAAGCGGGCGCCAAAATGCTGGTATTCGAGGACGGCTCCATAGAGGGCACTGTCGGCGGCGGGACGCTTGAGGCTCTTGCGATAAAAAAAGCCGTTGAATGCGTGAAGAAAGGCCGGGGCGGGAAATTCATATTCGACCTCAAACCCGGCGGCAATACCGGCATGCTCTGCATGGGCAAAGCGGAGCTTTTTATCGATGTCTATAAGAACCCCTTAAAGGTGCTTATACTCGGCGCGGGCCATGTGGGCTTAAAGATAGCGGAGGCCGCCCGGGCGGCGGGCTATCCTTATATCGTGGCCGACGACAGGCCTGAATTCGCCAATACGGAAAGATTCCCCGGCGCCTCCGGGATAATAACCGAGCGGCCCGATAAGGCCGTCAGGCTGGCCGGCCCCGGAGAGGACACCTATATCGTGATAGTCACGCGCGGCCACGCGCTGGACAGGGAGTGCCTGATAGAGGCCATGCGCACCAAAGCGCCGTATATTGGCATGATAGGCAGCGCCGACAAAGTGAAGGAAGTGTTCAAATCCCTTGCCAAAGAAAAACTTTACCCGTTAAAGGATAAGCGGGTGTATTCGCCGATAGGGCTCAACCTCGGCGGCAAGGCCCCGGGCGAGATAGCCGTGTCGATCCTGAGCCAGATAGTCATGCTGCATTACGGCAGGGACGGAAAGCATATGGGGATAGGGATGAGGGATGAGGGATGATTGGCGAAAGGATCAAGAAACAAGGAGTAAGCAGCAAGGGAACTAATTTTCGCTTTTTCACTTGCTGCTTGATTCTCCCGTAAAAAGTCAATTTTGCTCAAAAATCGCCTTTGTAGCCGCAGGCTTCAGCCTGCGTCCGCCTTAGGCGGATGGATTACTGTTTTTCGCAGGCTAAAGCCTGCGGCTACCATTTGGGACTTTTTACGGGAGAATTAATTTTAGTGTTAGCGAAAATTAGTTCGGAGAGGGATGAGGGATGAGGGATGAGGGATGAGGGATGAGGGAAAGGAAGGGGAGACTATGGAAAAACTTTTCTGTGTCGGGAAATCGGTAATAAGGAAAGATGCGCTTATTAAAGCGACCGGCCGCGCCGAATACGCGGCTGATTACGAATTCGCCGGCATGCTTTACGCCGCCGCCGTCAGGTGCCCCAAACCCCGGATAAAGATACTCTCCATTTCGGACGCAAAGGCGAAAAAGACGCCCGGCTATGTAACTTTAGTTACATACAAGGATATCAGGGGCCCGAATAAATGGCCGCTGATCATAAACGATTACCCGTTCCTGCCGGAGAACGAGGCCAGGTTCCAGGGCGAGACCGTCGCGCTCGTCGTGGCGGAGACGCAGAAAGCCGCCAAAGCCGCCGCCCGCCTGGTGGAGATAAAGTACAGGGAGCTGCCTTTTATAGACGACCCGCTGAAATCCCTGGAAAAAGACGCCATAAAGCTGTACGGCGACGACAACGTGTTCTCCAAGTTCGTGATAAAAAAGGGCGACTCCGCAAAAGCGATAAAAGAGGCACATACCGTAGTGGAAGAGGAATTTACGACGAATTACCAGGTCCATGCCTACCTGGAGACGCAGGGCGCCATAGCCCTGCCGGAAACCGACGGGGGGCTTACGATACACAGCACCACGCAGTGCCCGTTCTACGTGCTGGACGGCGTGGCCGCCGCGGCGAACGTGGGCTACAACAAGGTGAAGGTCATACAGACCGTGACCGGCGGCGGCTTCGGCGGAAAAGAGGACGTGCCGGCGCTGGTGGCCGCACACGCCGCCGTCTGCGCGCTTAAAACGGGAAAACCGGTCAAGCTGATATACGACCGCAAAGAAGATTTCAACTCGATGTCCAAACGGCATCCGTCCTGGTCAAAGGTCGCTTACGCGGCCGATAAGGACGGCAGGATAACCGCCTGCGTGGTAAAATACGTGCTGGACGGGGGCGCCTATTCCACGCTTTCGCCGATAGTGCTCTGGCGCGGCACCGTGCACGCGGCCGGGCCCTATAAAATAGACAATGTCCTGATCGAGACTTACGCGGTGGCCACCAATAAAGTGCCCTGCGGCGCTTTCAGGGGCTTCGGCCAGCCGCAGATCTGTTTCGCCCAGGAGTCGCTGATAGATGAACTGGCCGCAAAGCTTAAAATGGACCCTGTGGACCTGCGCCTTAAAAATATCCTCAGGCCCGGCGACAAGACCGTGACCGGGCAGGTCATAAACGCCCCCTGCGGCCTTGAGGAACTGGTACAGGTCGTGCGCCATCGTACGGGGTGGGACGGTAAAGTGCAAAATGCAAAGTGTAAAGTGCAAAATGCGGGAGACCTCGTTAGGGGAATCGGGTTTTCCGCCGCGTATTACGGGGTGAGCCTTGGCGCCAAAGGCCGCTACCTTGACCGGGCCGGCGCTTATGTCAATATTTATAAAGACGCTACTGTGGCCGTGAACGTCGGCAATACCGAAATGGGGCAGGGCGCGCTGACCGTGCTAAGCCAGATCTGCGCCGAGACCCTGAACGCCCCTTACGAGAACATAAAACTTGAAGAAGTGGACACCTCCAAGGTGTCCGACTCCGGCCCCACCGTGGCCAGCCGCACGACCCTTATGAGCGGCAACGCGATAATAGACGCCGCGGCTCCGTTAAGGGAAAGGATATTCAAGACCGCTTTCGACCTGCTGGTTAAAAAAGGCGCCGACGCCGCCAAACCCATGGAGGCCTCGGGCGGCCTGTTCTCCATCGGCGGGGTAACGGTAAGCTTTGCCGAAGCGGTGGCCGAATGCTGGGGCCGCCGGCTCAAGATGGGGGAGCAGGGCTGGTACGCGGCCCCGCATACCTCCTATAACATGGACGACGGGCAGGGGGACGCCTACGTAATATATTCATATTCCGCCAACGCCGCGGAGGTGGAGGTGGACCTGAAGACCGGCGTGCTTAAAGCGCTTAAGATATACGCCGCCTATGACGTGGGGAAGATAATCAACCCAATGCTGGCCGAAGGGCAGGCGCAGGGCGGAATCCTGCAGGGGATGAGTTGGGCGCTGTACGAGAACCTGGTCTACAAAAACGGCATCATGCTGAACCCCAACTTTACCGATTACGCGCTGGCCACTACCGCCGACAAACCTGAATATGATATAACTTTCATAGAGAAACCTTACGCCGAGGGGCCCTATAAGGCCAAAGGTATGGGCGAAGTGCCTCTTATCGGCGTGGCCGCGGCCGTCGCCAACGCCGTGAAGAACGCGGCCGGCGTACGGGTGAAGTCGGTGCCGCTGCTGCCGGAAAAGATCTGGCGCGAGTTGAAAAAGAAATGAAAAAAATAAGCGGCGGCGCTTTTAAACTTAAATGCTCGGTCAACGGGCGGACAATAAACCGGGAAATAGAACCCGGCCGGACCCTGCTTGAGTTCATCAGGGAAGACCTGGGTCTCAAAGGCACAAAAGAAGGCTGCGGGGAGGGGGAATGCGGGGCCTGCCTGGCGCTGGTTGACGGCAAAGCCGTCAATTCCTGCCTTATGATGGCCGTACAGCTTCAGGGCCGGAAACTTGTTACTATCGAGGGCTTAAAAGGCCGCGACGGCGGCCTGCACCCGCTGCAGAAGACCTTTATGGAGGAAGGGGCCGTGCAGTGCGGTTTCTGCATCCCCGGCGTTATTATAGCCGCCGAAGCCCTTTTCCGGAAAAATCCGGCGGCGACCGTCGAGGATATAAAGCTGGAGCTGACCGGCAATATCTGCCGCTGCACCGGCTATGAAAAAATAATAAGCGCCGTAGAAAAAGCCCAAAAGAAAGTCTAAAGTGTAGAGTAAATAGAACAAAAGTCGAGAGTGGAGAGTAAGTAAAACATAAGTCTAAAGTAATAAAACGGAAGTCTAAAGTCGAGAGTAAGTAAAACAGAAATCTAAAGTAAAAACGCAAGTCGAGAGTGGAGAGCAATTTAGTTGAGAGATTGTAACTACTCAGCAGCAATACATAGAACGCAGATGACGCAGATGAATATGATGGACGCAGATCATGTTTAATCATAAAAATCGTTACTACTCAGCCACAAAGTCACAAAGACACGAAAGAAATCAGACAACAAACCGTTTGATCCATAAACTTTCT
>JAHJSU010000032.1 GCA_018829985.1 Elusimicrobiota bacterium | reverse complement strand
CTTTACGAGGTAATATTCGGTGAACCCATGTCTCTTTCACGTATCTGCGTAGTTGCAGAGCTTGCTCTGCGTAAAAGGCAAAGCAAGCTTTGCCACTACAGAAGCAAAGTGCGGCTGTAGAACTACTCACCACAGAGACACGGAGAGCACGGAGTTTTCTCCGCCGAAGGCGGACCCGCCGGACTGTTTGGCGGGCGCAGGCGGACCCGCCGGCTGTTTGGCGGGCACGAAGTTTTGTCATCCGTGTTTCTCTGTGTCCTCTGTGTCTCCGTGGTTTTTCTGTTGCTGAGCAGTTACATAAAATTGACAATTATAAAGTCCGGTCACTATAACACAGCGGGCGGGGTGCGACAGAGGCGGGCGTGGTTCAATGGCAGAACGGAAGCTTCCCAAGCTTTAGACGTGGGTTCGATTCCCATCGCCCGCTCAAGATTTAAGATACGGCTATTGCCATAAGCCGTACGCCATAGGCCGTAGGCAGAAACAGACGCCATAAGCCATAGGCCGTATGCCGTAAACGAGCAGTTTTATTTTGGATATTATTCAGCTTACGGCCTATAGCGCGGCTGGAACAGCGCTTATGGCTTATGGCATTGAGACAGTACGGGACTCAACTATGACAAAATCAAAAAAATTCTGGGCGCTCGCGGCTTTTGCGTGTCTTATCCTGACCGGGATTTCAGGTTATTCCGTCTACACCAGGCTTGCGGGCCATTTTTTAAACGACACGGTCGAAATAAGACCGAAACCCGTGCCGCTCAGGCGCGGGAATGAAAATTTAAAAGAAGAACCGTCCAATCCTCCGGAAGCGCCGCTAAAAAAAGCCGCCGGTCAGCAGACAGCCAACGCGGCCGCGAAGGCGGAAACAGCGTTTTTGGCGGCGCGCGAAGAAAAAACCATTTCAAGCAAACCGGAAGAGCCTAAAAAGCAGAAAGCGATAAAAGTGTTCTTTGAATATAAGAGCGCCGCTGCCAGGTCCGTTTCACTGGCGGGCAGTTTCACAAAATGGAAAGAGGTCGGAATGGCCAAAAAAAACGGCCTTTGGAAAGCCGAGGTCTATATACTTCCGGGCAATTACCTCTACCATTTCATAGTGGACGGAAAGAAAACGCTCGACCCGGGGAAGCCTAAAGCGCCGGCGGGCGAATCTATGGCTGTAGTGGAATAGCGCAAGCAGCTGGGCAGCTAGGCGGCTTGGCGGCAAGACGGCTAAGACACAGAACTCCTTAAAAAGCTGCCCAGCGGCCTAGCCGGCTAGCTGTCTAGCGGCCAGGTTTTTAAGGTAAGAGTTAAAGATTATTTAACAATCCTGTAACATGAATTGCCTACAATATCATCGGATTATGAGTTTAAGAAAAACCCTGAATTTCTTTATTATCCTGCTGGCGCTTCCTTTTGCCGGAGCTTCCGCGATTCCCAGGCTTACTACCGCAAGGACCGACACGGCGACGGTGTTGCTGCCGAACGGCAACTTTATGGTCATCGGCGGGGTAACGGACCCGGGAGCTAACACCCAGACCGCCACGACCGAAATCTACTTTACTTCCGCGCCCGCCTGGGGCGCCGGCCCGGTTATGAACACAGCCCGTTCATCTCATACGGCCACCTGCCTGAGCGACGGCCGGGTGCTTGTGGCGGGGGGATTCAATAACCTCGGCGAACCGCTCCAAAGCGCCGAGGTGTATAACCCTATCACCGGAGCGTGGACCCAAATGAACGGCGCGACAGCCTGCACCGATAAGATGTGCTACCCCAGAGGCGGCCATACCGCCACGGTCATCACCAAAGGCGCGAACGACGGAAAAGTGCTTATCTGCGGCGGCCAGACAGCGGCGGCCGGCGTCAACATATCCAGCGCCTGCGAGCTCTTTACTCCGACCGGCACGGGCGCGAATATTTTCGCCGCGGCGGCCTCAATGACCAGTTCAAGGATCGGCCACACGGCCAGCGCCACCGATAAAGGGACCGTTTTTGTCTCAGGCGGCAAGTCCTGGGACGCGACCAACCTCGCCTGGGTTTACCTGCCCACGAACGAACTATACGACGGAAACCTGACCTGGACCCCGGTAACTTCCCTGCTCCAGGGCAGGGCGTACCATTCGGCCACGGTATTGAATAACGGAAACATCATGATTTCCGGCGGCTATGCCGGCCCCACCGCCGCCGCGAATATTTTTTACCTGCCGGAAGAAGGCTGGCATGCTACCGCTGATGGGGTAAACCAGAACGCCGGCAGCCACGGCTACCTGGGCAGCGCGGAGCTCTTTGATCCTAACGGCGGGCGTGTGCAGATCTCAGGCGAGGACACCCTGACAATGCCCTATCGCAGCGCCATGCAAGCCGCCCTGCTGATGCCGGACGGCACCAATCATATACACGGCGGTTACGGCAACATTGTGCCCAAATCATACTCGGACACGGCCTACTTCGAGGAAAACGTCAGGCTTTCCATTACAAGGACCGGCATCAACACGGCGACCGTCAACCCGACCAACGAGCTGAAATTCAAGCTTAAAACCCAGCTTTCAAGAACCGTGTCCGGAAGGATCGTGGACGGCGATTTTTTCATCTCCCTGCCGTCTAAAGGGGGCGACCCGTTCGCCGCTGTGGAGAAAGACAGGGGCGACCCCGCGATAACCTCGGACAACATGAAAGTCTGGCTGGTCCGCAGCACCGCGCCGCTCGATGGCTCCCCGGTGGGCGCAATGACAGAAGGCGCAAAACCCGGCGAGTTCAGCGACATCATCTGGCCCCGCTACAACTCCACCATACCCGGCACCGTCCAATTCGCCAAGGAGTCGGTAACCTCCGAGACCGCCGCAATAATCGCCAGCGCTTTCTCTTTCAGCGGCGTTCTCGCCCCGGAGACCGGGGTTGTCCTCGACTCCGCGAACTCCAGCCTGACCGTTCCTATCACATTTACGATCCCCGCCATTTACATAGGCGGAACGATAGTTGGTTCCGCCACCATTAAGTCCGCGGCCGTAATACCGGCGCATGGTTACTGGTACGTGACCCTTAAAGGAGGAACGGCACAACTTAACACTGCGGTAACGGAAGATTTCGACACCCGCCTGGGGCTGGTCACCGGTTCCATGCAATTCACCGAACTTATCGGGGAACTGACCAATAACACCACCTATCAGTCCTTCAACCCGCCGTTGAGCGCGGTAGGGACGGACCTGACCAGCCCGTCTCTCGAAATATTATACACCGTGGACGGGACGAACCTGGAAAAACTCGCTTACAGCTTTTCCGTTTCGACCCTCGTCATACGCGGCATGATATTTTCAGACTACCTCGTTTTCGCCCCGAAAGAGTCAAAATGGGCTTTCGGCCAACCCCTCATCCCGACATTCAACCACAACGTTATTTTAACGCCGGCGGCGGACATGTTGCTGATAGGCGGCAAGAACTGCGAGCCCGATTCCATGACCGGCCTGCCCGATCCCTATACCCAGTGCACAAGGGCCGCCCAGGCGTACGTCAGCAACGCAATCAACCCTTACGATATCTACGACACCAAGGTAGACTGGGCCAGTTCCTCGAATCTTACAACCAAAAGGGCGTTCCATACCAGCACGCTGCTGCCCGGCGGCGGCATCCTTACCTGCGGCGGTTCCGACGGCGGAGCCACTTTGCAGTCCTGCGAGCTGCTGAACACGGCCGCAACAGCGGGGCCGCCAAAAGACTGGCTGTTCGTGAGTTCCATGACCTATGCCAGGGCCCGTCATACGGCCACGCTGCTGCCTAACGGCTATGTGCTGGCAACGGGGGGCACTACGGGGGCTTCCACGGCGGCCATAAACACGTCCGAGATATATTACCCCGCCACCAGGCGCTGGGTATCAACAAACCTTCCCATGAACGCCGCAAGGCAAAGCCATACGGCCACGCTGCTGCCCGACGGCAACGTGCTGGCAGCCGCCGGCAGCACCGGCGACGGATATTCAAAAAACTCCGAACTATTCATAACCACCGCGGCGATCTGGCAATCGACCAAGACCATGACGGCCGCGGGCGGCAGGTCGCAGCACACGGCCACTTTGCTTAAAAACGGCAATGTGCTGGTGGCCGGCGGAGTGGACGGCCTGGGCGCCCTGAATACCACGGAGATATATGATTACATCACGCAGACCTGGAGCCCCGGCCCGGCCATGAATACCGCAAGGTATTCACATACGGCCAACCTCCTTAAGGACGGCAGGGTGATAGTGATAGGCGGGTCCGATAATTTCCTGAGCCTGCTGACGGCGGAGATATATGACGGCGTCTCCTGGACCTACGTCCAGGTAGATGTTGAGGGCACGATGGAAATTGCCCTCATGTCGCTGAACCGCGCCAATCACAGGAGCGTGCTCCTCCCGAACGGAAAACTGATGATCACGGGCGGGGAAGCTCCGGGGGTCTCCCAGGGCCAGGCGGACGGCTTTGACGTAGATTTTAGCTCCTTCCAGCCCCAGGGCTCAATGCAGAGCCGTTCCAACCACACCACCGTCTTAACCGCGGACAACCGCCTGATAAACATAGGCGGCTGGGACGGCGCCAAATGCATCAACCAGACCGACACGCTTTATTTTTCTTTTGCGCCGGATCAAGCGGGGCTTGAGCCCAAGTTCCGGAACCCCGTAATTTCCACGGGAACCGCTTATTTTGACAGAGGCTGGCAGGTCACCCTTCAAAGCGATACCACCAACTTTCACGGAGTGACCGAGGCTTCGGGCGGCGGGTCCGGTCCGATGAACTCCTCTTTCAGCAATCCGCGGGTTTATATCCAGGCTATAGATAATCCCTCCGGCTTTTTGACGGACCTGACTACCCGCCTCTACACGATCTACGGCAGCGCCAACGCCGACTGGGAGGCGACGCTGTCTTCCATAACCCTTACCATGCCGGTCAATCCCGGCGAACTGCCTTACGGCTGGTACCATCTGCGCGTGGCGGCGAACGGCCAGTTCTCTGCCGGGTACACCGTCCAGGTGACCACTCCCAGGCCCGCCGGACAGGTCATAAACCTGATCGGCACGGTACAAGGGTCCACTTCGGTGGACTGGACCTGGAACGCGGACAGCGAGATGAACCTGAACGACCCGCTCCCGGACGGATACTACATTTTCGCTTCAAGCAACAGTGTCTTTTTCACCACCGTGGCCTTCTCCAACCCGGCTTCCTATATCCAGACCGGCCTTGCGCCGAATACCAGGATCTCCGTCAAAATAGCCGCCTATAATACAGGCGGCCACGGCGCATTGACCGAGTCTCCGACTTATTACACTTTTGCGGTCACTCCCCAGGACTTGACAGTGCAAAGAGCCAGCTTTGAAACGGTGCTGCTTTCATGGAATCCCGCCGACAATTCTCCCGAGACCCCGTATGAGGTTTCCATGTGTGAAGGTGCAGGGTGCGACTTTACCTCTCCCAGTACGCCCATACCGTTTGAAAACGACTATGTAAGCACCTTTACCCTCCTCACCACGCTGTCGCCGAACAAATATTACAGCTTCCGGGTGCGCGCCCAAAACGGCGCCAGTATTACCACTGATTACAGCAACATCGTAACCACTATCACAGTAACCAGTATAAACAATCTTAAGGGCACAGCCCTTACCGTATCGGCCATCAACTGGGCATGGGACGATGATTTGGTCGGAGACCCGGACTATGAAATCTATGGCGTCACCGGGCCCGGGCCCCTGGACGCGGTATTCCTGGGTTCCTCAACCGTGGCCTCATACACGCAGACGAATGTGGCCGGGACGGTCTTAAGCACCAATACCGCTTACGCGGTCAGGGTAAACGCTTTCAAAAATTACTCCGGCCCCGTAAGAGGCCCCGTGGGCACTACGAAGCCGGTTTACACTTTGGCGGCGATGCCGCTGATCGGCGTGCCCGCCGCTTTCACCAGCATAAGCACCGGAAGTTTTATTCTCAACTGGATAGCCAACGGCAATCCGTCAAGCACCTCCTACCTCGTGAAAGGCACAAAAGAATCCAACCCTTTTGAAATGGAATACTCGTTCACGCTCACGGTCATGGACACCAAAACCCTCATAGACCGCTTAACGCCCAACACCTCATATACCTTCCAGGTCACAGCTGTTAACGGCGACGGGTTCCCCCAGGTCCCAGGCCCATCGGATTATGTTAATCTCGGTTCGGTATACACTCTGGCGCAGTCACCGGGCCCTGTGCGCCCGGACGCGATCTCCATGTCCGGCGTCACCCTGGTCTGGATGCAGGGAGATAACCCTCCTAACACCATTTATGAGATACGCGGCTCCACCGGCAATCTCGTCTCCGGGCCGTTCATGACTCCCACTCCCCTGCCCTTTTCGCGGTACTACACCTCCGACACCTACGAAGTGAGCGGCCTGTTAACATCCACCACCTACTATTTTGATGTTGCCGCCAGAAACGGGGCTAATGTGGTAACAGGCCGCACACAGTGCGTGCCGGCGGCTTATACCTTGCCGGGGCCTGACGGAGCGCCGTCCGGCGCCGTGGGCGGCACCAGCGATCCTTCGCGGGACGTGACGATAGAGGGCACCCTGCTCAACAACAGGTTCGTGTCCCTGACCGTGCCCGCCGGCGCTTTCGCCTCCCAGACCGCCATAGCCATTTCCTCGTGGTCGACATCTCCCGCAATAACCGACCCTTGCGGTTATCAGATAGGTTCGCCGCTGCATCCGCTTGAAGTGGCTATTTATTCCGAGGGCGGCGCCCAGCCCCAGGTGCCGATTACGCTTAAATTGTACTATGACGGGGAGAGTCCCGGCGAGACCCATGAGGCCACCAGAATCGGCCTTGATAAAGACAAGCTGGTCCTGGCCAGATATAACCCTGCTACAACCGCCTGCCTCCCCCTTGAAACCAGAATAGACACGGGGTTAAGGACTATCACCGCGACTTTGGACCATTTCAGCGTATTCCAGCTTACGAAAAAAACCGCCGCCTCAAACCTGAGCGCCGTGCGGGTTTTCCCGAACCCCTTATATCTCAACCGCGGGCCTAATCTTTTGACCATAGATAACATACCCGCCCACGCCAAAGTCCGCATTTACACGCTGTCGGGCGACAAAGTCTGGGAAGGCGCCGCCAGTTCCACCGGCGAGATCCACTGGCGCGGCGTCAACAGCTCGGGAATATCCGTCGGCAGCGGCATTTATCTGGCTGTCGTAGACTCAAGCGCCGGCAAGAAAGTGGTAAAAATAGCGGTGGAAAGATGAATACGGCAGTGGATAGTAATTAGTGGATAGTGGTTGGAGTAAGGATCAAAATGCAGAGCAACCGATTACAAACACAAGGCGCGAAACGCAAAATCTGTCCGATTTTGCAAAAGGTTTTCTATTGCCTTGTTTTAACTATCCACTATTCACTATCCACCAGCCGCTGTTGTTACGCCGCCCAAAGCTATTTTTCCTCAAACTCCGTCGGCACCGCCAGCGCCGATTTTCTGAACCTGCCGATAGGCGCCAGAGCCTCGGCCATGGGAGGAGCGTACACGGCCGTCAGCGAAGAGGCCTCGGCTATTTACTGGAACCCGGCGGGACTCGTGCAGATACCCAAACTTTCGGCCATATTCATGCGCACCCAGTACGTGGCAGACATCTCTTACCAGTATGCGGCGTACGCCCACCGGCTTTCTTACAGCTCCGTGCTGGCCGGCTCGGTCATGCTGACCGATATCGGCGCCATAGATCACATCGACATGAACAACAACAAGCTCGGCACCTTCTCCCCGCGCGACCAGGTCTTCACGCTTTCTTACAGCAAAGCCATACTTGAATTTTCCGACAAGGACATGGATGTGTCCATGGGCGTGTCGGCTAAATATATAAAATCCACGATCCTGGAATCCGCCAGGAGCTACGCTGTCGACCTGGGTATCATGACTTATAACTTCACCAATATACCCTACCGCCTGGCCGTGACCATGACGAATCTCGGGTCCGGCATGAGATACGATCAGGCCTCCAACACCCTGCCGCTTACTTTTAAACTTGCCGGCGCGGCCAACCCTTTCAGGAACATGATGTTCTCCGCCGATGTGGTTATGCCCAAACAGAACAGGCCTAATTTCCTTCTGGGCGCGGAACTGGCCACCGAACCAAACGAGCTTACCCGTTTGTGCGTCAGAGCCGGCTTGAACGCCCAGCGCATCAGGGACGACTTAAGCGGGTTTTCCGTGGGTGTGGGGGCGACGCTCCACTTTTTCAGTCTGGATTACGCTTTCGTGCCGATGGGGGAACTGGGTTCCACGCACAAGATTTCGCTTACCTTCGACTTCCCGTTCAGAAGCTCCATATTCCAGCGCAGGGACCGCTCCATCTTCGCCAAGATGAAGGGGATCTCGTTCAAATAGCCAGGAGAAAAGTAGGTAGTAGGTGTAAGGAAAGTAGATAGTAGGTAGAATGTAGTAGGTAGGATGATAAAGAGCAGATTCTTGTTTAAACCCTATCTACTACCTGCCATCTACCACCTACTACCCGTTCACCTACTACTTATTGTTTGACATGCGGGGTTAAATATTATAGATTCTTACTTCTTAAAATATAACCAAAAGCCAAAGTAAATAAACACGGAAGTCTAAAGCCGGGAGTAAGTAAAACAAAAGTCTAAAGTAAAAACGCAAGTCGAGGGTGGAGCGAAGCGACACAATTCAACTGTATCCAACAGGTGGAGAGTCTGTGGGGAGTCTAAAGTCTAAAGTAAACAACTTAATATCTCTACACTTTAGACTCTACACTTTAGACTCTAGACTTTAGACTCTACACTTTAGACTCTAGACTTTAGACTCTAGACTTTAGACTCTACACTTTAGACTCTAGACTTTAGACTCTGGACTTTCGACTTTAGACTATCGACCCTGGACTCTACACTTTCCATGAGGAGCCCTGAAATGAAAAAAGCAAAAAAATCAGTCAAAAAAACCGGCCATAAAGCCGCCAAAGCGGCCGGGCAAAAGGCCAAAAAAGCGCCCGCCGTTAAACGTCGTCCGGCCCCGCGCCGTTCAGCGGCAAGCTCACGACGTTCAACCCGCCCGCTGCCGAAGGGCGGAGCCGCGGAAGCATTCACAAAAAAGGAAATTTCCGAAATACAGGCCGAGCTTTCCGAGATGCGCAACGATATTGCGAAAGCGGTGGATAAGAAGAAGGCCCTTGATATGACAGAGCCGGAAGTGGGGGACTCCATAGACCAGGCCGCGCAGAGCCTGGACAAGGAAATACTGTTTGAACTTTCCGACAACGAGCGCACCATGCTCGACAGCATAGAAGCCGCCTTGCGTAAAATAGAAAACGGGACGTATGGAGTATGCGAACATTGCAAAAAGCGCATAGAAAAGAAAAGGCTTAAGGCCCTTCCCTCCGCGCGCTACTGCCTGCTCTGCCAGAACGGATCGGAAAGGAACCGCATACAGTAGGGGAGAGGGTTTAGGGGAGAGGGGACAGAAATAAGGAATTCCTTAACCCTATACCCTAACCCCTCTACCCTCTACCCTACTTTGGGATGGATTCGCGCCTGACTTTGGTATGCCGCCAGTTCCTGGCTTTAGCGGTGATTATATAAGCCCTGCCGTCGCTCGCTATGGTCAGCGTATCAGGTTCTATATTCTTCATTATTTCTCTTCGGACCGCCTCCACGTTATGAGTCAGAAAAGCAAGACGCTTCAACTCATCGGTATAGCCGCCATACATCGACTTGTGTATTTCTTCAAGCGTGGCAAGTTTGCCGACGGTCGTGCGCGCCGCCAGCACCTGTTCCCTTTCCGCGGGAGTAACCTTAAGAAAATTCTGATTGACCCAGGAACCGAGCAGGATGACCATCAGGGACCAGGATACGGCGAGCACAAACCCGTTGGCCAGGTCGCTTCTTTCTCTCACGCTTACCACGCGGCTGCGGCCGATATAGTCGTGCAAAGCCCTGTTCTCCGGCGTAAAAAGCGCCATGATATACCCCAGGTTCATCAGCACGGAGCTTGCAAAATAGGCGACCGCTCTTATAAACGCGCGGGATATGGAAAGATCGCCCACGCCATCCGCGGCCTTCACCCTTATGCCCAGCAGGTACTTGCCGAGCGTTGCCCGGCCGCCGGATGAGAAAACCGTTTCATATACGACATACCCCGCGATCCAGAGCAGCTTCCATTTCAATTCGTTCGCGTCGGAATATTTTATGGCGCCGTTTTTGAGCAACAGGGAAAACGTGCCGTAAGCCCCTAAAACGAAAGGGAGAGCGTCCACGACATACGCGATAAAGCGTTCGTTAAAACCGGCAGGCGCCGGACCCTGGAATTCGGGCTCGGCCGGCCCTTGAAACGCTGCCGGGTTAAATTCGAAATTTTTAGTTTCCATAAATTAACCCCTCCCTGGCGGGGTATTAACAGAGTTCTGTAACTACTCACCACAGAGGCCAGGTTCCGGGTTCACGGTTCAGCGGTTCAACGGTTGAAAACCGGAGAACACAAGAAGATCATGGGAAAAAATAACCTTAAACCTTGAACCCTGAACCTAATAACCTGAACAGTTACAATAAATGATTATATATAATTTTTGCGCCGTAAATCTTTAAAGAGGTTGAATGGCGCGAGGAAAATTGATTTAATAGTTTTGATGTGCAGAATGGCGGTTATATTGTCCGAACCCGATTTTTCCCGAACTGCGCCGATGCCGGCGGACGGGCCGCAGTCTTTGCTCCGTCCGGCGGCATTGGCCCCGGGCGGCGCAAGCATAAAATTCATGGATATAGAAGGTGCTAACGCATGAAATGGTTTTTAATGCTTCTGATCTTCGTGGCCGGGGTCTATTACATGATCAGTAGAAATAAGAACGATGCCCGCCGGCAGGAGCTGGCCCAGCAAGCCAACCAGGAGCTGCTAAAAGCCGCGGAGACCGATCCGGAACTGCCTGACAAGTCGGAAAAGGCCTATATGATGCGTTTTTCCGTGCAGACCTTAAAGACCCTGAGAAGCCTGACCTATGACCCCAATGAAAAAGTCAGATTCGCCGCGATAGAGCTTTTATGGCAGCTTCAGGATGAGCGGGCGCCCTCGATCATAAAACACATGTTTCAGGAGGAAACGGACGCCGGGGTCAAAAAAAACATCCTGGAGATGCTTTCCCGGGACAAAACCAAGCTGAGCCTGGCGCTGCTTGCCGGAGCCTTGAACGATTACGACACGGATACCCGGATTAAAGTCGTGGAGGCCATAGGCAATTTTTCCAACAAAGAAGCCATCGTGGTCCTGAACAAGGCGCTTGAGGATTATGACGAGAAAGTGCGGCTCAAAGCCGTCGAGGCCGTGGACCGCATCCGGAAAGACATAGAAGCCAACAAGGAACAGACGTTGAGAGACCTGCAGTCAACAAAACCCCTTTTCAGGATAGAATAACAGCAGGGGATAGGGGTTAGGGGTTAGAGGATAGGGTAGGAATAAAATCCCCCATACCACTCCTAGCCCCTCGCCTCTCGCCCCTAGCCCCTCACCCCTAATCAAGGAGCAAAATATGGACTTGGAAATCTCACAACTGAACAAGAAGATCCAGGCGGAGAACGTATTCATCCACGACCTGAAAAAGGAAATAGCCAAAGTCATCGTGGGCCAGGAAGAACTGGTCAACGGACTTATAGTGGGCTTGCTCGCCAACGGCCATATTCTGGTGGAGGGGGTGCCGGGCCTCGCCAAGACCCTGACGATAAAAACCCTGGCTCAGACCCTGTCGGCGGCTTTCCAACGCATACAGTTCACGCCGGACCTTCTGCCCGCCGACATCGTAGGCACCATGATCTTCAACCCGAAAGACGGCGCCTTCTCGGTAAGAAAGGGACCGGTCTTCACCAACATCCTCCTTGCCGACGAAATAAACCGCGCCCCGGCCAAAGTGCAAAGCGCGCTGCTGGAAGCCATGCAGGAACGCCAGGTCACGATCTCGGATTCCACCTTCAAGCTTCCCGAGCTCTTTCTGGTTATGGCCACCCAGAACCCCATAGAGCAGGAAGGCACTTACCCGCTGCCCGAAGCCCAGATCGACAGGTTCATGCTTAAGATAAACATCACTTATCCCTCCAAGCAGGAAGAAGGCAGGATCCTTGAGACAATGGCCCGCCAGCGGATCCCTACGTGCGCCCAAATAGTGAACGAGGACGCCATACTCCAGGCCCGCCACACGGCCGACCAGATATACGTGGACGACAAGATAAAGAACTACGTTCTGGACCTGGTCCAGGCTACAAGGGTCCCGGAAAAATATTCGCTTGAAAAGATAAAGCCCTGGATCCTCTACGGAGCGAGCCCCAGGGCCACCATTTTCCTGGTACAGGCGGCCAAAGCATACGCCTTTATCCAGGGCCGGGGGTATGTCACGCCGGAGGACATAAAAGCGGTCGGCTTTGAAGTCTTAAGGCACCGGGTGCTTCTGACCTACGAAGCCGAAGCCGAAAATGTCACCTCCGAAACTGTGCTGAACAACATCTTTGAGACCATAGAAGTGCCGTAACAGCAGGGGATAGAGGATAGAGGTTAGCGGATAGGGAAAGAATAAGATTCCCAATACCATCACTAGCCCCTAACCCCTAGCCCCTAACCCCTAGCCCCTAACCCCTAGCCCCTATTTTATGAACACAGCGGAAATTTTAAAAAAAGTGCGCCAGATAGAGATCCGCACCGGGCAGCTGGTCAGCGAAACTTTCGCGGGCCAGTACCAGAGCGTCTTTAAAGGACGGGGAATGGAGTTCGCGGAAGTGCGGGAATATGTTCCCGGCGACGACATCCGCTCCATAGACTGGAATGTCACGGCGCGTTTTTCCAAACCTTATATCAAGCGCTATATCGAAGAACGCGAGTTGACGCTTATGATCCTGTGCGACATGTCTGCCTCGCAGTTTTTCGGCAGCGGCCCTAAAGCCAAAAACGAGGCGGCGGCCGAACTCTCGGCGATGTTCGCGTTCTCCGCCCTTAAAAACAACGATAAGACCGGCCTTCTTGTATTCACCGACGCCACCGAGCTTTATATTCCGCCCCGGAAGGGCAAAAATCATATTCTCAGGATCATCCGCGAGGTCCTGGCCTACACGCCCAGGCGCAAAGCCACTTCCCTCGCCGGAACGCTTGACGCCGCCAACCGCCTGATGAAAAGGAAAGGCATAATCATTCTTATTTCCGATTTCATCGCCGCAGGATATGAAAAAGCGCTCAATCGCACGGCCCTCAGGCATGATCTGATCCCGGTTCTCGTCTCGGACCGCCTGGAAAAAGCTCTGCCCGTCCTGCCGGCGCTTATAAACGCCGGCGCGCTCGAAGACGAAGACAGTTCTTTCCTGGCCGACCTTTCTTCGCCGGAGTTCTCCGCCAAATACGCCCAAGCCCGCCGCCGGGAGTCGGCCGCCATGGAAAAAGCTTTTAAAGCCGCCGGGCTTGAATGGATAAGCGTGGACACGGCGGGGAGCATATACGACCCGGTCGTGAAATTTTTCAAAGCCAGGCGCAAAAAGATAAGACTATGACCCCGGCTTTCAAGCTCAATGTCCTGTTAGTATTCCTTGCGGCGCTGCTCCCCCCGGCCGCGGGGGGAGAGGAAGTTTCCTTCAAGATCGGGCTCTCCGCGGCCAAGCCGAAACTTGCCGAGCAATTCACGCTGCGGGTCGAACTTTCATGCCCGGCGGATTATGACGTAAAGCCGGACACCTCCTCTTTCCAGAACGACGTCTTCGAACTGACGCGGATAAAAAGACTCGCGCCGACGGTCTCCGGCGCCGTTAAGACGGAAATTTTTGAACTTGACGCGTCCGCTTTTGACATAGGGATCAGCACCTTCCCGGAAACGGTCTGGCTGCTGACCAAAGGCGCGGACATAAAAAAAGCCTCAAGCCCGGCGTTCGCCATTGAAATACTGCCGCTCTTTGACGGCAAAAAAGAGAAGGAGGGGATAAAGGATATCTATCCGCCCTTCAGATTTATACCGTGGCTCCAGCTGCTCCTGGGAGCGCTGGCGGCCGCCGCGGCCGCATATCTCCTCTATAAAAAATTAAAAAAAACGGCGCCAGGACCGGGCGTTTCGGCGCCCGCGGACACCCGCACCCCTTACCAGGCGGCCTCGGACGCCCTGAACGAACTTTTGAATTCCGGGCTCTGGGACGAAGGCAAAGTGAAAGAATTTTACAGCCGTTTATCCGACATTTTCAGGAACTACCTGGACGCGCAGTTCTCCGTAAAAGCCGAACTCATGACAACCAACGATATCACGCGCGGCCTCAGAAAGACCGGCGCCGAGATCAAAACCGTCATCAAGACCAGGGAACTCCTCGAGAACTCAGACCTGGTCAAGTTCGCCAGATTCCGCCCCGGTCAGAAAGACAGGGACGCGGCGGTTTCAGCCCTTAAAGAACTGCTGGTGGCCTTCACCAACCAGAAAGAGAACGCGGCGGCGCTGAACAGCAGTAACCAGCAACCGGTTACCGGTAACCGGATACCGGATACCGCAGTTAAAATATACCCGAAACCATGACCTTCAAACATCCTTATCTCCTGGGGCTCATACCGCTGCTCCTCGTGCTTGCGCTGACGGCCGGGAGCATCGCCCGCGGGCGGCTGGCGGCGGTAAAACTGCCGGTGAATCTGCCGGCTCATAAAACTTTAAAGACGCAGTTGTTCAGGTTCCTGCCCTTATGGGTCAGGACGCTCGCCCTCATATTGCTGGCGCTGGCGCTGGCCCGGCCGCAAAAAATTGAAAAAGGACAGCTGCCTCCCGCCGAAGGCATAGACATCATGATGTGCCTGGACACTTCCTACAGCATGGTCGCCCTTGATTTCAGCCCCTATAACAGGCTGGACGCCGCCAAGAACGCGGCGTCGGACTTCGCAAGAAAGCGGGTCAATGACCGCATAGGCATGGTCGTCTTCGGCGGGACGGCGATGCTCTCCTGCCCCCTTACGCTTGATTACCAGTCGCTGCTCGAGTTCATCGACTCCACCCGGATCAACATGACCAAAGCCGAAGGCACCGCGATAGGCGACGCGCTGATCACTTCGGTGAACCATCTTAAGAACAGCAAGGCCAAAAGCAAGGTCATAATACTCCTGACCGACGGCCGCTCCAACGTCGGCATCATCACCGATCCCGTCATGGCGGCGCGCACGGCCGAAGCCTACGATATAAAGATCTACGCCATCGGCACGGCGGCCAAAGGCCGGGCCAGGGTCCCCACGGGAGATCCTTTCCAGCCTTACGCCGTTATGGAGGACGACCTCGACGAACCCACGCTGAGGGAGATCGCGGACCGCACCGGCGGAGAATTTTGCAGGGCGGGAAATTATGCCGAACTGCAGAAAGTATACGACCGCATAGACTCCCTTGAAAAAACAAAATTTGAGGTCAAGTCTTACGCGAACTACACCGACGTCTACCTTATCTTTCTGGCGCCGGCCATGGCCATGCTGCTGCTGCTTTTCATTTTGGAAAGGACATATTTCAGGACGATACCGTGACGGCAGGGGCGAGGGGTGAGGGACTAGGGGCTAGGGACTAGGGCGGGAGATAAAATATGGCCGAACTTGATAGCAACTGCTGCCCCGGATCAATTTTGACGCTGGTAAAAGGCTTGCAATTGCAGCCGTCGGGTCGTGGTTTTTTACGCTAGCCCCTATACGCTAGCCTCTAGCCCCTGATTTTATGGAACTATTCAGATACCCGGTGGAACTTATCTGGCTTATGGCCGGCTTCGCGGCGCTCATATTCTTTCATTTAAAGGCCCGGGCCGCCGCGGCGGACCTCGCGCTGCGGCTTATGACGGCCGAACAGCTTAAAAGGCTTTCCGGTGAAACCGCGCTGGCGGGCAAAAAGCTCCGCGAACGCCTCTACCTGGCGGCGCTGCTGCTGCTGGTCATCGCGGCGGCGGGCCCGCAATGGGGAATGGAGCTTGCCCCCATTACCGACCTGCAGGGCAATCTGGTAATAGCCGTGGACACCTCCGCCTCCATGGCGGCCAAGGACCTCAAACCCTCGCGGATAGCTAACGCCAGGCTTTTGATAAACTCGCTGGTCGACAAGTTCCAGGATTACCGGCTGGGGATCGTGGCGTTCAGCGGAGAGGCTTTCGTGCAGTGCCCTCTTACCACGGATGTCGACGCCCTGAAATATTTCCTGTCCCATATCGCGCCGGACATGCTGCCCGTCCCCGGCACCAATCTCGCCGCCGCCGTGGAAACCGGGGCAGGAATGCTTGAAAAGTACGGCGGACAAAAAATAATCGTGCTGATCACGGACGGAGAGGACCATTCCGGCAGGCTTGACGAAGTCCTGAACTCGGCCGCGGAGTTGAACCTTAAAATATTCACGGTGGGCCTGGGCAAGACGGAGGGAGAGCTTATTCCGGTCCAGGACCAGACCGGAAATTTCAAGGATTATAAGAAAGACTCCCTGGGCAAGACCGTGGTCACGAAACTCGACGAAACTCTGCTTTTAGACATAGCCCGCAAGACCGGCGCGGACTATCTACGATACGGAGGGGATCCCGAAGCCGCGGCCGCCGAGATTCACGGCACGGTCGCCAGGATCTCGCTTTCAAAGAGCAAGGGCTTCGGCAAAGCGCGCTATAAGAACCGCTATCAGTTCCCGCTTCTTCTCGCCGTCCTTTTACTTTTGATAGAATTACTGGTCATGGAAAAAGGCTTCGCCCTGCCGCCGTCCCTTAAAACGCTGCCGGGGCGCTTTAAGAAAACTCCCGGCGCGGTAATTTTACTGCTCGGCCTGACCATATCGTTCATGTCGCCCCCCAAAAGCTTTGGGGGCGGGGGGGCCGAAGGCCTGGCCAGGAAGGGCAACGAGTCTTACGGCAAAAAAGATTTTCCGAAGGCCTATGATTGCTATAATAAAGCCCTTGAAAAGGCGCCTAAAACGGATAAAATATTATTTAACAGGGGCGCGGCGTTTTACCGGCTTGAGGATTATCCCAAGGCCGCCCGGGATTTTGAAGAAGCCGCCGGAACTTCAAAAATAAAAAGCCGCGCCGATTATAACGCGGGCAACGCGTATTTTCAGCTTTCCGACTTCCCGAAAGCCGTGGAGAACTATAAAAAAGCCATCCTGGCGGACCCCGGCGATAAAAACGCGAAATACAACCTGCAGAAGACGCTTGAGCGGATAAAAAAACAGAAGCAGGAACAGAAAAAAGCCAAGCAGAAACAGAAGAAACAGGGCAAGCAGAAGGGCCAGGACCAGAAAAAACAGGACAAGAAAGGCGGCGGCAAGGACGATAAGGAAAAAAAAGACAAGGACAAGGAAGAAGCCAAAAAACGGGAAGAGGCTAAACGCAAAGAGGCCGCCAGACAGCAGGCGGAAAAACTGCTTGAGCTTATGAAAGAAAAGGAGAAATCCTCCGGCGCCAGGGAAGTGATGAACTCAAGGTTCATGAATAAGCCGCGGCAGAAAACCCCGCCTTCAGGCAAGGACTGGTAAAAAGCAGGGTATAGGGTAGAGGGTTTAGGGTATAGTGTGGGGCGGGCGGCAAAGAGTTGCAAGATATTTCCTTATGAAAACTTCAACGCCAAATAATTTCCGTTCCGGCCGGCGGGTAATTGTCTTTACCGCTTTGTGCTTTTGCGCCTTTGCGCCTCTGTCCCTTTACGCGGAATTCTCGATCTCGGCCGAAGTGGATAAGAAAACCGTGGAAATAAACGACAGCCTTTACCTCACCGTCACGGTCTCCGCGGATTCAGCCAGCGTCCCCGAACCGAAACTGCCGCGGATGACCAATTTCAACGTCTATTCCTCCGGCCGAAGTCAGAACATCTCCATCGTAAACGGCAAGATCACCACCTCGGTCTCCTTCACCTATGTTCTCAGTCCCATGTTCATAGGCAGACAAAAGATCCCGTCGTTCTCTATTTTTAACGGAAAGGAAAAAGCCCTAACGCGGGAAATAGACGTGATGGTCGTAAGATCCGCCGCGGCCCAGGCCCCAAGCGCGCGCCAGGCCCCGGCGCCGAGAGCCGGAAGACCGGCGGCGCGGGCCGCCGAGGTTAAACCCGGAGACCTCCTCTATCTTACGGCTGAAACGGATAAGCGGACCGCTTATCCGAACGAACAGATAAACCTGACCGTCAAATTCTACACGGCCGTGCCGCTGACTTCCAATCCCCAGTATCTGCCGCCGCAGTTCAAGAACCTTATAGCCGAGGATCTGCCTCCGGTAAGGAACGGGGAGACCGTAATAAAAGGCACGCGCTACGCCTACAGCGAGATAAAAACGGCCGTTTTCGGCCTTGAAGAAGGCCGGGCCCAGGTTAATCCGGCGACCGTGATAGCGCAGCTGCACAGAGATACCGTCATGGACCCCTTTGACCCTAATTTCTTCCAGAAATTTCTTTCCATGAACTCCAGGCAGGGCGCGAAGCGCGAAGTAAAAAGCAATGCCCTGACGCTCACTCTCCTTCCGTTCCCTCCGGGGGCGCCGGCCTCTTTTAAAGGCGCCGCGGGCAGCTTCGCCATCTCCGCCGAATTGGACCGGAAGGAGATCAAAACCGGGGAAGCCCTGAACCTCTCCGTAAAAATAAGCGGCAACGGGAACCTAAAGGTCCTCACCGCCCCGAAGCTTCCCGACATGCCGGAGTTCAAGGTCTATGACACGATGAGTTCCCTGGATATCTCCAAGGAAAACGATGTCATAGGCGGAAAGAAAGTTTTCACCACGATCCTTATACCGAAGAGCGCGGGCAGCCGGACCATACCCCCGGTGCAATTTTCTTTTTTTGACCCCGCGGCGAAAGTTTACCGTGAAATAGCCTCCAAGCCTTTTGAAATCACGGTGCTGAAAGGAGACGGCGCGGGAACCAACGTCTCCTTCGCCCACGGGGGCCAGGTCGGTATAACGCCGCTGGCCTCGGACATAAGGTACGTAAGCGAGAAAGCGTCGCCGCCGCCGTCCGCGGCGCTGGCCAGAAGTATCTCGGCGCTTCCGCTGTGGCTGAACCTGATACCGGCCTTTATCGCGCTTTTAAGCTTCTGGGTAGAGCGCATGCAGGCATTCAGGATCAGGAACCCCCTGCTGTTCAGGTTCAAAAAGGCCGGGAGCAAAGCCGTCGCCGGCCTGCAAAGCGCCCGGGAAAAGCTCAAAAGCGGGCATCCGGCCGAGGCGGCCTCCATACTTTACGACTCGCTGCTCGAATATCTCTCGGACAAGTCGGGGCAGAAAGTCAGCGGCCTGACCAGAAAAAAGACGTTCTCGCTCTTAAAGGAAAAATTCCCCGGCGCCGGCGATTACGCCATGGGGGAGATAGGGGACCTCTGGGAAAACCTTGAAGCGCTGCATTTCACGCCGGACGGTGACCAGCCCGGGCGGGCAAAAGAAATGATCGAGAAATATTCGGTCCTGCTTGACATGCTTGAAACGGAATTCAGGAAGTAGGGGGGAAAGGGTTTCAGGGTCTAAGGGAGGAAATAAGTATGTAATGCGGCAAAGATACTTTCCTCCCCCCTTCCGCCACTACAGCTTCGGCGGACAGGTGTGGGGGAGGATGAAGGTGGGGGGGGGATGGAGCAAGGAAGCCCGGTAACAGAAATATGATTCGTATAAAAGTTCCGCTGAAAAACATATTGCCCGCCGTTGCGCTGGCGCTGTGGGGCGCGCAGGGCGCCGCCGCCTACGACCGCAGCGTTCTGGCCGAATACAACGACATGTATAAAAACGGCAATTACCAGTCCGCGCTGGACGGCTATCTCGACATGATAAGCAAAGAGCCGGCCAACCCTTACGCTTTCTATAACGCCGGCAACGCTTATTTCCGCATGAACAAGCCGGGCCAGGCCATACTCTATTACTCAAAAGCCTGGCGCCTGGACCCGCGCAATCCGGATATCCGGGCCAATCTTGAGTTCGCCCTGAAACACACCGGCCAGGCGTTTGTGCCGGACGGCGTGCCGCGGGTCCTGCACTATCTCTATTACTGCCTGTCCGACGAGGAGCTGAAGGCGGCGGCCTCCGCCGCCTGGTGGGCGCTGTTCCTGCTGTTCTCGTTCTATTTTCTGAAGCCCGGGATAGCCTCCGGGACCAGGACGCCGCTTTTCACCGCGGGCGGGCTCTTCGCGCTGTCGCTGCTGTGGTTTATGGCAAGGTCGGCCTCGCCTTTCCGGGACGGGGCGGTAATCACCGATAAAGGCGCGGCCCAGCTGATGAGCGGGCCCGGCGACAATTTCAAGGCTTACGCGTCCCTTCCCGAGGCGCGGCTGGTCAAGATACTCGACGACACCGACGATATTTATTACGAGATAGCCATACCAAAGGAAGGCATCAAAGGCTGGGTCAAAAAAACCTCCGCCGAAAAGATCTGAATATCCGGCATCTTTTCCATAAAGCGCCCCTCTTTTGTAAAGATACGTGAGGCACAAAGGGACAAAGGCACAGAGGCACAAAGTGAAGGGGTGCAAAGCACAATTCAGTTCTCAAGTTCCTTATAATTTTGTGCCTTTGCCACCCTGTGCCTTTGTGCCTATCCTACCGCCGGGTTTTGCCTTTGACATTCGGGGGGGATTATTGCTTAATATTAGTAGCCCGGAAATTGCAGCTGCAATTTCCGGAGGGATGAAGGATGAGGGCTGCCCGCCTAACAATCCGGCGGGTCCGCCGGCTGTTTGGCGGAAGGGATGAAAAATGGAATTTTTCCCGGCAGGGTTTCATCCTTCATATTTCATCCCTCATCCTTCCTGGAAAATTCAACAGAATTTTCCAGGTTTACAGGAGCCATATGCAAATAGCCATTGCCAGCGACCACGCGGGGTTTTCGCTTAAAGCCGCGCTGATAAACAAAATAAAACTCCTGGGCCACGAGCCCCTGGACCTCGGCACCGGCTCGCCGAACGATTCCGTGGATTACCCGGACTTCGCCGCGAAGGCCGCCAGGGCCGTCCTGGAAGGAAAAGCCCCGAAGGCCATAGTCGTCTGCGGCTCCGGCGTGGGGGCGTGCGTGGCCGCCAACAAGTTCAAGGGCATCAGGGCCGCCGTCTGCCACGACACCTATTCCGCCCATCAGGGCGTGGAGCACGACGATATGAACGTCCTGTGTCTCGGCGCAAGGATAATAGGCCCCGCCCTGGCCGAAGAAATAATGAAACATTTCATCGAGGCGGTTTTTTCCAGGGAACCCCGCTACGTAAGGCGGCTGGACAAAATAGCGGCTTTTGAGCAACGGTAAAGCAGGTATAGGTAAAGGCATAGGTAAAGTAACTGCAGCTTTTTACTCTACCTTTACCTACACCTCTGCCTGCCGTTAGGGAGAGGAAAAATGGCAAAAAAACTATGCTGCGCGAATATGACCCCGGCCGACACGGCGGCCGATGAACTGCCCGCGGCCGATTACGCCGACGCGGTCAGCAGGCTTTCAGACTCGGATTTTGTGAAGCGCCTGTGGCAGAAAGACGCCGCTTTATGGAAACGCGAACCGTCCCACACGGCCATTATAAATAATTCTCTCGGCTGGCTGGACGTCCCTTACAAGATGCTGGGCCGCGCCGGCGAAATAGAGCAATTCGCCGCGGAGGTGCTTAAAGAAGGGTTTACCGGCGTGGCGCTGCTGGGCATGGGGGGTTCCAGCCTCGCCCCCGAAGTGATAAGAACGGTCTTCCAGGACCCCCAAAAACCGAAGCTTTACGTGATGGACACCACCGACCCCGGGTGGATACTGAACGTGCGCGAAAAGCTGGAGCTTAAAAAAACGCTTTTTATCTTCGCCAGCAAATCAGGCGGCACGATAGAACCCTCCAGCCAGTTCAAGTATTTCTGGCAGGCCCTGAAAAAAGCGGGCGTAAAAAAACCGGGGGCCAATTTCGCGGCCATAACCGATCCCGGCACGGGGCTTGAAAAACTGGCCCAAAAAAAGAACTTCCGCAGAATCTTCCTGAATTTCCCGGACATAGGCGGGCGCTTTTCCGCGCTTTCGTACTTCGGGATGGTGCCGGCCGCTTTATGCGGCGCCGATATCGGAAAACTGCTGGAGCGGGCCGTCGCCATGGCCGAGAAATGCAAAGAGCCGGACATCATGAAAAACCCCGGCGCGCTGCTGGGCGCGCTGCTGGGCGCCATGGCCGCCGCCGGGCGCGACAAACTCACCCTGATCATGCCCAAAAAGCTCGAATCTTTCAGCCTGTGGATCGAACAACTGGTGGCCGAGAGCACCGGCAAAGAAGGCAAAGGGGTGGTGCCGGTCGGTCTTGAGGAGCTCTCGGAACCGGACAAATACCAGGCGGACAGGTTTTTTGCGCGCACGCTGATGGCCTGCTCCCCCGAGCCCGGCGCCGCCCAAAGAACGGCTGAGCTCAAAAAAGCCGGCCATCCCGTCTACACCGCGCTGATAAACGATCCCTACGATCTGGGCGGGGAATTTTTCCGCTGGGAGACGGCCACGGCCGCGGCCGGCTCGCTCATGGGCATAAATCCTTTCGACCAGCCCAACGTCAAGGAAGCCAAAGACCTCACGCTTAAAGTGCTTGAAACCTTCTCGTCAAAAGGGAAGATGCCGGCCGTGACGCCGGATTTCTCGACCGACAGGATGTCCGTGTTCGCTTCAAAGGTCCTTAAAGCCCCGGAAAACCCCGTGCGCAAATACGACGATATCTTCTGGTGCGTTTTTTCCGGACTCAAAGAAAAAGAATATATCGCGCTGCTGGCCTATCTGCCCAACACCCCGAAAGTGGAGGCCGAGCTTAAAACCCTGAGGGAGAACTTAAAGGTCTACACGTCCTCGGCCACCACGCTCGCCTACGGGCCGAGGTACCTGCATTCCTCCGGCCAGCTGCATAAAGGCGGGCCCGATAACGCGTTTTATGTCATCTTGACAAACCAGGCCAAAAAAGATATAGTTATTACAGGGGAAAAATACACCTTCTGGCAGTTGGAAATGGCGCAAGCCTTAGGAGACTTTGAAGCTCTGGACTCCAAAAACAGACGCGTTTTAAGGATACATTTAAAACACCCTCTCGATAAATCTCTTAGGTATCTGAGCGAAAGAATTTCCGAACTGGGCCGGTCCCATGAAGAAGCAGAAGAAACACACCCGCAAGGGGAGGAGAGCGAAATGCTTAAGTTGACAGCTAAAAAGACTAACACTAAGACCACCGCCAAGACCACTCTTACGGCTAAGGGCGAATATGTGGTCATAGACCATCCCAAGAACCTGGAAAACATCACCTCCTGGTATTACTCCATCAGAATAGGCGCGACCGAAGCCGACGGAATGGATATTTCCATAGACGACCAGCCCTGGCAGCCCTGCCGGTACTCGGTGGGCTACTGGTGGTTCGACTGGAGCGATTTCACGCCCGGAACCCATCAGCTGGTAGCCAGACTGACCAAGACCAACGGCGAATATCTTCTTTCAAAAAGACGCCGCTGCAAGGTTATCTAAACTGTAACGCTTAACGGAAAAACCGCTTTTCAAGGTTCCATACCTGGGAAGCGGTTTTTTCTTTTCCCCGCATTTGGTAAAATTTAGTAACTGCTCAGCAGTAATACATGGAACGCAGATGACGCAGATGAATAGGATGGACGCAGATCATGTTTAATCATAAAAATCGTTACTACTCAGCCACAAAGTCACAAAGACACGAAAGAAATCAGACAACAAACCGT
>JAHJSU010000276.1 GCA_018829985.1 Elusimicrobiota bacterium | reverse complement strand
TTATGGATCAAACGGTTTGTTGTCTGATTTCTTTCGTGTCTTTGTGGCTGAGTAGTAACGATTTTTATGATTAAACATGATCTGCGTCCATCATATTCATCTGCGTCATCTGCGTTCCATGTATTACTGCTGAGCAGTTACGGTTCTTCCCTGAAAATTTCTCCGCGCGCGCGTTTAATACTATAATGTTATACCGGCTAAGCGATTTTTGTGACAGCCCGGCGTTCCGGCGCGCACACAAGTTCAGCGGAGGACTGTTTTGAAACAGCTGCACCCATTGTTAAAAAATAAAAAAGTCGGATTACTGCTTCCGCTTTTCTCAATGCGCTCCGTGCGCGACTGGGGTATTGGCGACATAACTTCCATGCGCGGCTGGCTGGACGTCGTGAACGCCGCCGGGCTGACCATCCTGAACATCCTCCCTGTAAACGAGATCCAGCCGGGCGGCAACTGTCCCTACACGGCCCTGAGCGGGTTTGCCGTCGACCCCGTCTATCTGGACCCGGAAGCGGCCGAAGAACTTTCCGAGGCGCCCGAGGCCCTTGCCTTTCTGGCTTCGGAAGACTTTAAATCCCGGCTGGCGCGGCTGCGCGCGTCAAAAAACATACCTTACGACGAGATAAGGGGGCTCAAATACGAGGCCCTCTGGAAAATTTACGCCGCGTTCCGCTTAAATCACGTAATGCGCGGTACCGCGGAGGGCCGGGCTTTCGGGGACTTCTGCGCCAAGAACGCTTACTGGCTGGACGACTACGCTCTTTTCCGCAGGCTGAAGGACAACTCCCGCTGGATCTCCTGGACTCACTGGGCCCCGGAGCTGGCCGGCCGCAGGCCGGACGCCCTGGAAAGAGTCCGCAACGAGAATGCCCTGGAGATAGATTTCTTCAAATACCTCCAATGGCTCGTCCAGCGGCAATGGGACCAGGCGCGCCGCCGGGCCTCGGAACTCGGGATCAGCCTATACGGGGACCTGCCCTTCATGGTAAACCGGGAAGCCGCCGACGTCTGGGCCAGGCAGGCGGAGTTCGACATCAGCGTCTCCATCGGGGCCCCGCCCGACCCTCTGACCCCGGAAGGCCAGAATTGGGGCATGCCCGCCTGCCGCTGGGAAGAAGCTGAAAAGAACGGATTTGAATGGTGGCGCCTGAAACTGAAGAGGGCGGAGGAACTCTACGCTATATACCGCATAGACCACATGGTGGGATTTTTCCGCACCTGGATAGTTCCGCAAGACAAGAATTTAAAACCCCATTTTGATATCGAAGGCGAAGCGAACCAGAAAGGCCGCGGCAGGCGTTTTATTAAGGCGCTGACCGCGGCTTCGTCCATGCTCGCCATAGGCGAAGACCTGGGTCTTATCCCGCCTTATGTGCGCAAGGTGATGGCTGAAACCGGCGTGCCCGGCTATAAAGTTCTGCGCTGGGAGAAGTACTGGGAGAAGAAAGGTAAGGACTACATCGATACGGCCGCCTACCCGCCCGTCTCGCTGGCCACAACTTCCACCCACGACACGGAACCGCTGGCCGTCTGGTGGGATTGCGCGGGGCCGGCGGAGCGGAAACTCTTTTGGAAGATGGTGTCCGGCGATAAGTTTCCGTCGGGCGCGGATAAACCGCCCGCTTTTTCAAAAGCCCTGGATGCTATACTTGAGAAACTCATAAACTCCGGCTCGCGCCTGGTGATACTGCCTTTCCCCGACCTCTTCGGCCTGAAGGACCGGATAAATATCCACAACACCCTCGGCCCTCACAACTGGTCTTTCCGCCCGGACACGCCGTTGGAGGAGTTCCGCGCCAGGCACGGCGCGGTCCTAAAAAAACTGTCCCGCTGGATAGGGGAGGGGAAAGCTTGAAACCTCTTTTCACTGCGCCGGCGGGAGCCGCGATACGCGGCCGGGGCGCCGCTTTCAGGGTTTGGGCCCCGTACGCCGGAGCAATGGCCGTAAGGCTGTTTTCCGGTAAGCCCCGGACCGTGCGTATGAAAAAGGGCGGCGGGGGGTATTGGGAAGTTTTCGTTCCAGGTACACGTCCGGGAGCGCTGTATAAATACCTCATCGACGGCGCCGATGAGCGGCCGGACCCCGCCTCAGCCTTCCAACCGCAGGGCGTTCACGGCCCCTCCGAAGTGACGGACCATTCCTCTTTCAAGTGGGACGACCGGGCCTGGAAAGGGATCCCGCCGGAAAAGATGATCATTTACGAGCTGCATCCCGGGACTTTTACGGCCGGCGGCGGGTTCGCCGGCGTGGAGGAAAAGCTGACCTACCTCAAAGACCTCGGGATAAACGCCGTCGAACTTATGCCGGTCGCGCAATTTCCCGGGAACAGGAACTGGGGCTATGACGGCGCCTACCCTTACGCGGTTCAGAATTCTTACGGCGGCCCGAAAGGCCTGAAAAAGCTGGTGAACGCCTGCCATAAGGCGGGCCTCGCGGTCGTACTCGACGTGGTTTACAATCACCTGGGCCCGGAGGGGAACTACCTTGAGTGTTTCGGGCCTTATTTCACCGACAGGTACCGCACGCCGTGGGGCAAAGCGATCAATTATGACGGGCCGGACAGCGGCCCCGTAAGGGACTTCTTTATCGGCAACGCGCTGTACTGGTTCGGGAATTTCCATATAGACGCTCTGCGCCTGGACGCCGTGCACGGCATCTTCGACCTCGGAGCGAAGCATATCCTGGCGGAACTGGCGGAAAAGACGGCGGAGTTTTCGCGCCAGGCCGGCCGGGAGTTCCGCCTGATAGCGGAAAGCGATCTCAACGACACCCGCCTGGTAAAGCCGCCCCGCGAAGGAGGCCACGGACTGGACGCGCAGTGGTCCGACGATTTCCACCACGCGCTGCACACCCTGCTTACCGGCGAGCGCCAGGGTTATTACGAAGATTTCGACGGGTTCACTTCCATGGCCAGGGCTTTTTCCGACAGCTTTGTTTATGACTGGGCCTGGTCGGCCCACCGCAGGCGCATGCATGGTTCTCCGGCCGCGGGCATAGCTCCCGGGAAATTCGTGGTCTGCTCGCAGAACCACGACCAGGTGGGCAACCGGCTCCTCGGAGAGCGGCTCTCGTCCCTGGCAGGCTTTAAGCGCCGGAAGCTTGCCGCGGGCGCGGTCCTGCTTTCCCCCTATATCCCCATGCTGTTCATGGGTGAAGAGTACGGCGAGACGAACCCTTTCCTGTATTTCGTGAGCCACGGGGATGAGAACCTCATAAAAGCGGTGCGGGAAGGCCGCAAGAAAGAATTCGCGGCTTTCGGCTGGAAAGCAGACCCGCCGGACCCGCAGTCCCCGGAAGTTTTCATAAAAAGCCGCCTGGACTGGGACAAGCCGGGAAAACGCCGCCATGCCGGAATGCTGGCCTTTTACAAGAGCCTCATCGCCCTGCGCAGGGCCGAGCCTTCGCTGGGGCCGGTGAACCGGGCGGACCTGGTGGTCAGGGCCATGGCGGACAACAAGACCATTTCCCTTTTCCGCCGCCGCGGCAGGAGCGCCACTTTCACTATCTTTAACTTCGGAGCAAAACCCGCCTCGCGCGCGCTGCCCCCGGGGCAGTGGAAACAGCTCTTTGATTCTAAAAATCCTTCCGCGGCGCCCCGGTCTTCCGAGAGGACGGCCCTGCCCCCGGAAAGTTTTAAGGTTTTCAGGAGGACCGCGTTATGAACAAAAGGTTTACCTGCATCCACGGCCATTTTTACCAGCCGCCGCGCGAGAACCCCTGGCTGGAGGAAGTTGAGCTCCAGGATTCCGCCTACCCGCACCACGACTGGAACGAGCGCATAACCGAGCAATGCTACGCTCCCAACACGGCCTCGCGCCTGCTCGACGGGGAAGGCCGCGTGGTGGATATCGTGAACAACTACTCCAGGATGAGCTTCAATTTCGGCCCGACCCTGCTAAGCTGGCTTGAGCGGCGCCATCCCGGCACCTATAAAGCTGTGCTGGATGCCGACGCTAAGAGCCGGGAAACATTTTCCGGCCACGGCTCGGCGATAGCCCAATGCTACAGCCACATGATAATGCCGCTGGCGAACGCCAGGGATAAACGCACGCAGGCGCTCTGGGGCATCAGGGACTTCGAGAGCAGGTTCGGCAGGAAGCCGGAAGGCATGTGGCTGCCGGAAGCCGCTGTGGACCTTGAAACCCTGGCGGTGCTGGCGCAGAACGCGATAAAATTTGCGATACTTGCCCCGGGGCAGGCCAGGCGCGTGCGCAAACCCGGCGCCCCGGACTGGCACGACGTCTCCGGCGCAAAGGTAGACCCGAGGCGGCCCTATCTGTGCCGCCTGCCGGACGGCAAAGAGATAGCGCTTTTTTTCTACGACGGTCCTCTTTCCCGCGAAATAGCGTTCAGCGGCATGCTCAATGACGGCAATGTCCTGCTTAAACGCCTGGTCGGCGCGCTGGACCGGGATTCGGCCGAACCGCAGCTCTCGCATATCGCCACCGACGGAGAGACCTACGGCCACCACCACCGCTACGGCGACATGGCGCTGGCTTACTGCCTTCACAACGTCCAGGCCGACCCCTCGATAAAGATTACCGTCTACGGGGAGTTCCTGGAGCAGCATCCGCCGGCCTGGGAGGCGGAGATCTGGGAGAATTCATCCTGGAGCTGCGTGCACGGCGTGGAACGCTGGCGCACGGACTGCGGCTGCAATTCCGGCGGCAAGCCGGGTTGGCGCCAGAACTGGCGCGCGCCGCTGAGAGCGGCGCTCGACTGGCTAAGGGATAATCTTGCCCAGATCTATGAAAAGCAGTCGGCCGGCCTGCTGCGCGATCCCTGGGCGGCCAGGGACGCCTACATAGACGTCATACTGGACCGTTCCGGGGCGGCGCCGGCGGCATTCATCGAGGGTCAGCGCGCCGGGGACCTTTCCCCGGAAGAGCGCCTCAAGGTTATGCGCCTGCTGGAGATGCAGCGCAACGCCATGCTGATGTATACCAGCTGCGGCTGGTTCTTCGACGACATCTCCGGCCTGGAGACGGTCCAGATACTGAATTACGCCGCCCGCGCCATGCAGCTGGCGCTGCAGGCCTCCGGAGTGGAACTTGAGAACGCCTTCCTTGAACTCCTTGAGCGCGCGCCCGGCAATATCGCGGAGCTGGGCAACGGCCGCAAGGTTTACGAACTCCACGTGAAGCCGGCCGCGCTGGACCTGCTGCGCGTGGGCGTGCATTACGGCGGCTCCTCGGTTTTTGAAAAAACAGAGGAGGAAGGCGACATCTACTGCTACCGCGTTAAAAAGCGCTCGCTGGAAGTCCTGGAATCCGGCCCGCAGAAACTGGCCGTCGGCATGGTCGACATAACCTCCAGAATAACCACCGAAACCAACAGCGTCAGCTTCGTCATGCTCTACCTGGGCGGCTACAACATGCTGGGCGCCGCCAGGGAGTTCCTGGGCGAAGAGGGCCTCTCTTCTATGAGCGAAAGCATCAAGGGGGCTTTCGCCGCGGGGAACCTGGCCGGCATGACCCGCCTGATAGACCAGAACTTTCCGAAGGGCAGCTATTCCCTGTGGCACCTGTTCAAGGACGAGCAGCGCAAGATTATAGGCCAGATCTTCTCCGCCGCCCGCGAGGAAATGATAAACTCCTTCAGACAGATCTACAACCACCATTCCTCCATACTCGACGTCACCACCCGGCTCCGCGCGCCGCTGCCCGCCGCTTTTGTGACGGTGGCGCAATCCGTGCTTAACGACGATATCTCGCGTGCGCTCAAAGCCGCGCCGGTGGACGCGGCCGGGCTGCGCCGGACCGCCGAACTCATAGAACGTTTCTCTTTTTCCATAGACAGGTCGGCCATAGGACTCACGGTCACGGAAACCCTTAACGCCCTTGCCGACTCTTTTGGCGCGGAGCCGGAGAATCCGCTGCACCTTGAGCGGATGGCCGAAATACTCGGGGCCGTCTCTCCGCTGGGCCTTGAGATGAACCTCTGGCGCGTGCAGAACATCTTCTTCAAGGTCGGCAGGCCCCTGGCTTCGGCCAAGATCGTCCTGGCGGCCTCCGATAACGCCGAGGCCCGCCGCTGGGTGGAGCTTTTTGAGACGACCAGTTCCCGCCTTAAAGTGAGGTTTAACTACGCATGAAAGCCCCGCTTGCCACCTACCGCCTGCAGCTTAACAAGGACTTCCCTTTCGGGAGCGCGCGCGGCGTTGTGCCGTACCTTTCGCGCCTGGGAATAAGCCACCTCTACGCCTCGCCGGTATTCAAGGCCAGGGCCGGCAGCCTTCACGGCTACGACGTTGTGGACCCGGCGGTGATAAATCCCGAACTCGGGGGGGAGGAGGGCCTTAAGGAACTCTCCGCGGCCCTGAATAAGGCGGGCCTGTCCATAATGCAGGACATAGTCCCCAACCATATGGCCTATGACAGCGAGAACGCCATGATCATGGACGTGCTTGAGAAAGGACCGCGCTCCGCCTGCCGGGATTTTTTCGACATAGACTGGGACCATATTTACGAGAACCTGCGCGGCCGCCTGCTGACGCCGTTCCTGGGCTCTTTCTACGGGGAAGCGCTGGAGAACGGAGAACTGCGCCTGGCCTACGACGAGGCCGGCCTCAGCCTTAACTACTACCGCCTGAAGCTGCCGCTCAGGATGGAAAGCTATATAAAGGTTTTCGGCGGGGAAATAGGCGCGCTTGAAAGCGCGCTCGGCGCGGAGAACCCGGAGTTGTCGAATTTCATAGGCACCGTAAGCCTGCTCAAAACGCTGTCGGCGCCCGCGGGCGCGGAATATCCGGAGGGCCAGTTCGCCCACGCCAAGAAAATGCTCTGGGCGCTGTATACCGGCGCCCCGGCGATAAAGGACTTCATGGACGGGGAACTCGCCCGCCTCAACGGGAAAAAAGGCGAGACGGCGGGCTTCGACGCGCTTGACGAGCTGGTCTCTTCGCAGTTTTTCAGGCCTTCCTACTGGAAGGTGGCCGCCGAAGAGATAAACTACAGAAGGTTTTTCACCATCAACGAACTTATCTCGCTGCGCATAGAAGAACCGCGCGTTTTTGATTATGTGCACGGGGCGGCGTTACGGCTTGTAAAGGACGGAGTCGTCAGCGCGTTCAGGGTGGACCACGTGGACGGCCTTATAGACCCGCAGCGCTACCTGGAGCGCCTGCGCGAAGCGGCCGGACCGGAAGTCTATATCTCGGTGGAGAAAATACTCGCGCCCGGCGAAGAGCTTCCGTCCGGCTGGGCCGTGCAGGGAACGACCGGCTACGATTTCACCAACTATGCCAACGGCGTATTCTGCCGCAGGGAGAGCGAAAAGGAGTTCAGCAGGTTTTATTACCGGTTCACCGGCCTTGAAACCCCATACGACGACCTGGTCTGCGCCAAAAAGCGGATGATAATAAGCAGGCACCTGGCGGGAAACATAGACAACCTGGCGCACATGATGAAGAAAGCTTCCGCCAGCGACCGCTACGGCCGCGATATAACGCTTTACGGTCTGCGCCGGGCGCTGGTGGAGGTAATGGCCAATTTCCCCGTTTACCGTACTTACATAAACGGCGAAAGCGGGCCTTGCGAAGCGGAAAAGACTTACATACGCTCGGCGGTAGAGAAAGCCAGGGGCAGGCTCCCCGGCTTCGGCTACGAACTGAATTTCATCGAGGCCTTCCTTATGATGGGGACGCATAAATCCCCGCAGGACGAGAGCGGGAAAGACGTCCTTGCTTTCGTGATGAACTTCCAGCAGTATACCGCCCCGCTGATGGCGAAGGGCTTCGAGGACACCATACTCTATATTTACAATAAACTCACTTCCCTTAACGAGGTGGGCAGCGCCCCTAACCTCTTCGGTTTCACGCTGGAGCAGTTCCATGAGTTCAATCTGAACCGGGCGAAGTCCTGGCCGCTCACGATGAACGCCACTGCGACCCACGACACCAAGCGCGGCGAGGACGTGCGGGCCCGCATAAATATCCTTTCTGAAATGCCGCGGGAGTGGAACGCGAAGCTGAGGGCCTGGGCAAAGCTGAACCTGTCAAAAAAACGCAGGAGGGCTTCCGGTGACGAGATGCCGGACCGCAACGACGAATACCTCATCTACCAGACCCTGCTCGGCGCCTGGCCGGCCGAAGATCCCCTCCCGCAGGATTTCCCGGAACGCGTAAAGGCCTACGCTGTAAAAGCGGCCAGGGAAGCCCAGGTTAACACCAACTGGATAAAGCCCAATTTGGAATACGAGGGCGCCATAACGGCGTTCCTTGAAAAAGCGCTGGCGGAAGGGCCGGAGAACAGGTTTCTGGAGGATTTTAAGCCCTTCCAGAAAAAGCTCGCCTTTTACGGGGCGTTCAATTCCCTGTCCCAGACCCTGCTGAAGATCGCCTCGCCCGGCGTGCCGGATTTCTACCAGGGGGCGGAGCTGTGGGACCTGAGCCTGGTGGACCCCGATAACCGGCGTCCGGTGGATTTCCGGCTGAGGGAGGGCCTGCTTTCCGATATTGAAGCCGGCTGGGCCGCGGACCCGGCAAAACTGCTCACCGGCCTGCTGGCCGAGATCCCGTCCGGCCGCGTCAAACTTTTCCTGATATGGCGCGCCCTGGCCGTAAGGGGGGAAATGGACGCTCTCTTTGAAAAAGGCGGCTATACCCCGCTCTCAGTTGAGGGGGCCCACAAAGAAAGCGTGATAGCGTTCGTTCGTTCTTTCGAAGGCGCTCACGTGATAGCCGCTGCGCCGCGCTTCATCGCCGGCTTCACCCCCGAAGGCGCGGCGCCGCTCGGGGAATTGTGGAAGGACACGCGGCTGGTCCTGCCGGACAGCCTGCCAAAAACCTGGACCGAGACCCTTTCGGGCCGGGAAGTGAAAGCCGGGCCGGATCTCCCCGCGTCGGAATTGTTTAAAAATTTCCCCTGCGCTTTAGCGGTGTCCGATAGGAGATAAGTTTTTCTATTCTCCGGCCGTTTGATGGCCATAGGCCCTGATACCGCACTGGCATAGCCTGGTAGTCGCAAAGCTTGCTTTGCCTCTTTCTATTCTCCGTAGTTGCAAAGCTTGCTTTGCCTCTTTCGGTTCCCTGTAGCGGTCGCATTACCATGCGACTCTTTTTGGGCGGATAGGCCGTCTGATGGGCACCTGCCTGCCGGCAGGCAGGTAGCCCCTGATACGGCCTGCCTGCCGGCAGGCAGGCACTGGCATAGCCTTGAAAAAGGTAACCGTGAACCCTGAACCGTGAACCTCTGACAACCTGAATAGTTGCCTATTATGCCTGAGCCGCGCGACAGGATAACAACCATGACCTCTTCAAAGAAAACATTCCCTCCGGACCCGCAGTGGTACAAGGACGCCGTGATATATGAACTGAACGTCAAATCGTTCAGCGACGGCGATGACAACGGCATAGGCGACTTCAAGGGGCTGATAAGCCGCCTGCCCTATCTGCAGAGCCTGGGCGTCACGGCGGTCTGGCTGCTGCCTTTCTACCCGTCTCCGCAGCGGGACGACGGCTACGATATAGCCGATTACTACGGCGTTAATCCTGAATACGGGGACCTGGGGGATTTCCGGGAATTCATGAGGGAAGCGCGCTCCAGGGGAATACGCGTCATAACCGAGCTGGTGGTAAACCATACTTCCGACCAGCACCCCTGGTTCCAGCGCGCCAGGGCCGCCAAGCCGGGCTCTTGGGCCCGGGAGTTCTATGTCTGGAGCGGCACGCCGGATAAATACCGGGACGCCAGGATAATCTTCAAGGATTTCGAGACCTCCAACTGGACCTGGGACGCGGCCGCCGGCGCCTATTACTGGCACCGCTTCTACCATCACCAGCCCGACCTCAACTATGAGAACCCGGCGGTGCAGAGGGAGATCTTTAAAGTGGTGGACTTCTGGTTCTCCCTGGGAGTGGACGGTCTGCGCCTGGACGCGGTGCCGTATCTCTACGAAGCCGAAGGGACGAACTGCGAGAATCTCCCGGAAACCCACGCTTTCCTTAAAAAACTGCGCGCGCATATCGACGCCCGTTTCAAGGACAAAATGCTCCTTTGCGAAGCCAACCAGTGGCCGGAGGACGCCGCCGCCTACTTCGGCGCCGGCGACGAGTGCCAGATGGCTTTTCATTTTCCCTTAATGCCCCGGCTTTTCATGTCGCTGTGGATGGAGGATTCCTGCGCCATCACCGACATTCTGGAACAGACGCCCGCCGTCCCCGGGAACTGCCAGTGGGCGGTATTTCTCCGCAATCACGACGAACTCACCCTGGAGATGGTCACCGACGAGGAGCGGGACTATATGTACCGCGTCTACGCCCGGGACGCCAAGGCCCGGATAAACCTGGGCATACGCCGCCGGCTGGCGCCCCTCGTGGGCAACAACAGGCGGAAAGTGGAACTGCTGAATTTCCTGCTCTTTTCCCTGCCCGGCACCCCGGTGATCTACTACGGCGACGAACTGGGGATGGGAGATAATTATTACCTCGGAGACCGCAACGGCGTGCGCACGCCGATGCAATGGAGCCCCGACCGCAACGCCGGCTTCTCAAAAGCCAACCCTCACAAACTTTTCCTCCCGGTGATCATGGATCCTGAATATCATTTTGAGGCGCTGAACGTCGAGAACCAGGAGGGGAATCTTTCCTCCCTGCTCTGGTGGATGCGCCGCGTCATAACCACCCGCCGCCAGTTCAGGGCGTTCGGCCGGGGCGCCTTTGAGCCGGCGCAATCCGATAACCCGAAGGTCCTCGCCTTTGTCCGGCGCCACGGGGAGGAGAGTATACTGGTGGTCGCCAACCTTTCCCGCTTTTCGCAGTCCGCCGCGCTGGACCTCTCCCGCTACGCCGGCTGCGTCCCCGTGGAAGTCTTCGGCGGCAGCGAGTTCCCCCAGGTGAAGGAGCAGCCTTACCAGATGACTCTCGGGATCCACGATTATTTCTGGTTCCAGCTGCGCAGGCCGGAAGCCGCCGCCCAGACCGCGTCAGAAGCGGCTCTCCCTGAACTTAAACTGGAAGAGGCGTCCTGGCCGGGGCTCCTGGATTCACCGGAGCGCTCGGCCCTTGAAAAGGCGCTGCCCGCCTACCTCAGGGAACGCCGCTGGTTCGGCGGCAAGGCCCGCAAGATGCGCCGGCTTAAGATTTCCTCCGTCGTTCCCACGGGAGAAGCGGCCATGCCGCTGGCGCTGATAGAGGTTCTCTATACGCAGGGCTCCCCGGAAACATACCTGCTGCCGCTGGCCTGGAAAGAAGAGGCCGCCGCGGCCGGGATCATCGAAGCCTCGCCGGGGGCCGCCATCGCCTGGCTGGAGCTTTCCGGCAAGCGCGGGCTTCTCTATGACGCGGCGTATGACAAGGCTTTCCACGCGGCCTTCCTCTCCCTTTTCTTCGGAAAGCGCAGGCATTGCCACGGTCCGGAAGCGCTGGTGGTGGAGCAGAATAAGAAGCTGCTTAAGGCGGCCCTGGTCAAAAACGGCCTGGCCCAGGAATCCCGCGTCATCAAGGCGGAGCAGAGCAACACCTCCATAATATACGGTTCCGTCTATTTCGGCAAGCTTTTCCGGCGGCTGGAGGAGGGCGTAAATCCGGATATTGAGATAGGCAGACGCCTTACGGAGGGAGCAAAGCTTCCGGCCATACCGCCCTTTATGGGGGCTGTTACGCTTCACCGGGAGGGCAGGTTCTACGGCGTCGTCGGTCTCCTTCAGGGCTACGCGCCCAATCAGGGGGATTCCTGGAGTTACGCGGTGGAGCAGGTTTCCGGGTATTACGAGCGCGTTCTCGCCGGCCTGCCCAAAATGGGCCCGGCGCCGCAGCCGCCGGACCCGCTCGTGACCGACCCGAAGGAGATGCCGCAGCTTATGGGCGGGCTTATAGGAGGGGTGTGCCTTGAGATGATGTCCCTGCTGGGGCGGCGCACGGCCGAGATGCATCTCGCGTTGAGTTCCGCCGGGACGGACCCGGACTTCTGCCCCGAACCTTTCACGCGGCTTTACCAGCGTTCCGTTTATCAGTCCATGCTGGGGCTTACCGCCTCCACCATGCGCCTGCTTTCGCGCAAGCTCAAAGACCTGCCTGACGCCGTGCGCCCCGTGGCTTCCCTGGTCCTGGAAAACAAACCGGCGGTCATAAAATCTTTCCAGGGGATACTGGACAGGAAGATCTCCGCCAAAAAAATACGCATTCACGGGGATTTCCACCTCGGACAGGTCCTTTTCACCGGCAAGGATTTTGTGATAATAGACTTCGAGGGGGAACCCGCCAAGCCCCTCGGGGAGCGCCGGCTCAAACGCTCCGCGCTGCGCGACGCGGCGGGAATGCTCCGTTCTTTCCATTACGCGGCCCGGGCCCCGTTCTATCTTCAAAAGAACATCGCGGCCGAAAACATGAAAATCCTGGAGCCCTGGGCGGAACTGTGGTATTCCTATGTTTCGGCGGCTTTTCTCCACTCCTACTTTAAAACGGCCGCGGGGGCGGATTTCCTCCCGCAGGACCCGGCGGGAACCGCCGCCCTGCTCAGGGTATTCCTGGCGGAAAAAGCGGTATATGAGCTCTTTTATGAACTCAATAACCGCCCGGACTGGATTTCGATCCCGTTACAAGGATTGCTGCAGGTCATCCAACCCCGGCCCGGGGAGACAGGAAAATCAATAAGGCCCGCATAAAAGGAATTTCAATGTTTTCTGTAGCGGTCGCATTACTATGCGACAGCGGGATGGTAATCCCGCCGCTACAAAGTTGCCGCCGAAGGGAAAAAGGTACCTGCTTACCTTTTTAAGTATAACAAAGGACCAAACAGCCTTCTGCGGGTTGGTTTTTGCCTATGAATAGATGATTTTCCCACTCAAGCCCCAAAAAGGTACCTGCTTGCCTTTTTTTTCATGCGGCGGACATTAGTTATAATTTATACTCCGCTATGACGATAAGGAATATATATATATTATTCTTTGCGGCGCTGCCGCCCGCGGCCTTGGCCGTTGATGTTTCCGCCCGGGACGCGGTAATATCCGCCGTCAGCGTAAGCGGCAACGCCTCGATACCGGACTCGGAAGTGGTTGAGACGGCCGACCTCAAGCCCGGGGCGGGGTGGACTCCCGAAATCGCCGGGCTGAGCCGGGAAATAATAGCCTCGCTGTATCACAGCCGCGGCTTTATGGGAGCCCGGATTTCCATAACCGAACTGCAAAGCGGGACCTCCGTGCAACTCTCCATAGAGATCGAAGAGGGCACACGCTATTCATTCGGCGTCACCAGTATATCAGGCCTGGAAAAACTCAGCCCGAAAACGGTAAAAAAGGAGCTGGCCTACAGGGAGGGGGACAGCTATGGCCAGGAAAAACTTATAACCTCTCAAAGCCGGCTTTACGCCACGGACTGGTTTGAATCCCTGCGGACCCGCATCTCTTCCTCTGCTTCGTCCAACGCAATAGATGTGGAACTTGAGACCACAGAAAAGCCCCTGAAATGGATAAAGGGGGGCGTCGGCTACGGTTCGGAAGAAAAGGAACGCCTCTCGCTGGGGTTTACGCACAACAACTTCCTCGGGCGCGGATACAAGCTTGAACTGAACGGGATGCTTTCCCGCATCTGGCTGGAATACAAGGCCGACTTCACGAACCGGCATTTCCTGGACACCCGCACGGAACTGCGCGGCTCCAACTCCTGGCGGCAGGAGCGGCGTTCCGGCTACGACATGGAGAGCATAAAGAACACGCTGAGCCTCGGCCGCAAACTCGCCGCGGATATTTACGGCTCCGTGCAATACCGCCTGCAGCGCAACCTTATATACAATGTCGTTCCGGACCTTTCCGGGGAAGCGCCCCCGCTGTCAAATATCCGTTCGGGGGGATTATCCTTCAACCGCGACACCACGGACGATTTTTTCTACCCTTCTAAAGGCCTGCGCTCCGAGCTGTCGCTGGAGCGGGCGGGAGGCGTCTGGGGCGGGAACATAAACCTGTACAAAGCCTCGCTGAAAAACAATCTTTACCGGCGGCTCCTGCCGGGACTTACGGGCCTGGTGTCCGTCCGCGGGGCTTTTGCGCAGGAGACCGGCCGCACTCCGTATGTTCCGATATACGAAAGGCTTTTCACCGGCGGCGCCAATTCCGTACGCGGCTACGCGGAACGCGGCGTAGGCCCGGCCGACGCCGGCGGCAACCCGCTGGGAGGCAAAGTCCTGCTCGGAGCGAGCGCCGAACTCCGCTTCCCCGTGTACAAAAAACTGCGCGCCGCGCTGTTCGCGGACGGAGGGCAGGTGGCCGACAGTCTCGCGGGAGCGGCGCCGAGGCGATGGAAGTATGGGGCCGGGGCGGGCCTGCGCTACAGGACCCCCGTAGGCCCCATACGTGCGGATTTCGGCTGCAAACTGAACCCGGACAAGCCGGCCGGCCGGGAGCTTTGGCGGCTGCACTTGAGCATAGGGGAGGCTTTCTGACAAAGCGCCGCATCATCCTGCTTCTCGCCGCAGCTTTCGCCGCCGCGGCAGCCCTTGTCTGGCTCGCTCAGGCCAGGCTGCTGGTTTTTGCGGTAAACCGTTTTTCCGGAGGGTCGCTGCGCGCAGCGGAAGCGAAGGGCACCCTGGTATCCGGGCTGCATTTCTACGGCGTAACAGTCCGGACGCCGGCGTTCCGGGGAAAGGCAATTGAGGTATTCCTGCGTCCGGCAATGGCCGAAATCCTCGCGGGCAGGCCCGCGCTGGCGGAACTGCGCGCGGTTTCCCCGCGTGTGACGCTGCAAGCGGCGGGGGACGGACGGCGGCCGGGCTTCCCGGCGTGGCTGCCGTCGATACGCCTGGCCGTGATCTCCGACGGCAGGCTTGAGACCGGCGAAAAAACATTTTCAGACATAAACTGCAGGCTCTCCTGCGCCGCGGGGAAGATAAATGTTTTATCCTGCGGCGGAAATTACGCCGGGGGATCTGCCGCGTTCTCCGGCGCGTATTCTGCAGGACGCGCGTCGGCTAAGGGCCGGCTTGACTACCCGCCCGGCAAAGCGGCCGTGGACTTCGACTATTCCCTGCTGGGAGAAAGGCATTTGTTTTCGGGCAGGGGCGCGGCGGCCGGCGCCCCGCTGAAGTTAGAGGGAGAAATAAACGGAGAGAACTGGAAGGCGGCCCTTTCCCTGAAAGGTTTGCTGCCGCTGAACGCTTTCCGCCCCTCGCTTCAGCCGGTTAAGCTTCGCTCAGCGGCTGTTTCCGCGTCCGGCAGAGGCTTTTCTCCCGGCACGGCCGCCGCCGGCGGTAAATTCTCTATAGAGGAAAAACCCGGGAGTACGGCTGAAGGCGCTTTCAGCTTTAAGCGGGGCAGCGCCGCGCTGCAAGCATCGTACATCTACGGCAATATCTCCGGTTCTTTTGAGGCGGCCGTCAGGGGAGGCTCCCTTTCCGGGAACTGGCGTGCGGCCGGCGGCGGGGATTTCAGGCTGCCCGGCGGAAGGGAACTTGCGCTAAGCGGGCTAGAGGCGTCCTGTTCCCTGGGCGGAAGCCTGAAAGCCCCTTCGGCCGTCTGCGAGGCCGAAGCCGGGGAAATAAAAAGCGGGGACTTCTCCGCCGGCGGAGCGAAGTTTTCCGGCGCGGTTACGGCGGGACGCCCTGAAAACTTCAAGTTCCGGCTTTATCTGCCGGCCCCGTCGCTGGCTAAGGTCCGCCTGGATTCGGCGGTGCTAAAGGCCGAAGGCTCGATGGAGCGGAACGATTTTTCCATAGACATTGTCTACCGGGCAAGCGGAGCCGGGCTCGAAGGATCCTCCTCGTTAAAAAAGGGGAGCTGGAAGGCTGAACTGAAGAACCTTTCCCTCTCCCGGGCGCCGGGCTGGCGGCTCTGCTCTCCCGCCGCTGTCAGTTTTTCCGCAAGCGAAGGAACGGAAGTTTCCGGGTTCTGTCTTGCTTCCGGGGCGGGCAGGCTTGTTTTTTCAGGAATATTCAAGACGTCTTTCCCGGAGGAATTTCATGCCGCCGTTACCGGTTTTGAACTCGCTGAACTCGGGAAGGCCGGTCTTACCAGGCTGAAACCCGGGGGCGTCGTGAACGCGTCAGCCGGTTATTCCGGAGCAAAAGCGGGGGAAGGGACGTTCTCCTTTTCCGCGGAAAACCTCGCGCTGGAGGGGATGGCGCTCGGTTCCGCGGGGGCGCGCGGCGCTTTCGCCCCGGGAAAAGCGCGCCTGGAAGAGGCGCGGTGGAAGATCTACGGCGGGGAAGCGAAAGCCTCCGGCTGGGCGACAATCTCGGGCGGAAGAACCGAAGCGGATTTCTCGGTAAAGGCCGGCAGCATGAACATCGCCCCGCTGCTGGCGCTGCTGCCGCAGGCCTCGGCCCGGGAGGTATGGCTCGACGGCGAGAGCCGCCTGCTGCTTGGCGGGAACGTTCTGAAAAGCACCGGCGTCATAAACTTGTCGGCGCCGCGCCTCAGCCTGTTGCCCCTCGGCCTGGAACTGGACAACGCCGGTGTCCGCCTTGAAGCCGGGGATCTTTCTTCCGCGCGGATCTCGGCTTCCGCCGGCAGGAACGGGGGTAAAATTACGGCGGAAGGGCCTGTCTCCGCCTCCGGCCCGGCGCTGAAGATACGGGCTTCGGATCTGCCTTTCAGCCACCCATGCGGCCTTTCCGGAAAAGCCGCGGCCGAACTGCTGCTGGCCGGCACATGGGCCGAGCCGGAACTCTCGGGGGCTGTAGCCCTGCGTGAAACAAGGTTTGAAATGGAAAAGTGGGGTAATTACAAGCCGCCGCCGGGAAAAAGCCGTTTTTACGAGGCCATGTCAATGGACCTGAAGATAGCCGCTGAACGCAATGTCTGGTACAGGGAAGGAGCGAACTCGGTGGAAGTCAAAGGCAGCCTGCTGCTGCAAAAAGACCATTATCGCCCGTCCGTGGTACTGGGCTCAGTTGAAGCGCTGAAAGGGTACTACGTCTACCTGGGCAATACTTTTACCGTCAACTCGGGGCGCATGACCTTCACGGGGGAAAACCCGCCCAACCCGGCCATAGAACTCTCCGCGGCGAGCGGGGAACGCGGCAATCCGATAAAAGTTTACTTCAACGCCTCGGGAAAAGCCAGGAACCCGCAGGTCACGCTCTCTTCCGACCCCCCGATGGAGCAGCGCGACATAATTTCATTCCTCGTAACCGGCAAGCCGCTTTATGCGCTATACGCGTCGCGCAACAGGGCGCAGCAGGGCCGGACGGGGGACAATACGGCGCAGAACCTGGCGGCGGGCTACCTTTCGCAGAAAGCCGCTGCCACCGTCGGAAAAAAACTAGATATAGACATGATAAGCCTGAAGATCACCAGTGAAAAAAAGGCGGACCTCACCGTGGGACGCTACCTGACCGGCGACCTTTTTATAAGCTACGGACAGGTGCTTGGCCAGGGCGGGGAGAAACGGGTGAGCGCGGAATACTCAATTACCCGCCACTGGAGCCTGGAGGGAAAGAATTCCAGCGACGGGCGCTACGTCGCGGACCTGCTTTTTAAATATGGGATAAGATAGGAGGCAAAAGTATTTGCCGCAAAGCGCTATACAAGGCATTGTTGCGGGGGAAAAGGTGCCTGCTACCTTTTTTTCCCCCGCTGAAATAGCGGGCGAATTTTTCGGAGGCGGCTAGGCAACCCGGCTATGCGGGATATTGGGATGCGGTCAGACCCGGATGGTGAATTTCTCCATGAGGCTCTGGATGATCCGCCGCAAGATCGGGTTGGGCTTGGGATGCCTGCCGCATACGAACCAGACATTTTGTTTTATGCCCACGTCCTTCCTGTGCAGTCTCATCAGGCGGCGGGACTTGATGTCCTTTCGGGCGGTCAAGGCGTCCATGGCCGCCACCCCCCGGCCCCGCAAAGCCAGGAACCGTATAAGTTCGCTGTCTTCTATCTCCACCTCTACGGAAACGCGGATCTTATGGCGGCACAAGAACAGGTCCACATCCTTGCGGACGGGGTTCTCGGGCGCCATGAGGAGGATAGGAAGCCCGGAAAGGTCCGCCGGAAAGCGCCCGACCCTGGCCTTGAGCTTTGGTATGGCCACGAAGCAGATGGGGATGGTTCCCGCCAAACGGCCGCTGAACTCCACGCCCATCTGCGAGGAGAAGTCCGTGTTGGAAACGACCAGGTCCAGCCGGTGTTTCTCCAGCTGTTCCCGGAGATTGTTGAACGGCCCTCCGAGTATGCTGATGCGGACCTGCCGGTTGATCCCGTAGGCGTGCTCCAGAATCTGCAATACGACATAACTGGAGACAGGCCCCGTGACTCCCAGACGCAGGATGGCGGGCGTGACCGCCTGCCCCGGCTGCAAGGCGGCGACCAGCTCGGCTCCCTGTGAGAATATCCGCTCGCAGTAGTCGAAGGCGATCCTGCCCTCCGGGGTTAACTTCACGCCCTTGCGGCTGCGCTCGAGAAGCCGCTTGTCCAGGGTTCGTTCCAGTTGCTTGATCTGAAGGCTCAGTGTGGGCTGGGCCAGATAGAGTTCCCGGCTTGCCGCCCCGATGCGCCCGGCCTTGGCGGTGATCCAGAAATAGTATAGATGATGGTAGTTGATGGGGATCATTTACTGTAACTCAGGTTCCAGGTTCACGGTTCAGCGGTTGAAAACCGGAGAACACAAGAAGATCATGGAAAAAATAACCTTAAACCTTGAACTCTGAACCTAATAACCTGAGTAGTTACCATTTACTTATTAAACTAAAGGCATTTACATTATAAGCTGTGTAAATAATTATATCATACTGTATACTATATGGTATATGGTTCCCTTATTAACGCGGGCAATCGGGCGCATAATGGGACGTCGGTGGCTTCTTCCGGCCCTGGCGGGCGCGGCGCTGCTTCTCGTCCCCGCCGCGGCAGCGGAGCTCATGAGTGTCGCCGTGGAGAAGGCCAATGTCCGGGAAGGTCCCGGGCTGGAGAATCCGGTGCTCTGGCAGGCGTGGCGCTTTACGCCCTTCGAAGTCCTGGAATGGAGCGGGGCGTGGATCTATATCGAAGACTTCGTAGGTGACACCGGCTGGCTCCATCAGTCCGTGCTCTCGGAAACGCCCGCTGTCATTGTCGCGGGAAAGTACGCCAATATCCGCAAGGGCCCCGGAATGGATTATGAGGTGTTATGGACCGTAGAGCGCGAATACCCCCTGAAGGTGCTGGAGAGAGATGGAGACTGGCTCAAGGTTTCGGACGAGGAGGAGTTAGAGGGCTGGATTTACGGAAAACTCGTATGGGGTAACAAGGAACCGGAGATAAACGGATTATAATCTCCGTGATCGTTCGGCGGTACGCGGGACGGTTGGCGCTGCTCTGTCTGATTTTCGCCCTGGCTGCCTGCGCAAAAGGAAAGCCGGCCGTTGAATTGTGCTTCTCCCCCGCGATAACCGGCTATTACGCTTCCTGAATGTTGAAAACCACTCTATCTTGGAATTGTGTTATGAATAAACATGCCTTGTACATTACAAAACCGAATTGTGAGCGGCTCAGAAAATATCTTTCTTCAGGCGGCGCAAATGGTTCGCGTGACCGCGGCAGTCCGGAGATGTTGGGAGAAGAAATCCGCAAGAGAAAAATCGTGGATTCCCGCAAGATTGCGCCTGATATCGTGACTATGAACTCCCGCGTTAAACTGAAAGACATAGATACCAACGAGGAGATGCTTGTGACTCTTGTTTTCCCGGACGATTCAAATATCGAACAGGGCAAGCTGTCGGTCCTTTCCCCGATAGGAGCCGCTGTTCTGGGGCATTCCCTCGGAGACATCATTGAACGGAAAGTCCCGGCCAGGGTCCGCCGCATTCAGATCGAGGAAATATGCTATCAGCCGGAAGCTGCCGGGAATTACGACCTTTAAACGTAACTGCTCAGCAGTAATACATGGAACGCAGATGACGCAGATGAATATGATGGACGCAGATCATGTTTAATCATAAAAATCGTTACTACTCAGCCACAAAGTCACAAAGACACGAAAGAAATCAGACAACAAACCGT
>JAHJSU010000275.1 GCA_018829985.1 Elusimicrobiota bacterium | reverse complement strand
CTTCTTTTTGATCCAATCACATTTGCTTTTACAGTTTTTAACCGCGGCGGCGGTTTTGGCATCCTCGTTGTTAAGGAAATTGGCGGTAAACGAGCATAGCTGTTCTGTGATAGAACCCGCGTATATTAGCGGGAGGGAACAAAATGCAATGGCTGCGGCGAGAACCGTTGATAGTGCTAAATTGGTTTTTATCCCCATATCTCCCGCCGGAAAGAAATAACTTCAACTATTTACAGGGCTTTACCCGCAAATACAACCCGGCAGGTCTACCTGCCTCGGAAAAACCCTTAAACAGTTGAACGCTGGACATATTATGGCAGACAAATCCTGAAATTTCAAGGGGTAGGCGGGGTCTATCAAACGGCCAGCCGGGGAGGCGGCGGGGTTTTGCTGACGCACGCCCTTCCGGCTTTCGGCCAGGCCGTTGGAGCGAACCGCTATCATTAGGCGGCGGCGAAGAATGTCTGAATCGCGCACTGTGTGCGCGAGGAGTTCTTCGCCGGCGGAAACGGCTTGGCCGCTTCCCCATAAAGCCGGTCCCGGCGTGCGAGCGGTAAAATCCCGCCTCCACGGCAAATTACATGATAGGCGATGGTCAAGCGGTGATTTTTACTGAAAAAATCTCCCCTCCCCCCTCTTTCCAAAAGAGGGGTATGATGGGATCAGGCGCGGAGCTTGGCGCCGAAGTTCAGGGAGAGCTTCAGCAGGATGGCGTTGATGTGCGCGTTTATCTCCGCGTCGGTGAGGGTCTTCTCCATCGAGGAAAAAGTGAACCGGATAGTGACGCTCTTCAGATTCTCTCCTATATTCTTGCCCTTGTAGACGTCGACAAGCTTCACCGACGAAAGGTCCGGCGCCTTGGCGATGGCCGCCTCTATCTCGGCCCATTCGAACTTATCCTCAAGCACCACCGACAGGTCGCGCCAGATGTTCGGGAACGCGGACACCGCCTTCACCTGCGGCGCCCGCTGCCAGAACTCCGGCTCGTGCGCGGCCACCAAAACCTTCAACGGCAGTTCAAAATAATAAATCTGGTTGTCCTTCAGGTCGCTGTTCCTGGCAACCATCGGGTTCAGCAGACCCAGGTAACCGGCGTGGGCGTTGCCCAGCCTCATCTCAAGACAGGCCCCCGGGTGGAAATAGGCGGGCGGCTCCTTAGCCTTCTCGAACCTGAAACCGCCGCAGCCGGAGAAACCGCTGTTCATCACGCCCTTAAGATGATAGAAATCGGCGGAAGCGCCCCCCCCGCGCCAGAATTCCGAATCGGGGAAAGCGCCGAACATCAGGCCGGCGCACATCGTCTCCTCGGAATGGCTGTTCTTCGTCTTCTTAAAGATATTCCCCACCTCGAAAACGGAGACCGAGTTGCGGCCGCGGTTCAAATTGTAGCTTAAGGTTTTCAGCACGCCCGCCACCATGGCCGTGCGCAGGAACTGGAATTCGGCCGAGAGCGGGTTCTTCAGGCTCACGGCTTCTTCTTCGTTCAGCAGGCAGTTGCGGAAATCCTTCAGCGAGATGAAATCGTAATTGTAGACCTCGGAGAACCCCAGCCCGGCCAGGCGGCCCTTAAGCTCCGCCGCGACCTCGAATGACGGCGCGGTTGACGCGCGCATCATCGGCATCTTGGACGCGGACGGTATGGCGTCGTAACCGATATAGCGGGCCGCTTCCTCCGCGATATCCCAGATGCTCTCTATGTCCCGCCGGTAACCGGGCACGGAGAACCGCCAGGGCTTACCCTGAGCGAAGTCGAAGGGCTTGCCGTCCGAAAGCTCCGGCTGTATGGCTTTGAGGCAGGAGAAAATATCCTTTTCCGGTATCTTTGTCCCCAGGATGGCGTTTATCCGCTCCGCCGAAACTTCTATCGTCACGGGGACGTGCTTTAAAGGGTAGTTGTCGGTTATCTGTTCCACTTTGGCGCCGGGCGCGCAGTCAAGGACCAGCCGGGCCAGGCGCAGGGCCGCGTAGAGCTGCAGCTCCGGGTCTATGCCGCGCTCGAAGCGGTAGGAGGATTCGCTCTTGAGGCCGGTCTTCTTTGAAGTCCTGCGAATAGAAGCGGGGGCAAAACAGGCCGACTCTATTAAAATGTCCTTCGTGGAATCGGAAACAGCGCTGCCCATGCCGCCCATGACGCCGGCCAGCGCCACCGGGACGCTCTTATCGGCAATGACCAGCATATCCTCGGAAAGCTTAAGGTCCTGGCTGTCCAGCGTCTTCATGGTTTCGCCGGGGAACGCGGTACGCACCCTTATCTCCGGGCCGGAAAGATTGTGCAGGTCGAAACAATGTATCGGCTGGCCCAGTTCGTACATCACGTAATTGGATACGTCTATCAGCAGTGTGCCTTTGGGATTGACGCCGACGGCGCGCAGGCGCGCGGCCATCCAGTCCGGAGTCGCGGCGGCGGCGTTCCTTACCACTACGCCGGCGTACCTCCGGCAAAGCTCCGGGGCCTCTATGGTAATACCTGCTATGCCTTTGTCCGGCGCGGAGGTTTCGCAGACCGCCGGCTTTTTCAGCGCCAATCCGTAAAAAACGCTGAGTTCCCTGGCCAGCGCGTAATGCGACAGGCAATAGGCGAGGTTGGGCGTTATCTCCACCTCGAAAACATGGTCCGCCTTCGGGAAAAGGGTCTTGGCGTCGACGCCGACGGGCGCTGAATCAGGCAGGACAAGTATGCCGGAGCTGTCATAGCCCTCCAGGCCCAACTCGGCGGCCGAACAGATCATGCCTTCGGAGTCCACGCCGCGTATCCTGGCTTTCTTTAAGACCCCTTCGGACAGCTCCGCGCCTGCGCGGGCGAAAGGTATCTTCTGGCCGACGGCGATATTTTTCGCGCCGCAAACCACCCGCATCACGCCGGCGCCGTCGTTGACCTCGCACAGGGAAAGCTTGTCGGCGTTGGGATGCTTCTCTATCTTAAGTATCTGCCCGACCGACACGCCGGTAAAGGAGACGCCGGTCTTTTTTATTTCCTCGATATTGAAACCGAGGCGGGTAAGCTTGGCGACGAGGTCTTCCACGCCCGGCGGGGCGTCTATATAATCCGTCAGCCAGCTATGGAGTATTTTCATATTATCAGCGTCTAGCGTCCAGGGGCTAGCGTATAGGGAACAGCATTTTAAAACCCTAACCTCTATACGCTAGACGCTCGCCCCTTTACAATTGTTTTAAGATCCGAAGATCGTTCTCGTAGAACATGCGCATGTCTTTGATTCCGTACAAAAGCATTGCAAATCTCTCTATGCCCGCGCCGAACGCGAACCCGCTCCAATCTATGGGATCGTAGCCGCAGGCCTTGATAACGTTGGGGTGGATGACGCCCGCCCCGAGAAGCTCTATCCAGCCCGTGCCCTTGCAGACCGGGCAGGCCCTTCGACTTTGCTCAGGGCCAGCCCCGGAGCCGCAGAACACGCAGGACACGGCCACCTGCGCCCCGGGCTCGACGAACGGAAAGAAAGACGGCGAAAAAGCTATCTTGGCCGAAGAGCCGAACAGGTCCTGCATGAACGCCTCGAGCGTCCACTTCAGGTCCGCCATCGTAATGTTCCTGTCCAGACAGAAGCCTTCCAGTTGGTGGAAGGCGAACGAGTGGCTGGCGTCCACGGCTTCGGACCGGAACACGCGGCCCGCGGAAACCGTGCGCAGCGGCGGCCTCAGGCTTTTCATCGTGCGTATCTGCACGGGCGAGGTGTGGGTCCTTAAAAGCAGGTCTTTGCCGGAAGCGTCCTTCAGGTCCACGTAGAAAGTGTCCTGCATGTCGCGCGCGGGATGGTCCGGCGGGAAGTTCAGGGCTTCAAAGTTGAAATAGTCTTCCTCGATGAGCGGGCCTTCCGCGATGGTAAAGCCCAGCTTCTGGAAGCCGTCGTACATCTTGTTTATGGTGAGGGTAAGCGGGTGCAGGCTGCCCTTCGGGAAAGGGTAGCCGGCCATGGTAAGGTCAAACTGGGACTTTTTGAGGTCCACGGCGCCGGCCCCGGCCTTGCGCTCGTCCAATTTCGCGGCGAGTTCTTCTTTGAGGGCGTTGCCGAGCGCGCCCAGGACCTTCCGTTCTTCTATCGGAAAATCCTTGAGTTCCCTCAGCAGCAGGGTGAGGTCCCCTTTCCTGCCCAGATGACGCGTTTCAAGTTCCGCCAGCCCGGCGGCGTCGGTTTTGGCGAGCCCGGAAAGAAAACCATCCCTTATAAGGGCCAGTTTATTCTTCCAGTCCGCCTGGTTCATGAGGTTTTCTTGGGTCCTAAAGCGGCCTTCGCAAGCTCAACTATGGCGGTGAAGGACGCGGGGTCTTTTATAGCTATCTCGGACAGCATCTTGCGGTTTAAAAGGATGTTCGCCTTCTTGAGCCCGTTTATGAACTGGCTGTAAGACATGCCCTCTTCCCGGGCGGCGGCGTTAAGCCTGACTATCCAGACCTGCCTGATGTCGCCCTTCTTGTCTTTCCTATGGGCGTAAGCATGCGTCAGGGACTTTTTGACCTGCTGGACGGCCATCCGCAAACGGTTCTTTTTATTGCCGTAGTAGCCTTTGGCGAGCTTAAATATTTTTTTCTTTCTTTTATTTCTTGCGACGCTGTATTTTATTCTCATGATAGTTCCCGTTTAGCAAGGATTAAGGATTAAGTACTAAGGATTAAGTTTTAAAACCTTACCACTTAATCCTTACCACTTACTACTTATAGGGCAGATAGCTTTTCAACATCCTGGCCGCGGCGCTGGTGACCCCTTCCACCTTAACAGTCCGGAGATGACGGCCTCTTTTGGCCGACATCTCCTCTAAAAGGTGGCGACGCCCCGCTTTCCTGTGCAGGAATTTGCCGCCTGCGGACTTTCTGAATCTTTTCTTGGCGCCTGTGTGCGTTTTTAATTTAGGCATAACTATTTTCTCCCCGCAACCGCCGGAACCAAAATATGCGTTCTCCCGGCTGGGCTATTTTTAAATCCCCAGCCGGGTAGATTTCTCTCATTATTATATCAAGTAAGGAGCCGTTCTTGCAAAACAGCTTACGCGCCCGGGATGGCAGGTTTGGGGGGATCAAGCCGCGCCGCCGGCTTTAAAAGTTGGGCCGGCGCTTTCGCCCCCCCCGCAGCGGGTGGGGCGGTTTTCGCCGCCACCTGAACGGGGGATAGCATGATGCTCATTCTGTTGCCCATCATCTGGGTGCGGCCCTCAACGACGCCGACCGCCGTGAGAGTGTTCTTGACGCGCATCAATATCTCTTCGCCCAGGTTGCGGTGCCGGTTCTCCCTGCCGTGGAACACCACGGTCACGCGCACTTTGTTCTGTTCCTTGAGAAATTCCTCTATGTGCCGTATCTTGGTGTCAAGGTCGTGCTTGGCTATCCTGGGGTTGAAACGTATCTCTTTCAGGATGCCGGCTTTCTGCTTTTTGCGGTTTTCCCTCGCCTGCTTATCCAGCTCATAGAGATGCTTGGAAAAATCCATTATTTTACAGACCGGCGGGCTGGCCATCGGAGCTATTTCCACCAGGTCGAGGCCGGCGGCCCGCGCCATGTTCTGGGCTTCATTGATGGGCTTCACGCCTATCATGGTTCCGTCGGTGGCGATCAGTCTTACCTGCGCCACATTTATATACCGGTTTATCCTTATCCTTTTATTATCGCGATACAATACATCCTCCTGTGTCAGGGACAAAGGCTAAAGGATGAAGGCTAAAGGCTAAGGGACAGAAAAAACCCGATGTTTTTTCGCGTCCGCTCCTTCATCCTTCATCCTTTCTTTTTGGCTGTCTTGGCATTTACCCTATGTATGTAATTTACAAACTTTCCCCCTGTTAGTCAATGGCTTATCTTATAACTTCCGGCTCCCCGATTTTCGGTGAATTTCGGTAAACTGACCGGGTTTTAGTAACGCTATTCATGTAATTGGCCGGGGCACTGATGATACTTCTCCTCCCGCCCCCAAGGTCGAAGCCAGTCTTAAACCGCGCGAAAATGCCGGAATTCAATTTACTGTGACCAGGCCTGGGTTGATATGCATGCCTGAAGAGCGGCGGGGTCTATCACATTTCCCTTGCAGCATTTTATCGTTGGTTTGCCGTCCTCAATAAAATCAACAGGCGGAACTCCGGCTGTACCGCTCAATACCCTGACATGGAAATAAGGCAGTTCTCCCGGCACATCCTGTTCCGAATAGGTGTCCGCATTCCTGCACATGATTTCCAGGAGTTTCTGGCGGTTTTCCAGCGGAACTGTTTTTTTGCTTATATCCGGTAACTACTCAGGTCTGTCGTCGTAGTGGCAGAGTTTACTCTGCCCAAAAAGGCAAAGCAAGCTTTGCCACTACAAAAAATACGTGAAAAATACGGAGAACCTGAGTAGTTACTATATCCGCGTCAATTCCGGTGTCGTGACCGAAAAAGGGCCTTTTCCAATCCTGGTTAATATCAAATATCCCACCCCAGGGAAGGCTCATGTCATTGATTTGTATAGGAGCGGCGCTTGGAAATACAGCCCTGTATCCGTCAGCTATGGTTTTCAGGTTGTCAATAAGTTTTTGAGTCCCATAATGATTATCCGGATGATAGCCCATTCCCGTTTCGGAATTATAGAGAACATAATTTTGTCCTTCAGGCATTTCCACTAATCCTGGAATTTTCACGTCTATATAATTCGTCTTTGTGATGCCTTGGCATGCTCCGTAAGCCTCAAGTTGTTCCTGGACTTTAGTCGCGAATGCGGGATACCATACCCCGTAATAATAAGTGGTGTTTCCTTTCATCTCCGGAAAAATTATCGGGCTCGGAGCCGTGTGAAACGGGGCGGTGGACGCGCTAAGCGAAACGCTGCTCACCGATAATGGCGGGGGCGGCGGGTCATAATGATAGTGCCCGCCGTATTGCTCATTCCAGAAACTGTACGTTTTTTTCGCCGTCCAGTTGCCTTTTGGACACCGTAAACTCCACATTATTACCCAATTCGGCTTTACCGTGTACTGATCATATTTTGTTCCATGCTCGTCAATCCAGCTTCCGACAGGTTTAAGCTCAATCCACTCGCCGGTTTCGGTTAATATTTCGCGTTTAACCACCAACTCGGAGTCCGTTTTGTTTGCCGGCACAGAAAGCAAAACCGGAGCGTTTTCAGCAATGAAAGTTTTTATATTTTTGACGTCAGGGCTTTTTCCGTCAAAATCCACAACTGGCTCCGTGGAAAAAACGGGAATCGCAAACAACCACACGGCACCGCAGATATACATTTTTGATTTTATCTTATTCATAAGTTCCTCTCTTATTTGAAATCACAGTTTATTGAAACATTCAATCCGACCCTGTAGTCAATCTTTATATGTGTTTTTTGGTAACTGCTCACCCCCTCCCTTCCCTCCTCCGCCTAAGGCGGAAGGGTTAGGGTGGGGGGCGCTTTCCAAAGAACCTGGGTAGTTATGTTTTTTGATTGAACTTTTCCCTGCTCTCCTGATACCTCTTTTCGGGTGATTGCGCCTTTTCTTCGGGCGAAATAATATTTCCGCCCCGCGAGGCGCCCTCCCACTCCACCGGCGTCTTTGACGCAGGCTCTGCTGCATAAGCCGGTGCCAATAAAAAACCCGCGATAAACAATAATGGGCTCCTTAGTAAGCTGACGCATGTTTTAAATATTACCCTGTCCACTTAAGTCTCCCGGAATAATCGCGAAATTTCAAGCTGGCTCTTCTATGACTTAATGCAAACCTTACGGAGTTACCACTAAAACATTCTGCGAATGCGCCTCTTTGGATTGTGTGGCATATTTAATTGTTTTCTCGGTTCCATCGTAATAGACAATGTGCGGATTCCCTTTGTCATCAAGCGCAAGCAGTACCTTATTCCCGCCCCCAGTTCGGCTCACAATATGGGTTTGCCAGGATTTCCCTGTCCATTTCACATAATTAATGGTGCTGTTTTCAGAGTTTATATAAGCGATATGAGGATAATCGTTTTTATCCAGGGCTACTGAATTATTCATGGCGACAGGATTGCCTATATCTAAAGTCTCTGTTTTCCATGAATTCGCAACCCGTTTTACGTGTCTAAGGGTATAGGAACGCCAGTTGCCCCCCCAGTTTGCATATGCAAGTGTTCGGTCATTCACGCATGTGGGATAGAAAATATGGGGAATGCGATTATGGGCGATAATTATTGAGACCCCCCCGCACACAGGCTCGGAATTAACTGTTTCTGTTGACCACGCGACCCCAGTCCATTCGGCATATTTTAAACGTTTTTTTGCATGGTCGTAATAAACCAGCTGCAAACGATCTCTATCGTCAATTTTTAAGTCGTCGTAGCCCATCTTGCCACCTGAATCTATTATTTGTGTTGACCAGGATATTCCTGTCCATTTCGCGTATCTCAGGTTTCCGGTATTTTCATCCACGTACGTGATATGCGAATGATTATTTTTGTCAACCGCTATAGAACTCTCAAGTCCGAGGGGCACTCTATAAGTGTTTGTTTCAGCATCCACTGTTTCTGTTGACCACGCAATACCGGTCCACACGGCATATTTAAGGCTTTTAATGTCCTCGTCGCAATAAGCGATACGGGGTTGGTTAATTCCATCAATTGCAATAGAATTATCTCTTGCAAATCCTATTTCATCAACGGTTCGGGTGGACCATAATGAATCTGTCCGGCTGGAATATTCAACTTTCATTTTGAAATCGTTGTCGGAATAGAAAAACCAAGAAATATGCGGTTGTCCGTCTTTGTCAAGTGCAAAAGAAAACGCGGGGTCTACAGGGGCCGGACTTACAGATTCGATATTCCAACCAGCCATGGACTCGGGGGTGAATACCAGAAAAATTATCATTGCGACTGCAAACAACATTTTCACCTCGGCATTTTGCTGAACCATAGTAACTGCTCAGCAGTAATACATGGAACGCAGATGACGCAGATGAATATGATGGACGCAGATCATGTTTAATCATAAAAATCGTTACTACTCAGCCACAAAGTCACAAAGACACGAAAGAAATCAGACAACAAACCGT